>JAAYIU010000377.1 GCA_012523265.1 Bacteroidales bacterium | reverse complement strand
TGAACCTTCAGCGTGAAACCATCTACAAACAGCGTAAGCAAGTCCTTGACGGTGAGGATGTACATGATTATGTTGCCAAGATAGTGAGCGACCATATTTCCACTCTCATTGGTGGTGTGATAGGCGAAGATGCCAAGGCAGACGAAGCTGATATGATTCAACTGCGCGCAATGCTCTCTCCCGTCTATGTTCCCCTATCCTTCTTTGAAAACTCTGAATTGCTTGGACTTGACGAAGTCGACCTGACAGAGGCTGTTTTAGATGAAGTCATGAACAAATACGCATCTCGCGAAGCTGAATTTAGCGAGGAAATCATGCGCGAACTTGAGCGAATTGTCCTGCTTCGAAGTGTTGATGACAAGTGGATGGACCACATAGACGCAATGCAAGAGTTAAGACAAGGAATTCAATTGCGTGCATATGGTCAAAATGACCCGGTAATAGCGTACAAAAAAGAAGGTTTCGAGATGTTTGAGTCCATGATCGAATCCATTCGCGAAGAAACTGCACGCAGCATTATGACTGTCCGGCTGCGCACCACAGAAGAGCAGCGAGCAACTCCCGGCCAGACATTCCGGAGTCACGGAGATTCACAGGAATATAAAAAGAAGCCTGTTGTCAGAAAATCAACAAAAATCGGACGAAATGATCCCTGCCCATGTGGCAGTGGAAAGAAATATAAAAAATGCTGCGGATTTTCCCAATAACTTTTCGGTTTCGGGAAGCAACATAACAATTAAGCTGTTATCAATAGACTGTGTATTCCTTTTTTATTCTGCATTAATCCCTTTATTCGTTAATAATGTCTTGACTTTTAGCGTTTCATACTATATCATAATCATATAATAAATATGTGCTATTCTAACAGGAGGTAACGATGAAAAAGACATTGATGGTGATTGGCGGTCTTGTTCTCGGTGTCGCCGCAATCTTTGGTACAGTATATGCTGTTCTCTTTTTCCTCAAAAGAAGAGAAATTGAAGACAGTTGCTGCATTATAGATGAAGACATCTGCGGCTATTGCGATGACGACGATTTTGACGAGTTTGATGATGACGACGATGACGATTGCGATGACTGCTGTGATGATTGCGATTCCGACGATGATGAAGACGAAGACGAGCAAGTAGACGAAGAAGATCAAGAATAAGCAAAAAAGATGATAGATGAGCCGCCATTTTAGGCGGCTCATCTTAAATCCAAGAACTATACTATCTGTATAACATTTAGCATCTCCGCCAAGGCTAAAATAATGACATTTTTTTCGAAAGGAATGACTGTTTTGTCAAAACCCAAAGTTATCATCGGCATATTGATGCACGACTCCGGGAGACAGCTTGGATGCTATGGAGCTCCGGATGCCATAACGCCCAATATGGACAGAATGGCAAAGGAAGGTGTCAGATTTCAACACCATTACTCCACCGGTACTGTCTGTATACCTTCCCGTACATCTGTGTTGACCGGAAACTGTCTTCACAACGCAAGTATCTGTTTTTATGACCACACAGTGACCACACTGCCTCGAGTTCTAAAAACTGCCGGATACAAAACTCTCCGCTGTGGTTTTGCCGAAGAAAAAGAGTATCGCCCGATTGCCGGCGGACCATATCCTCATGGAGATTTTAATGTCTCGGGCACATCTCTGCTCGGTTATGATCAGAGTATCACAGACTCCTCACAAGCGGCGGATGTGGTAGAGAATATTAAAAATGCTCTAAAAGAGCAAAATGGACCAATCTACATTGCTGCGGCTTTCACCGAAGCCCACTCACCCTACGATTTACCGGTGACAGAGGATGACATAGATGCAGCAGTTCTCCCTCCCAAGCTCCCCCAGTTGCCTGACACTCGACCGGCACGTGAAATGCTGGCGCGATTTAATAAAGCTGTCACCGCCGCAGATAGTGCCATAGGCGCTATTATGGGCTTCATAGAAGACAATGGGCTTTATGAAGACACACTCATGTATGTGAGTTCTGACCATGGCATTGACTTCCCACGGGCAAAACAGAGTTGTTATG
>JAAYIU010000335.1 GCA_012523265.1 Bacteroidales bacterium | reverse complement strand
GGCTGAATGGCAGCAATCTCGTAATTTGCGCCAAGCAATGCAATATCCCGCGCCTGTGTAGCCGGATTGCAGCTCACATACACGATGCGCTGTGGCAGCAACCACAGCAGCCGCTCGATAACTTTGGGGTGCATGCCTGCCCGCGGCGGATCGGTGATCACTACGTCGGGGGGGCCATACTTGTCGATAAGCTCCGCGTCAAAAACTTTGGCCATGTCGCCGGCCACAAAATGTGTGTTGCCGATGTTGTTGATTTTAGAGTTTTCGCGTGCGTCGTCGATGGCCGACTCTACGTATTCGATGCCCACCACCTGCCGCGCCTGATGTGCCACAAAGTTGCTGATGGTGCCCGCGCCGCAGTATAAATCATACACCGTTTCGGTGCCGGTGAGGGCGGCAAACTCCCTGGCAACTTTGTATAGCTTGTAAGCCTGCCCGGCGTTGGTTTGGTAAAACGATTGCGGCCCCACTTTAAAACGCAAATCTTCCATGTGCTCCATGATGTAAGGTTCGCCGGCCCACAGCAGCGTCTCCTGGTCGTTGATGGTGTCGTTGAGTTTGCTGTTGACCACATAAAACAGCGAGGTGATCTGCGGGAAGCGCTCTTTGAGAAAGTCCATGAGCGGATGGATTTTGTCGGGCATGTTGCGGGCAAAAACCACTATTACCATCACGTCGCCGCTGTTGGCCGTGCGGATGATTACGTTGCGCATCAGTCCTTCATGCTTTCTGTTGTCGTAATACGGAAGGTGGTGTTCGGCGGTGTATTGGCGCAAAGCCAGCCGGATGTCGTTGGAAGGCGCCGGCTGCAGGTAGCAGTTGCGCACGTCGATGATGCGATCGAAAACTCCAGGCAGATGAAACCCCAGTCCATCCATATTAACATCTTCCTCCTGCCGCAGCTCTTCTTTGGTAAGCCAGCGACGGTTGGAAAAGGTAAACTCCAGCTTGTTGCGATATTCATAAATTTTTTCCGACCCCAGGATGGGCATCATCGTTTCGGTGCTTAGTTTGCCAATGCGTTCGAAGCTGTCTTTCACCTGCTGCTGTTTGTAGTGCAATTGCTGGTCGTAAGGCAGGTTTTGCCAGCGGCAGCCACCGCACAAGCCAAAATGTTCGCAGCGCGGGGTGATGCGCAGCGGCGATGGCTTGCGCAGATTCACCGCCTTTCCCTCCATATAGTTGCGCTTGCGCTTGATCACCTGTATGTCGATCACGTCGCCGGGAACCACAAAAGGCACAAAAATCACCATGTTATCCACACGCGCCACAGCCTTGCCTTCGGAGCCGGCGTCTTTTATCTCTACGTTTTCGAGCAGCGGAAGGGGTTGTCGGTTTCGCTTTGCCATAATTTTTGTATTAAAAAATTTCGACAAAGATAATCTTTGCGTCTCAGCGTCTCAGCGGTGAAATAAGTAAAGAACAAACCGCAGAGGCGTGGAGGCGCAGAGGAAAGGCAAAAGAAAGGATCTCTTTAATAATCTTTGCGTCTCAGCGGTGGGATAAAAAAGAATAAACCGCAGAGGCGCGGAGGCGCAGAGGAAAGGCAAAAGAAAGATTTTCTTTAATAATCTTTGCGTCTCAGCGGTGGGATAAAAACGAATGATAGAAAATCCTTCAGCCTTAATCCATCAGGCCGCGGCCGGTCTTTACAATCCTTTTTTCTTCTTTTAGCTCTACAATCAGTTTGTCGAGAATGCCATTGATAAAGACTTTGCTCTTGGGCGTGCTGTAATATTTGGAAAGCTCGATGTATTCGTTCATGGTCACCTTGGTAGGTATCGACTGAAACTCCATCAGCTCGGTGAGCGCCATCTTGAGCAGGATGATGTCCATGGTGGCAATGCGGTTGATGTCCCAGTTGCTGGCTTTATTTTTAATAATCTCTTCCAGCTCATCGCTTCTGAGCACCGTCTTGTGATAAAGCTTGACCATAAAATCTTTGTCCTCGTCGGGTTCTTCTTTTCCTGAAGTGTTGTAGAGGGTGGGCAGCAGGGCGTATTCGTCGTCGTTTTTGCGCAGCCCTTTGATGATCTTCACCACCAGCGGGTTGGCAATCTCCAGGTCGTTGGCCCAGTAGATATTTTTTTCTTCATAAAAATAATCGATAAAGTCCTGATAAGCCACAAATTCCAAAAACAATGTGGCGATAAAGGAGCGGTCTTCGTCGAATGAGTGCTTGCCGGAGTTCATGTAGCTTTCGAAGACGCTGCTGCCACGCATGTCATTGTAAATCTTGCGCACCATATCTTCTTCGTCAACCCAGTTTACTTTCTAGGCGTTGACTTTGCGCAGATAGTCCTTGTTTTCGGGGAGTGTTGCGATAAGCTGATTATCGATAAATTTGGTGGTGGGGCTTAGGTCATCTTCGGTGGGGTAGAACTTCTTCTTGTTTTCGTCCAGGCGTTTGGAGGCAAACCTTGTAAG
>JAAYIU010000446.1 GCA_012523265.1 Bacteroidales bacterium | reverse complement strand
TGCCATGCATGTAAGAGCCACCAAGCCTGAAGCCAATTTGCCTGCTAATGGGAATGGTATAATTAATATCGGCGGTAAAGTTATTGATAAGCGAAGGTACGCTGGTGGAATCGGCTACCGGTGTGTGCAATGCTCTGAACTGCGCTCCACCCTGCACTGCCATAAAAGTTGCATTAAGATTCCATTTGCTAAAGCCAACCTGAGCACCGTAGCCCAATCCGCCGAAAGCGTGCCACATGGTAGTGTTGGTAAACGGACTCACGCTGCCGGTTTGCCCGAAAGGCGCATCCATCTTACCCACTGCACCATACACCGGGAAACGATTTAAATCTCCAATCAAAACAAAGCCTTTGATGAGCTGTATTTGGTTACGCCCCAAGCTGGTGATGGTACCTGAACCAAAACTTTGCGACGGGTTGTAAAGTATTTCGGCATGCAATGCCAACCAGTGGTTGATGGCGCCAGTGAGACCGAGCTGAAAAGAATGGATGACAGCCTCGCTCACCTCTTTACCAATTTGATTGCGCGAGGTGGGATGCCGCATCAGGTAAGCAAATTTGGAATCCCTGTTGGATTTTTGATAATCCAGAAGCGAAATGAGAGACGCTCCTACCACTAACTGACCATTTTCAAGCTGACCATTTTTGCGCTCTTCAAGCAGTATCTGCACCTTCTCGAGATTCATATTAGGCTCCAGCATGCGATACATAAACCGCGAGTTGGTGGTTACCGGGCTTGATTTCTTTATGGTATCCTGGCTGTAGGAAGCCATTCCCCATACCATAAATAAAGATGAGAGTAAGATTTTATACATAGTTGCATTCGGTTTATGCGTTACAATGTCTTATTGGTTAAAATGTTCAGAAATGGCAAAGTTCAACCAAAGAGTGTGCTCAAACTACGTGCTATTTTCTAAAAATTACAACAACAACTTAAAATTGCTTTCTTTTCAAATTTCCGTGCAAAAATAACATATCACACTCTAAAAAGATGATAGTGAATAAGTTAATAAAGAGTTAATTAATTTAAAGGCGCTGCCTGGGAAAATTTAGAAATGAACACCGCGATGTTGTAAAATATGCACAGGATGAGCTTACCACCTTTGTACCTGAGCTGAGTGGCGGAACAGGGGAAAACCGGTAAAAATAATTCCCCCAAATCCCCTGTTCATCGAACAAAGCAGACAACCAACCCGTTGTATGCATTTTCGTTTAAGGATGGCACTATTTCCCCCAGCTTTCGCGGTCGAGGCTGCGGTAGTGAATGGCTTCGGCCAGATGCTCGGAGAGGATGGTGGCGCTGCCCTCCAGATCGGCAATGGTGCGCGACACCTTAAGGATGCGGTCGTAGGCGCGGGCTGAGAGGCTGAGTTTGTCCATGGCATTTTTTAGCATGAGCTGGCCGGTGCTGTCTATTTTACAAATCTCACGAAGTTGTCTGCTCGTCATTTGCGCATTGCAATGGATATTTTTCTTCTCCTGGTAGCGCTCCTCCTGTATCTTGCGTGCCTTCACCACACGCTCGCGCACCTGCGCACTTTTCTCTCCGTTGCGTGCTTCCGACAACTCCTTGAAAGGCACCGGCACCACCTCCACAGGTATGTCGATGCGGTCGAGCAGCGGGCCGGAGATTTTGTTGAGATATTTCTGTACGATGCCCGGACCACACATGCACTGGATGGTGGGATGATTGTAGTAGCCGCAGGGGCAGGGATTCATAGCTGCCACCAGCATAAAACTGGCCGGATATTCCACCGAGAAACGTGCCCGCGAAATCGTTACTACGCGGTCTTCGATGGGCTGGCGAAGCACCTCCAGCACCGTGCGTTTAAATTCAGGCAGCTCGTCGAGAAACAACACGCCGTTGTGCGCCAGCGAAATTTCGCCCGGCTGCGGATTGGTGCCGCCGCCTACCAGCGCCACATCGCTGATGGTGTGATGCGGCGCGCGAAACGGCCGTACGGCAATGAGCGCAGTATGACGGCTCATGCGTCCGGCCACAGAATGGATTTTGGTTGTCTCCAAAGCCTCGTGCAGATTAAGCGGCGGCAGTATCGACGGCAGCCGCTTGGCCAGCATCGTCTTGCCAGAGCCTGGCGGCCCGATAAGAATTGCGTTATGACCCCCGGCAGCAGCTATCTCCAGCGCACGCTTGATGTTTTCCTGCCCTTTTACATCCATAAAATCAAACTCGTACTCGTTGAGGCTGGCGTAAAACTCGTCGCGGGTGTTGATGATGGTTTGCTCAAGTTCCTTTTCGCCATTAAAAAAATCGATTACCTCCTTGATGTTTTCCACACCATACACTTTGATGTCGGCAACTATGGCTGCTTCGCGGGCGTTTTGCTTTGGCAGGATAAAACCCTCGAAGCCTTTCTTGCGTGCTTCTATGGCGATGGGCAGGGCACCGCGGATGGGCTGCAATCCGCCGTCCAGCGAAAGCTCGCCCATGATGATGTAGCGGTCGATATTCGTGGAGCCAATTTGGTCGGAGGCGGCCAGGATGCCGGTAGCAATGGTAAGATCGTAGGCAGAGCCTTCTTTGCGGATGTCGGCAGGCGCCATGTTTATCACGATTTTTTTGCCGGGCAGCCGGTAGCCAATGTAGCTCAGCGCCGATTCGATGCGCTGCTGGCTCTCTTTCACAGCGCTGTCGGGCAAGCCTACCATGTAAAAATTAATACCTGTATCTACATTTACCTCCACGGTGATGGTGATGGCATCAACACCCTGGATGGCACTTCCGTAAGTTTTTATGAGCTTCATGCACGTTGGGCTTTTTTAATGGAAAAGCGGCTGCAAGGTAATAATATTCAGCGAAAGCGCTAACGTTTTTTCATTATTACAAAATCCAGCCCGTCCACTATGTCGCCCCACTCCGACGATTCGATGGTAAATTCGATCCGTTGAGGCGTGGCTGTCATGCTGATTTTTTGAAGTTGCTCCGCGTCGATGGCAGCGTAATAATTGCCGGGAGGCAGCCCCAGGAAGGTAAAGTAGCCGTCGCGTTCGCTCATCACCTGCTTTTTCAGCACGCCATTTTCGGTGTAGATATTAACAAGGATGCGCCCCTGTGCTTTTACGGAGGTGCTGTCCTGCAAATACACCATCCCGTTGATTTCGCCCATCGGGTACACCGGAATCTCGATGCGTTTAAACTGGTTGGGGTCGATAAAAATCTCAAGCGTTTTGTCGCGCAGCTGCCAGGCAATATTCTCAAATCCGGTGTTGTTCATTTCGAGCAGGTAGCTGGTGTAGGGTTCCAGATCCATCACGCGTGTCAGCGAATCTTTACTTCTGGTGAGGAAGCGCCCGCCGTTGATGCGCAGCTCCAGGCCGGTGATTAGCGGCTCGCCGGGGTCGCGACCATCGTTGAAGTCGATGTCGAGAAAAGGCACCAGGGTGAGCGTGCCGCGGGGCATGGTGGTTGGGTTGCCGGCAACAATATATTTGCTTTCACTATCGTAGGCCAGGCTACCGCGTACCCCTTCGGTGAATTGCACATAGTCCTTGCTGATACGTGCTGCTGTATTGGCTTGTGCAAAAGGCATATCGTAGCGGAAGGTGAGATTTACCATTCTGGAAAACGACCTGAAATTTTCTTCGTAGCTCACCGAAGCATAGCCGCTGCGGGCAAATTGCTTTTCCACTTCCACCCGATAGTTGATCAAATTCATTTTGTTGATGTCTATTTGGGTAATGCCCCGCATCATCAAGCCTTTTCCAACTCTCACACCGACCGCCAAATTGCTACTTACCGATGGCGTGAGTCCTTTCGACCAGTTGGCATACGTGGTCAGGTTGGCGCTCACCCTGCCGGCACCACCCGAAAGCAGAAAGTCGGCCACATTATAACTGAAATCGGAATACACATTTTGGCGAAAGCCTAATCGGGTGTAAAGGTTAAAATTGGGAAATTTTATAGGAGCACCGATGTTCAGAATACGCTCTTCAAGGTTATTC
>JAAYIU010000244.1 GCA_012523265.1 Bacteroidales bacterium | reverse complement strand
GCTTTTATATATTTCATCAACTCTTCGATGGTAATGTCACGATTGTCGATGTAAGCAATTGTACCATCCACTACCTCGCCCAGGTGATGCGGCGGCATGTTGGTAGCCATCCCGACGGCAATACCGGAAGCTCCGTTGATGAGCAGGTTGGGCACCTTGGCAGGCAGTACGGTAGGCTCTTCAAGGGAGTCGTCGAAGTTGAGCTGGAAGTCGACAGTTTCTTTATTGATATCATCGAGCATCTCCTCGGCCACTTTTCGCAGGCGTGCTTCGGTGTAACGCATAGCCGCGGGGCTGTCGTTGTCGATAGAGCCAAAGTTTCCCTGCCCGTCGACAAGCGGATACCGCAGCGACCATACCTGCGCCATGCGAACCATGGCATCGTAGACCGAACTGTCGCCGTGGGGATGATACTTACCCAGCACCTCTCCCACTATTCTGGCTGATTTCTTAAAAGATCGGTTGGAAAGGATGCCCAGATCGAACATCCCATATAAAATCCGGCGATGTACCGGTTTTAGACCATCACGAACGTCGGGCAAAGCCCGCGAGACAATCACCGACATCGAATAATCGATGTAGGCCGATTTCATTTGATTCTCGATATTTACTCTTACTATTTTTTCGCCTTCCTGATTGTTTTCCATCTACTAACTTATTCAATAATAATACTTTAATACAAAATTGAAACGACCAGCAAAAATAAGCATTTTTATGTATGTCGGCTACAGCTAAATCTTTTATTAACTAACAGGCTATTGTTGATAAAATCGGCGTTGCGCTAGCTTTTATCACCATCAAACATCTTTACTTTTGCAAGATGATGGATTGGATAAGTAAAATCGCCGGCGGGAAACTATTTTTTAATTGGAACGTTATTTGATTTGATCATGGTTTTTAAGCTTATAACAAGGAAAGGAATTAAAATAATGGAAGCAAAATTTTCACAACGTGTTAAGGATGTCCTTAACTACAGCCGGGAAGAAGCTTTACGTCTGGAGAACGATTATATTGGCGTTGAACATCTGATACTTGGCATCCTTCGCGAAGGCGAGGGCTTGGCCATACAAATATTGAATTACCTGGGAGTCGATCTGAAGAAATACCGCGGCACCATTGAGGTTTCCATCGGGAAACAGGGCGCAGCAGTAAAAGGCGAGAAGAAAATGGTGAATCTGCCACTGGTAAAACAAGCCGAACGCGCACTGAAACTTACCTATCTTGAAGCCAAACTCTTCAACAGCGACCTCATTGGCACCGAGCATCTGCTGCTGGCCATTCTCAAAGATGACGACAACATTGTAACGCAGACCTTTGCCACGGTGGGTGTTGATTACGAAAGTGTAAAGGAAGAACTTCAGGCCATCATGACAGGCAACCATCCCGACAAGGCCGAAGAGAGCAGTACCAAAAAGCAATCGGGACCTGTGGATGAATACCCGGGGTCGATGGACGACGATTTTGAAGATAGTCGTGGCTATGAAAAACAAAGCAAAAAGCCCGGTGACACGAAATCAAAAACTCCTGTACTCGACAATTTTGGTCGCGACCTGACCAAGGCTGCCGAAGAAGACCGCCTCGACCCCATCGTGGGACGCGAGAAAGAACTCGAACGTATTGCGCAGATTCTAAGCCGGCGCAAGAAAAACAACCCCATCCTCATTGGCGAACCAGGCGTGGGCAAAAGCGCCATCGCCGAAGGGCTGGCCTTGCGTATTGTAGAACGAAAAGTGTCGCGGGCTTTGTTCAACAAAAGAATTATAACCCTCGACCTGGCCTCTATTGTTGCAGGCACTAAGTATCGCGGGCAATTTGAAGAACGCATGAAAGCTGTTTTGAATGAGCTGGAGAAAAATCCTGACATCATTCTTTTTATCGATGAGATACACACCATCGTGGGTGCCGGTAATGCTTCCGGTTCGCTGGATGCGTCCAATATGTTTAAGCCTGCCCTGGCGCGTGGCGAGATACAATGTGTAGGTGCTACCACCCTCGACGAATATCGCCAGTACATCGAGAAAGATGGTGCGCTGGAGCGCAGATTTCAAAAAGTGCTGGTCGACCCGACCACTGCCGACGAAACGACCATCATCCTTAACAACATCAAAGAAAAGTACGAAGACCACCACCTGGTAAAGTACACCGATGAGGCCATCAAGGCATGCGTAAATCTTACCAATCGCTACATCAGCGATCGTTATTTGCCCGACAAAGCCATCGACGCGCTCGATGAGGCCGGCTCGCGTGTGCACATTACCAACATGCATGTGCCGTCGCAAATTATCAAAATTGAAAGCCGCATAGAAGAGGTGAAAGCGGAAAAGGCAAAAGCCATCGGTGCACAGAAATTTGAGGAAGCTGCCGGATACAGGGATCTGGAGCGCAAGCTGATGCAGGAGCTGGAGCTGGAAAAGAAAAAATGGGAAGAAGATTCACGCATCAATCGTGAGATAGTGTCAGAAGAAAATGTGGCCGAAGTAGTGGCCATGATGACCGGTATTCCCATCAAACGTATTGCACAAACAGAGAGCAACCGTTTGGTAAAAATGGAACTGGAGCTGCAGGATTCAGTAGTGGGCCAGGACGATGCCATTCAGAAAGTGGTTCGCTCCATCCGCCGCAACCGCGCCGGACTAAAAGACCCAAACAAACCCATCGGAAGCTTCATCTTCCTGGGGCCGACAGGCGTGGGCAAAACGCATCTGGCAAAAGTGCTGGCGCGCTATCTTTTCGATACCGAGGAAGCACTTATCCGCATCGACATGAGCGAGTACATGGAGAAGTTCTCCGTTTCGCGACTGGTAGGTGCACCTCCGGGATATGTAGGATATGAAGAAGGCGGACAGCTTACCGAGAAAGTACGACGCAAACCCTACTCCATCGTGCTGCTCGACGAAATAGAAAAAGCGCACACCGACGTTTACCACCTGCTGCTGCAAGTACTCGACGACGGCATCATCACCGACAGCCTGGGACGGCGCATCGACTTCAAAAATGCCATCATCATCATGACCTCCAACATCGGGTCGCGTCAACTGAAAGATTTCGGTCTTGGGGTGGGCTTTGCCACCGCAGCACGCGAAACAGCAAAAGGAAAGCATTCGCAAAGTGTGATCGAAAACGCTTTGAAAAGAACATTCGCCCCCGAGTTTCTCAACCGTATCGACGACATTGTTATCTTCGATCCGCTGGAGCGCGAAGACATTCATAAGATCATCGAGATCGAGCTGGGGCACCTCTACAAACGCGTGAAAGAAATTGGTTACACCATCGAAATTTCGGAAAAAGCCAAAGACTTCATCGTCGAAAAAGGATGGGATGCCCAATACGGTGCCCGTCCGCTGAAGAGAGCCATACAGAAATATGTAGAAGATTCGCTGGCCGAAGAGATCATCAAAACTACCCTCACCGAAGGCGACCACATCATGGTGGATTCGGAAGAAGGAAAAGAGGAGCTGACTATCGGTATCAATAAAAAGGAGGTTACTGTCGAAAAACAGTTGCCGGCCGCCAACTAAAACTCAAAATTATTTTATTAATAAAAAAAACTGCATCGTTCCTGTCGGGGCGGCGCAGTTTTTTTTTGGAATGAAAGTTCTGATAAAATTAATTGCGGAAACACATTTGCGTGCGCCTGTACGATTTATAATTTATCCATCAGTTCGGCATGTAGCGATGGCTGCACGATGGTTTTGCTGATGATGCTGCTGTTCCAATGTTCGTCGATCAAGGCGATGGTGTCGGCATCTGCACGCGAAAAGTAGCTAAGGATGAGATAAAACCCGTTGTATTCGCAGCGCAGAAAGCTCTGGTTTTGGCCGCGTATCAGAAAATCTGTTGCCGGAGTTTTTAGTCCGTTGAGATATTTTTTCTGCAGCACGCTGATCAACTCAGCACGACTATCGACAGTGGAGTGGTTGAATGTAGTTTGCCCCATAAAAAACCTGCCATTGGCAAAGAAGAAATATTTCTTCATCGCGTGGCCAAACACATCGCTTTTATAACCCAGCACCTGCAGCTCGAAAGCCGACAAACGATTAGCATTGATGCAAATTGGCGACGGGAAAGCTCTGATAACCTCCTTAAATTTTTGACTATACTGTGCATCCGAAAATTCTATTTCTAACTCTGAATCGAAAGTTGGCAGCTCGGGCGGCAACCTGTAGCAGCCTGCCAGGTGATTGATAAAATCGTCTTTGATACAGTAAGAATAAGGGCTTTGGCGAAAGTAGCGCTTGTGGGTGGCCACATAACGTGCGCTGTATTTGCCAAAGAACAACCGCGACATCCAGATGTGCAAAAGCGGATACATTCTGATAATGATGACAATCAGCACAAGAGCTACTGCAACTATGATAATGATTTTCATTCCAATTTAAAATTTATCTGTAACAATTTAGCTTCTGTGCTAAAGTCCGGGAAACAACACAACCGGCCGAATGGCTAAATTTTTTTGCAAAAATAATTCATTTTATGAATGCTGAAGTAACCATCATTACAAAATGAACAAATAGTGTATTTTAGCTTTTCGCTGCTGCTGTAGAGGTGGCGATTGGGACAGAACCAAAAAAAACAACGCCGGGTCAGCCAATCGAAAGGTCGTCGTTCCACTTGATGGCTGAAGGCTTGGCGCCAATATTAATACCTTCTGCAAACATATCCACACACTGCCGCAAATCGTCGTGGTAGCCGCCTTCGAGCACGGCAAAAACATTTTTGAAAGCCTTGCTTAGCTTGTATCCACATTCGTAATAAGCGTGCAGCGAAAAGTTCATGTTCAGCAGTTTATCTTTCCGGTAGCCGTCGAAGCCGGCTGAAATCGCAACGACGTCGGGGTCAAATTTTGCACCTGCATCAATGGCTTTTTGCAGCGCTTTGAAAAACTCTTTTTCACCACTATTTTCAGGGATGGGAATGTTTAGCGTAAAGCCCAGCCCCTCTCCTGCTCCTATCTCCATAAAAGTGCCGGTGTAGGGATAAGTGTTTTGCTGATGAATGGAACAATAAAAAACCTTGTTGCTTTCGTAAAAAATGCGCTGGGTGCCATCGCCGTGGTGTCCGTCGATGTCGAGGATAAAAACTTTCTTTCCTTCGTTTACCAGTTTTTGGGCGGCTATGGCCACATTATTAAACAAGCAAAACCCCGAAGTTTTGTTTTTGCCGGCGTGATGACCAGGAGGTCTTATTACGGCAAAGTCGCCGCTTTGCGAGGCCTCGATGGCCAACCCTACCGCCAGACATGCCGCCTGGTAGCTCACCGGCGCAAGTTTTACCTCGGCAAAAGCAGCTCCCGTTTCGCAATGGCTTTTGATGGTGTCGATATAGGATTGCGGATGCACCAGGGTTAGAAACTCTTCGCCATCGGCCTGGCTGCTTTCCAGATCGGCAAAGTCGCGCAGGCGATAGCTGCCTTCGTAAGCGCTGCCAATATTATGATCGAGAAATGTGCGGTTGAAAAGCAACTTCATAGACGAAAGTTTTGATGAACAAGCCACTAAAATAGAAATATTCTCAAAAGCACTATTTCATTACAAAGTTTTTTTTGATAAATAAAATCCATGAAAACATTCGCTGACGGGGGGTGTAAACAAAAAACCGCCGGAGGTTTTTAACATCCGGCGGCTGATATTTTCTGCGAAAGCAGTACAAAGTTATTTCGTGATATCGATAAGTTCCACCTCGAATACCAGCGGAGAAAAAGGTGGGATGTCGCGTCCGGCGCCACGTTCGCCGTAACCCAATTCGCTCGGTATAATCAATGTGGCTTTGCTGCCTTTGTTGAGCATAGCGATGCCTTCGTCCCAGCCTCTTATCACTCGACCCTGGCCAAGCGGAAACTCGAACGGTGTGCCGCGGTCGACCGACGAATCGAATTTGGTGCCATCGAGCAGCATGCCGGTGTAATGAACTTTCACATTGTCGCCGGGAACGGGTTTCGGACCATTGCCCTGCTTGGTTACAATCACATACATGCCCGATTCGGTAGGCATTGCGGTGATGTTGTTTTCAAGAAGGTAAGCCGCAATTTTTTCGTCTTCTTCGTCGCGCATTGTGTTGCGTTCGGCTTCCATTTCTGCCATCACCTCTTCTTCCGTTTGTATTTTGGTGAGCATAACATGAAACTCCAGCTCTTTGAGATCTTTGGCAAAGTCGGGGAGTTTGGGGTATCCTGCTGTCTTGATGAAGAACGAATCGGCAGCCAGAATAAAAGTGGCGCTGTCGCCCTGGTGCAGCATTGCCATCATCTCGTAGAAATCGCCGGGATAGGTCGACGCCTGCATGGCCAGCATCATATTTTGCTCAGGCATTTCATTCGAATTAAAAAACAAGGTGTCGGGCGTTCCGTAGGTCATTTTCATCGAAAGGATGTCGCCAGCCTCAGGCATGGGCTGATCTTTGTTTACCTGATGAATCTTGTACTTCAGGCCGCTGTCGGTAGTTTTGTAGGCTTGTCCGTTGCAAGCATTCATCACAGTCATCAGGCCGACTGCAACCATCATAAGCATCAATTTGCTTCTCATCATAATTTTACTTTTTTAATTTGCTAATAATTGTCAGTTTATAAATAGTTGAATTAATCCACAATTTCGATAAGCTCCACATCAAAAATCAGCGGGCTGTATGCCTTCACACCTTCGCGTTCGTAGCTTCCGTACGCCAGCGACGAAGGCACGATCCAACGCGCTTTGCCGCCTGGTTTCATCATCAGGATAGCCTCTTCCCATCCCGCCAGCATCTCGCCACTGCCTGCCACAAAAGTAATCGGCATCCCACGGTCGAAAGATGAATAATACACTGTGCCATCGAGCAACGACCCGGTGTAGTGAACTTTAACGGCGTCGCCATTTTTTACTTTTGACCCGTTGCCTTCCGTGATGGGAATAAAATACAATCCGCTTTCGGTGGGAGCCACTGTAATGTTGTTTTCTTCGACGTAATCGGCAATAGTCTTTTCCTCAGCCAATTTTCGTTCGGTAGCTTCCAGACGACGGGCTTTCACCGCAGGTGTCTCGGTGATAATATTTACCACCTTCAAATCAAAATATAATTTGTCTTCGCCATCGGCATAATCCGGGATCTGCGGCGACTGCATCATTTTAACAAAAAAATCTTCGGTATCAATAACGAAGGTGGCGCTGTCGCCCAGGTGCATCAGCATGATGCCTTCGAGCAAATCGCCTTCATAAATAGGATCAATTTGAAATGGTATGGTCTGATTGCCACTTGCAAAGAGCACACTGTCGTGCGTGCCGTAGTTCATGCGCACTTCCACAATGTCGTAGAGTTGCACCGGTCGTGCCGAGTCGTTTTTGATATGGAACTTGTATTCCAGTCCGCTGGCTGTTTGTTCAAATTGCTCCTCACTACCACATCCAAACATAAAAATGAGCGCTGAAATCCATAAAATTTGCTTTAGCAGAAAACCTTTTTTCATCATCATTTTATTAAAATTACTTAAGCTCAACAAGCTGCAAATCATACACTAAAGTTGATTTTGGGGGTACTTTATTTCGGTCGCCGGTAAGCCCAAAAGCGAGGTGCGAAGGTAGAATAAATTTAGCACGGTCGCCTTGGTGCAACAATAATATTCCCTGGTGTATGCCTGTAGGAACGGCGGCGTCGTGCCCGATACGGAAGGTCAGAGGCCTGGCATTACGGGAGCTGTAGGCGGTATCGCCATTGAGCAGCGTTGCCTGATAATCGATGCTTGCCAGCATTCCATCCAGTGCCTTTTTGCCTTGCCCATGTTTGTAAATCATGTAGCGCAACCCGGTGCCGGTGGTTTTCATGTCCCATTTATAGCGTTTTACGAAGTCATCAATCTGGTGATCTTCCGCTTTCAAAGCCTGACGATTGGCATCGAAAAGCTTTTCCTGCATGGCTTTGCCTGTTGGCTGCTGATGTTGTTGCTGGTTGTTTTGCGAATGGTGATTACATCCGAAAATGATGAATCCTGCAATCAAAATAAAAAGCATCAATTTTTTATGGGACATCCTGTTTGGGTCAGATTTGATATTGCAATTCATTTAAATACAACGGCAAAACGGTTTTAATCTTTTCGATGGTTTCCTGCATGGAAAGTTCTGAGTTGCGACCAGCCGCATTGCGATGGCCGCCTCCGTCGAAATGTTCACCCGCCAGCTTGTTTACTTCAAAGTCGCCCTTCGACCGGAACGAAAGCCGTATCAGATCATCACGCTCGGTAAGCAGAATGGATACATTGATGTTGCTGATCGACAGCGGTAAATTAACAATCCCTTCGGTATCGCCGGCTTTATGGTCAAAGCGCTCCAGCTCTTCTTTTGTGAGCGAAATGATGGCCGTATGGAAAGTGTGCAGCACGAGCAGCTTTTGGTGGATGGCGTAGCCCATGAGGCGCAGCCTTTTTTCGGAGAAGGTATCGAATATGCGCCGGTGGAGCAATTCAGCATCTACGCCGCGTTTTATCAGGTCGGCAGTGATTAGATAAATGTCGGGGTCGTTGCACGAAAAGCTGAACGAACCGGTGTCGGTAACAATGCCTGTGTAGAGGCTTTCGGCTGCTGCTTTATTAATATGTTTCTCAAATTCCAACAGTTGCAGAAACTTATAAACCAATTCGGCAGTAGACGATGCCGATGTTTCGGAATACAAATAATCAAAAGCGCTTGTCTGGGGCTGCGGATGATGATCGATGAGTATTTTAACGGCTGACGAGGCTTCAAGCGGTTTTTGCATCTTTTCACCCACGCGGCGGGGAGCGTTGAAATCAAGACAAAAAATTAAACCGGCTTCGGCAAAAACTTGGTCAATTTTGGACGAATCCTGCTCTTCAAAGATGAGGATTTCGTCGCTGCCTTCAATCCAGCTTATCGAATCGGGAATGGTGTTGGGCACTACAACTGTGCTTTCTATTCCTGCACTTTTCAGTGTATGGTACAGTGCCATGCTGCTGCCAATGGCGTCGCCATCAGGATTGTGATGTGTGGTGATGAGAATGTTTTTGGTGTTTTCAAGCAATTGCCTGATGGCATTGATTTGTATAGTCGTCAAAATGTTCGGATTATTAGCGGTTTTCATTAACACAAAGAAGGCGGTAAAAGTATAATAAAAAACGTTAAAACACTGATTCCGTTGGCAGTTTTGCTATTTTTGTCCAAACAAAAACATCCCGCTATGAAAGGCAACATCACCTTTACAATGATAAAACCTACGGCCATCGAAAGAGGCCATGCAGGTCACATCCTGGCAAAAATTATCGATGCCGGGTTTCAAATTACAGCGCTCAAGCTCACGCGTCTTACCACCGGGCAAGCCAGAAAGTTTTACGAAGTTCACAAGGAGAAACCCTTTTATGAAGAGCTTGTTGGTTTCATGTCCTCGGGGCCAATCGTTGCTGCAATCCTCCGACGCGAAAACGCCGTTGAGGAGTACCGCCATCTTATAGGTTCCACTGACCCTGCCAAGGCCGAGGAAGGTTCTGTCCGCAAACAATTTGGTACCAGCCTGCAGGCCAATGCCGTGCATGGCTCCGACAGTGATGAAAATGCACAGATCGAGGCCGACTTCTTTTTCTCCAAACTCGAACGCTTCAGTTTTCAGGAGAATACACCGTAAAGGTTTTGTCGTTGTAAAAAACCACCATCTTCTCGATTTTTTTTCCCGGAACCTCCATCATGGATTTTTCTGCATGATATTTTTGTTCCTGTTCTAAGGGCTGCTTTGGAGCAGCATCATTTTCATTTCCAACCTCTTCCCGCTTTTCCGTCAGGTTTTTTGGCTCTGCTGGCTGCGATATTTCCGGCGCTGTCTGCATGGGTGCAGATGTTAGCACTTCTTTAACCGGCTTACGCGCCATCGCCACCTGTGCAGGCGGAACATCTTCATCAAACAAAGAGTAATCGCGTGTCATCGGACCTATGCCATCGACGAGCCATTCGGTGCGCACTTCCTTAAAACGATCCAGAATTTTTCTTACCAAATCCAGGCTTGGTTTATTCCTTCCCGAAATAATGTGCGAGATGTTGCTGGGCTGCACACCAATGTTTTCTGCAAATACAGCATTCGTCATCCCTTTGGTAGAGATTAACAATTCTATTCGCTCTTTAAGCTTATCCATTTCTTGCTTTCTTTAATTTTACAAATGTACTTTAATTCTACCTTATCAGTCAATGATGTGAAAATTTATATTTGTATTATAGGTTTACATTTGTATATTTATAAAAAAGTAGTTCAAATGACAGCACTATTACTATGAATTTCAGAGTAATTGGTGTTCCTTACCAAGATCTGCTAATAGTCATTCTATTGATGAAGAAGTTTTGATGTTTTGGTACAGATGAAGTATCATAAGTGCTGGTTATAAGTTTATTAAATTTCGTTTCTTTCAGATGTTAAAGAACAAGTGCTTTTTATCAAAACATTTACACATGTGAACAAAACCACAAATGTAACTTGTGTTTACATTTGTGTATTTAATTGATGTTCACATTTGTAACAGCGTTAGGGTTTACAGATGTAATGGGCTTTCTAATCCTGAATTCACAACTGAGTACAATGCTAAATTGTAAAATGTCGGGCAGCATGTAGTTGCTGGAAGTAGAGATAGGAAGACTCTCTCCGATTCTCATCCATGCTTGAGAATTGTAAACTTTACCAGCAAATCTCAAACGACAACAAACCAACCATCAGAAGCCGCAGTAAAGAATCACAAATGAATAGGCGCAAACTTGATTTTATTCAGGCGGTTCTATTTGATTTCGAAAATATCAAGCCTATCGGAAGGTAAAAAGGCATGAAATTGCAACCTGACGAATCGTAATCAATTCAATCATAATCGACTGCGCATAGGATGTAAGGAAAAAGCACTCGCTCTCCAAAGCGCATAAAAAAAGCCGGAAAAAATCCGGCTTTACGAAAATGTTAGTTTTTTTTGATGAAACCTCTGATCTCTACAACGACTTCAGGATTTTGCGGGTTAGCACCTCTCCTTCCGAAGAAATTCTGACAAGGTAAACGCCCTTTCTGAGCGAATGAAGCTGTGGTATTTCAAAATAGTTAAGACCGGGTTTGCCTGTCACATTTTCTTTGCTGTAAAGCTGTCGCCCGGCAATATCCACAATCTGAATGGTGACGGTTTGCGTATCGCTTGAGTGATAAATAATATTGATCTGGTCGGTAAAAGGGTTTGGATAAATTTTTATCCGGTTGTCCCGGGTCACGCGGTTGGCAATAAAGTCCGACAGAATCGTACCTGCCGTGGCATAATTAGGAATACCATACCCCAGCAGATAATCGGGGCTGGCAGACTGTGAAGCGCTTTGCTGGATGGCACTCATGATGTCGGTGTTGCGCAGGTCGGGAGCCATCTGCCACAGGCAGGCGGTCATGCCGGCAATGATGGGCGAAGAAAAGGAGGTGCCGCTTGCCGCAGAAATGCCGCCACTGGTAGAGGCTATCACTGTGCTGGCACCCTGTGCTGCTACGTTGGGTTTCTGACGTCCGTCGGCGGTAGGGCCGATGGAACTAAAGCTCGCATATTGTCCGTTGGCATTTACGGCTGCTATCGAAAAAACGCTGTCGCCATCGGCAGGCGAACCTATCCAGGGCCAATCGGTGCCGGCGGAGTTGCCGGCGCTGTTTACCACAATCATCCCTACGCTGGCGGCATAATCAGCGCCAATGGTAGCGGGTGCTGTGTTTCCGTCCATGTCGGAGTAGACATGATTTTGGGTCGGATCGTCGAATGTTTTGTAACTAAGCGAAGAGTTGATGATGTCGACACCGGCGCTGTCAGCATATTCGGCACCGGCTATCCAATTGTATTCTTCGATGAGATATTCGGAGGGCGTGTATTCGGTGCGAATGAGATGATAGGCTGCTTTGGGAGCTGTACCAACAATTAGTCCCGGCAGGTAGGCGCCCATGGTGGAGAGTACCGAGGTGCCGTGGGTGCTCATTTGATAAACATTGTTACCGGGTTCTGTAAAATCGCGCGTGCTCAGAATTAAGCCGTTGAGGCGCAGCGTGTCGAATGCTGCCATCAGATCGGTGTAAAGGAAACCACCATCCAATACGGCTATCACCATTCCCTGCCCCTGATAGCCATCGTCGTGGAGTGCAACGCCACCAATCATCTCTATCTGGTTCAGGCTTGGACCATAGTCGAAACTGGTGGCAGCCGAAGCGGATTTTAGCGATGCTGTTATTTCGGTGAAGAATTCCTTCATCTCGTAAGGCTTGTTGAGGGCAAACAAGTCGGCTTCCTCTGCTTTGGATTCATCTTTTTTGAGACACACATTTTTAACGGTATTTTTAACAAAAGGAAGTGCTTCTATCTCGATGATCTTTGTGGGATCGTTGGTTTGTATTACTACCCCGTTGAGCCATTTTACGGGATAAATCACCGCCACACCAATATCGGTTACAGCCTGAAGATAATCCGGATTAACGGGCAAATCGTTGATGCGCACCGGGATGTTGTAGCGCTCACGACGCTCGATGGCACGTTCTGAAAGAAATTCCTGAGGATTTTCGATGGAATAAGGTGAGTTGGCTTTGTTGGTAAAGGCCACAAAATATTTGTCGCCTTGATTGATTTGCGCAGAAGCAAACAAAGCGGACATGCCAAAGAAAAAAAGTAGTAGTAGATTTTTGATCATAAGAAATTGATGTTGGTAAACAGTTAGTAGATTTTGGAGTTAACGACCCGAGCCGATTTTTGGTTCATCTCACGGAGGTTGAATATTCACACTCCATTATTAATAAAGGAGCAAAGATAACACAAGCTGGCAATTGTTGGTTGCGGCATTTGGGCAGAAAGAGTTCTTATTCGATTGCAACAAAAAAAGCCGGACACACTGGCAACCGGCTGTTTGTTTATTAATTTTTATGCAAATCCAAACTTTAACTTTGGATTTGCATAAAAACACTATTTTTGCAAATATGATTAAACGCAAAATTCAGCAGACGCTTCAGGAACTTGCCGCTACATATCCGGTAGTAACAATTTCAGGCCCCCGGCAAGCAGGCAAAACTACTTTGACAAAAATGGTTTTTCCTGACTACACGTATTGCAACCTCGAACATCCGCAAACCCGTCTGCTTGCGCAGCAAGATCCTGTCAGCTTTTTCAAACAACATCCCAGCCCACTGATCATCGACGAAATTCAGCATGTTCCGGAATTGCTTTCGTACATTCAGGTAAAAGTGGATGAAAAGAGGGAGAATGGGCAATACATCCTTACCGGAAGCCAGCAATTAAATGTTAATTCGGCTATCACACAATCACTGGCAGGCAGAACTGCATTACTCACCCTGCTTCCGTTTACCATCGAAGAGGCTGCTGAAGCTTCTGAAAATAAACCTTCGAGAGATGCTTTGCTTTATGGTGGCTTTTTACCTCGCATTTATGATCAGCACCAACAGCCAGGCATCGCTTATCGAAATTACCTGCAAACCTATGTTGAACGGGATGTGCGGCAATTATTAAATCTTAAAGACCTGCAAACTTTTGAAAAGTTTTTGCATTTATTAGCCGGGCGCATAGGTCAGATAATTAACCTTAACTCACTTGCTAACGATACAGGCGTCTCGGCTACAACAATCTCAAACTGGCTTTCGGTATTGGAAGCATCCTACATAATTTACCGGCTTACTCCCATTTATGAGAATCTGGGTAAAAGACTCATTAAATCGCCCAAGCTCTATTTTGTCGAAACCGGACTGGCCAGTTTTCTTTTGGACATTGAAGAAGAAAAACTGATAGCCCGCGACCCATTGCTGGGCGGCTTATTCGAAAATATGATAGTCATCGAAGCGCTTAAGCACAGGCTAAATTTGGGAATGAATCCAAATCTGTTTTTTTACCGTGACAGCAATCGAAATGAGGTGGATTTGATTTTAAAAAAAGGCCGCGATTTGCATCCTGTCGAAATAAAAGCATCGATGACCTGGCATAATGATTTTACCAAAAACATCCATCGCTTTCACCAACTTACCAACACCAACAACCCCGGAGGTGTGGTTTACGGCGGAGAACTTCAATTCAAAACCCAGGATGAGGTGGCAGTGACCGGATTTGAAAAATTCCCAAAATTTCTGGAGAGTTTGTAACCGAAGCATATTTTTATTCCCGGCCAGAAATAACGGAGGTTTGGCGACAGGAAGAAAACCGTCGTTATCACACTTTTTTAAAAACCTCTGGTTTCGTCGCTTTTTATACTTTCGTAAAAATTTGCTGCCATGGCTGCTGTTGCAAAAAACGAATTGACAATTCTTAATAACATCTCCCAAATAGGACTGGTGAGTGGGCTGATTGAGCAGGTGGGCAACGACAACCATCTCCGCAAGGCTGAAATCATGGAGATGGTGCTTGCTGCCGAAGAAATGATCAGCAACACCATAAATTATGGCTATGATGATGATAAAGCACACGAGATTTCTGTAATAGTGATGTTTAAAGAAGATGTGTTGCGCATCGAGATACGTGATGATGCAGCCGCTTTCGATCCTTTAAATGTTCCTCCGCCGGAGGGCCTGGAAATGCCCGCAACACACCGGCAGCCTGGCGGGCTGGGGATTCATCTGGCACGCAGGCTCACCGACCGGATAACCTATCAGCGAGAAAAAAACACCAACCTTCTGTTTCTTGAAAAGAAAATGACAAAATAAAAAGAGGGAAGTGGCGGCTTTGCCCCGCTTCCCTCTCCTATCCTGTGGACGGTCTCTGACCAATTGGTTCTGCTATTTTATCTTTTCATCCACCAGGGCTACAATTTCACGTTCAAGCGCTTCGGCGGCTTTTTCGATCTCCCTTCCTTCGCTGATGAGCTTTTCTACAAATTCCTTATCATTAACACCTGAAGCATTGATGCGCACATTCATATAGGCGCCGCGCACGGCAGCCCTGGCACACAAAGCTCCTACGCCGGCATCCGACACCGAGTTGGGATTTCCGCTTACGGCCATGGCCTTCATCACCTGCATCGACTCGTACGATTTTTTCATCACCCTGAACGGAATCTCCATAGCACATTTGGAAGCTTCTTCGATGGCCTGCAGACGGTCGGATTTTTCCTGTTCGCTGGTTTTGGGTAGCCCAAAGGCATCCATAATTTTGTTGAAGGAGCGTGTATCTTCGTCCACCAGGTGGAGCAACTCATCTTTGAATGCCTGACCTTTTTCGGCCCAATCCGAAAACTCTTCCCAACGCTCGTCCCAGCCACGCTTGTGAGCGCTAAGATTGGCCACCATGGTGCCCAGCGAAACGCCCAGCACACCGGCGTAAGCTGCAATAGAACCACCGCCTGGCGCCGGCGACTCCGAGGCCGTTTCGTCGGCAAATTCCGCAAGGCTCATGTCCACCAGCTTTTTGGTTTGCTCTTCGGCAATCATGTATTCGATGATTTTTTCTTTTGGATTGAAAGGTTTCAGATCGTCAAGACCGAGGGATTTTACAGCAATTTTTATCAGCTCCGCTTCTGAAACACCGACAGAGCGTTGCTGCTTACGCAAAAAGTATTTTCCGGCGTCAAGCAGCGCTTTAAGTGGCACCAATCCTACCAGTTCCGAACCGGTAACACGCACGCCACGCTCGGCGGCTTTGCGGCTGGCCTCCTCAAAAGCTACATGCACCGGCGTGATGCTGACGTTGGTAAGGTTGAGCGAAATCTGTGCGATGCCATATTCCTCGATGTACCAGCCAATGCCCTTCACCGACTTGAGTGTGCCGGGTGTATAAACTTTGTTTCCTTGCGCATCGGTCACTACCTTCCCCGTTATCGGATTCCCTTCGCGTTTTACACGACCCCGCTCGCGAATGTCGTAAGCGATAGAGTTGGCGCGGCGGGTAGAGGTTGTGTTGAGGTTGATGTTGTAGGCCACCAAAAAATCGCGTGCTCCCACAGCAGTAGCGCCGCTGTGTGCGTTGAACTTCGCCGGCCCGAAATCGGGCTTCCACTCTGGCTTCTCCAGCCTGTCGGCAAGTCCTTCATATTCACCCGAACGACACACTGCCAGATTGCGGCGCTTCTCGATGAGGGCGGCATTTTCGTAGCAATACACAGGTATCTGCAATTCGTCACCAATGCGTTTGGCAAGTTTGCGCGCATATTCCACCGTTTCTTCCATGGTAATATTGGCAATGGGCACCAGCGGACATACATCGGTAGCGCCCATGCGCGGATGTTCGCCTTTGTGCTTGCTCATATCAATAAGGTGCGAAGCTTTTTTTACGGCACGAAACGCCGCTTCTATCACCTCCTCGGGTGTGCCTACAAGAGTTACCACCGTGCGGTTGGTGGCTTTGCCCGGGTCTACATTAAGCAGCTTTACGCCCTCTACTGTTTCTATCTCCTGGGTAATCTGCCGGATGATGCCCATATCCCGGCCTTCACTAAAATTGGGAATACATTCAATCAGTTGTTTCATCAATCTTCTATTTTATGAATTTTTAAATATCTAAACAAAGCGGCAAAAATAGCGAACCCTGCGGAGGTAGCGAAATGTTTTTTATAAGCTGCAGCTAATGTCAGGAAAAGCAATGCTGCAAACGATTGCCATTGTCTGAAATTAAAAAACGTTGAAAAATTGGTTATTAAAAAAAAACTATCTTTGCCACCGATTTATAATTTTGAGCTTTAGTTACTACTTTACCATGTTGATCTTAGTACTCCACTGCCCGCTTGCATAAATCCAAATTAAACATTTTGAAGATTTTTGAGTTTAATACCTCAAACATTCGAATAACAAAAATTACTTTAAATTAAATTTTATCAGACAATGAACATTTATGTAGGAAACCTTGATTTCAAGGTAAATGAAAGCGACCTGGAAGGGTTGTTTGAATCGTACGGCAACGTGAGTTCCGCCAAAGTTATCGTTGACAAATTCAGTGGCAGAAGCAAAGGTTTTGGTTTTGTTACCATGGATGACGATGAGGAAGCCCAACAAGCTATCAAAGAATTGAACGGCACTACTTTTCAAAGCCGCGACATCATCGTGAACGAAGCGCGTCCCAAAAGAACCGATTACGACAGATAATCGGAGCACTATCCGGATGGGTGCTTTCGAAATTTTTGAAAACCGTTCATCCCAAAAAACACCACAGCCGGCAATTTTTGTTGGCTTGTAAAAACCGAAAAAACTTTAGAGAGGACAATACAACATTTGAAACCTTTAAATCGGAATTAACGACAATACCCATTCACGGCTACGGCACGGAATGGGTATTGCTTTGTTATCAAACACATTTTAACAGACGAAAAAATTTATAAATAAAACATCGACAGAGACAAACCCATGGGAAGATCACAGGACACCTTTAATAAAAAAGAAGTAAGAAACAAACAGGAGAAAAAGCGAAAAGAAAAAGAAAAAAAACGGCTCGCCAAGCGTGAAAGCGACAAAAAAGGCGACCTAGACGATATGATTGCCTATGTGGATGAGTTTGGCCGCTTGAGCGAAACAGCCCCTGATCCTTCCCAAAAACAAGAAATAAAAGTCGAAGACATCGAAATAGGCGTTCCCATACGCAACAACGAACCGTTGGATCCCATCCGCACCGGAACGGTAACATTCTTTAACGACAGCAAAGGCTACGGTTTTATCCGCGACAGCGAGACCAAAGAGAGCGTTTTCGTGCATGCCGTCAATCTGCTCGAAGATATCAGAGAAGGCAACCTGGTGCGATTTGAAGTAGAGATGGGGCTGAAAGGCATTGCCGCTGTGCGGGTATCCATAAAAAAATAAAAACACTGAATGCATAAACATTCTCCGCTGACCTTTGGCAGCATCCTGCCCGAGGCTATCAGCAGCTTCAACCATTTGCCCGCTCTGGGCTATGCCGGTGAATCTCCCCTTACTTACCGCCAATTGGGCGAACACATCGATGCACTGATGGCCTACCTCTAAGATTTGGCCATAATGCCCGGCGACAAAGTGGCGATTCTAAGCCAAAATATGCCAAACTGGGGCATCGCTTTTTTTGCGCTGCAGCGCATGGGAATAGTCGCGGTGCCGCTGCTGCCCGACTTTAGCACCCACGAAATTTCCAATATAAATCTACATGCCGGCCTGAAAGCCGTTTTTGTGTCGGAGAATCTCCAATATAAAATCGACACATTGGAAACCCCTTTTGAGGGAATAGTGCTGCGGCTTGAGGATTTTAGTTTGATAAAAAAGCGTGCTGCAAAAGCAGTTTTTGATATTACAAAAAAACCTGTGGGCACCTATTCGCCCGACGAAATCGATCTGAGCATTCTGCTTTACACTTCCGGCACCACCGGCGAGCCTAAGGGCGTCATGCTTTCGCAAAAAAATGTGATCACCAACGCCATCCAGTCCAACGCTGTGCAGCCCATATTGCCAGGCTACAAATTCCTTAGCGTGCTGCCGCTCTCGCACACCTACGAAAACACCCTTGGCCTGGTGCTGCCCATTATGCAAGGCGCCAGCGTGAGCTACCTGCGCAAGCCACCTATCGCCAGCGTGCTGGTGCCTGCCATGCAGGCTGTTCGCCCCGACATTATGCTTACGGTACCCATGATCATCGAAAAAGTGTACAAATCGAGCATCCTTCCTGAAATTCAGAAAAAAACAGCCACACGACTGCTCACCAAATTTGCCCCTACCCGCCAGCTTATCCACCGCATGGC
>JAAYIU010000240.1 GCA_012523265.1 Bacteroidales bacterium | reverse complement strand
GTTGGTGCTGTCCATGATAAACTGATCGATGATGTAGGCATGTGCTCCGTGAATTTCCATCCCGTCGAAACCGGCATCCATGGCATTTTGTGCAGCTTGTCCAAAATCACGAATGGTCTGGTAAATTTCTGTCACCGTCATTGGTTTTGGTACTTCGTAAGGCAGCCGCCCCTGCGGTGTAAGCACCTCACCGGGTGGTTGCACTGCCGAGGCCGAAAGCGGCAAATTGCCATCGGGCTGAAGCAGCCGGTGCGAAAAAGGCCCCACGTGCCAGAGCTGAAGAAAAATCTTGCCACCTGTCTCATGAACCGCTTTGTTTACTATTTTCCATCCTTCAATTTGTGCCTTGCTGTAACATCCCGGCGATCCACTGTAGCCATAGCCCTGCGGCGAAATCTGGCTGCCTTCGCTGATGATCAATCCGGCAGTGGCGCGCTGCCTGTAATATTCAGCAATCAAATCGTTGGCCGCTAAGTCTGGAGGGGCAGCGCGACGACGCGTCAACGGCGCCATCACAATACGATTGGCCAAATTGGTTCCGGCCAGGTTATATTTCTCAAAAAGCATCATCTTTTTCTTCATTTTGAAGCTAACAAGCTCAGGCGACGATGGTTTTATTTGGGAGGAATTCTATAGCAGCGGGTGAATGGTTTCATCATTGCTTATTTTTTAATGAAACCTCGAAACCGGTATGATTTCTACATTTTGCGAAAGCAACAACTTCTGCGCTTTGTCGAGGTCTTCGGCAAAGCCCAGCAGAAAACCGCCACCACCTGAGCCACACAATTTGAGATAATACGTGCCTGTGTCCATGCCTTTTTTCCACACATCTACAAAAGCTGCCGGAACCATGGGTTTGAGGTGTGAAAGCAGAAAATGCGAGAGCGACTTCAGGTTTTTGAAAAACTCACGGATGTCGCCGCTGAGGATGGCTTCGATGCTTTTGTTGGTCAACGGTATCATCTCTTCCTTCACCAGTTTCATAAAAGCATCCTGTTTGCATTTATCAAAAAACAAACTCACCAGCGGGCCTGTCTTACCTGATTTGCCGGTATTGATAAGAAAGATGCCGCCATTTTTGGAGAAGTCGCGGGGAATTCCGACAGGCTCAATGTGATGGTTAGGTTTGATGAGCAAAGGATTACGCATGTATGAGTTGAGCGGATCCATGCCGGAGCTTACGCCGTGAAAAAATGATTCCATTTTGGCGAAGATTTTCTTGAGCTGTGCAAATTCTTCTCCGCTGATCTCCTTGGAGTGTCTGATGCGTTGCAGCGCATAGCGCTCATAAATAGCTGCTACCAAAGCTCCCGAACTTCCCACGCCATAGCCCTGCGGTATCGACGACTCAAAATATAAGCCTGCCTCCACATCCGCAGCCATAGCCTCCAGATTGAGGTTTGCCTTTAGCTCGTCTGTGGCGTGCATGCGTTGCAGCCAGACCAAAAACTCACGCAGCGAACGATTGGACTCTTCGGCGAAAGTAAGATTGGTGTATTTATCTTCATTAATAAAACTCAGTTCTCCTTTGAAATGTGTGTAAGGCACCGTGAGCGCCATCGAGTCGCACATGATGCTGTACTCGCCAAAGAGAAGAATTTTTGCGTAAAAAACGCCTTCTTTAATAATCATTTGCGGGATATCCTTTCCGGGCCGGTGCCCATACAGTCGTTGATTGTTGTGCCGCTTACGCACCATTTTAAAAGTTCCTGATTAATAAATTCCTGTACCTGCTGGAAATATTGTTGCGGATAGAGCACATGTACGTTGGGGCCGGCGTCGAGCGTAAAACTCACCGGCACACCGCTCTCAGCGCGATAGCTGCGGATGGCGTTGATGATGTTCAGTGTGTTGGGTTCCATCAAAATATATCCCGGCATCGACGACATCATCATGCCGTGTAGCGTAAAAGCCTCCTGCTCGGTGATGCTTATAAATGTTTCGAGATCGCCGGCAGAAAGCACCTCCAAAAGTTTCTCCAGGTTACTGACGGCCTGCTTATAGCGCGCCGAGGCAAACGGATGGTTGGTCATCAATTGATGCCCGTGGCGGCTCGACACTTTTTTCTCACCCCGGTTGACGATAAGTATGGAATCGTTATAATTTTCGAAAACGGGATGAATATTTTCTTCAATCGGGGTGGCGTAGAGGTCGGATGTGCCGGGAAGCGTTTTAATTTTCCCCCAGCTCACCACACCGCCATAAATACTTCGTGCAGCACTGCCCGAACCGATGCGTGCATAATGAGAGGCTTTTTCGTAAAACTTTGTTTTTTTGGAATTGGAAACATTACTGATAATTTGTTCCATGTCGCACAAGCACAAGGCCAGTGCGCTCATGGCCGAGGCCGACGAGGCAATGCCCGCAGAATGCGGAAAGGTGTTGACGGTATAAATTTCGTAATCAAAGAATTTTAAAAATGGAATTTGCTCCAGCAAAATATCAAAATAGGCCTTCACCTTATCGCTAAACTGCTGATTTATTTTTCCGTTGAGCATCAGTTCTACTTTAAAATGCTCCGGATCGCTGGCCGGTGCGTATGCCATCGAGGTGCGCGTAACCGACTTGCTGAGCGTGAAGCTTAGCGACGGGTTGGCTGGCAGTTGAAAGCCTTTCTTTCCCCAATATTTTATTAGCGCAATATTGCTGGGGCTTTGCCAGGAAACTTCTCCCGATTTCAGTTCCATTTTGTAATTTTTTAGGTAGTTGAGTAATTTTTTGTGTTTTCAAAAACGTTATCGAAAGCCACCATTTGCTGAAAAGCAAATACGGTATCTAAACTTTTATTCTGAAGATACTTTTTCAATTCATCAATTCCATTTCGCCAGGTAACCATCACAAAGTCGCCGCCCCAGGCACCCAGCCATTTTACAGCTCCCTGAAAACCAGGAAGCAGTGTTTCTGCCGCCGAGGGTATTTGCAACACGCGCGTCATCATTTGGTTGTGTTCGTTTATGATATTCTCAAACTCCTCAATCGTGGCTGCATGCGCCATTGCCTTGGACAAAAGGCTGGCGTGAATAATTTCATCGCCCGACACTGCGATATTTGGCTGATGCTGCCGCACGCTTCCTTCCGACTGTTGCTTGCGGCCAGAATAAACAAAAAATATCTGATTGGCAAAATGGGGATAAAAATCCACCTTTTCTACCTGGGGAAGATTTTTTTGCGTAAGCGTATAAAATATAGGCGTGGCAGCAGTGGCGCACGCAATATCATATCCTGAGCCGTTGCTTATCGCAAAATGCAGGGCATAAGAATCTATGCCGAACCATCGGGCAACATTGCAGATCAGCGTGCTGCTGCTGCCCAATCCCCACTGGGGGCGGAAACCGAGCTTTGTTTCAACGTTGTAATTATGATCGATATCTAAAATAAGTGGATTCAAATGGTGAGCTGCATTCAACAACTTTTCGAGATAGGCAATCTTTGTGTCGTCGGTGGAGTAGATTACTTTTTGGTTTTTAATATCATAAACTGCTTCAAACCATATTTTCTCCTGATCGACAGCTCTCCAGTAAACTTTGCCTGTGGCGCGCTCCGGGCTGCTGATCACCTGCAGGTCCTGCCCCATTCGCAGCGGTATGGCAAGCGCCGTCGCTCCGTTGAGGACAAGATATTCGGCGGTGAGCAAAAATTTGCCGTGAGCAGAAAAAGTTTTTGTTTCTGTCATCAGAATTTCTCGATTTTCTCTTCTTTGCGCAACCCGATGATGAATTTACTTACAGCGGTAAATGATACTTTGTGATTGGCAAAATGGGCGGAGGCGACTTTTTTCTCTCGTTCCGATACTTCTATGCTGTTGAGGATATTCATCAGGTGCATCTTCATGTGGCCCACCTGAATGCCTTTGGTCACCAGCGATTTGATGGCGCCAAAATTATTGGCCAAACCTACCGAGGCAGCTATCATCATCAGTTGGGGTGCTGTGGGATTGTGCAGCAGCCGCAACGAAAAGTTGGCCATGGGATGCAAGGCAGTAAGTCCACCCACAGTTCCCAACGACAGCGGCACGGTGAGGCTATAATGGAATTTGCCGTTAGAAATATCCACTTCGGTGAGTGAGCGATAGCGTCCGGAGCGTGCAGCAAAAGCATGGCCGCCGGCCTCGATGGCTCTGAAGTCGTTGCCGGTGGCCAGTGCCACAGCGTCGATTCCGTTGTAAATACCCTTGTTGTGGGTTACAGCCCGATGCACATCGATGTGGGCTATCTGTATGGCTTTTTCAAATTTCCAGGCAAAATCTTCCGGATCGTCAATGTCGGCATTGCGCAGGCAGGCTATGTCGCACTCCACTTCGGTTTTCACCAAGCACTCAGGCGTATAGTTGCTCAATATCGACATGATCACGCGGCACTCTTTCTCGTGCCCATGATAGTGCTCATTTTCAGTAAAATGATTTTCAAGGATGGAGGCAGATTCCTCAAGCACCGAATTGATAAAGTTGGCGCCCATAGCATCCACAGTTTCAAAAGATACTTTCAGTTGGAAATAGTTTTCGAGATCCGCAGTTTTGTCGATCAGCTCTATGTTGCTGATGCCGCCGCCGCGCTGCTCCATGCTTTCGGTAAGATGTTGGGTGCCCAGCAGCAGCTCCCGTTTCAGTTGCGGAAACATTGCCCGAAGCTTATCTTTGCCGCCGTGCCAGATAAAATGTACCTGACCGATTTTGGTGGTCGAAAGCACCTGCGCATGAAAGCCACCTTTGTCAGCCCAGAATTTGGCGCTGTTGGAGGCTGCTGCCACTACCGAGCTTTCTTCGATCACCATCGGAACAACGTAATGACGCCCGTTGATGTTGACGTTGGGAACCACACCCATCGGGAAAAAAAAGTTGGTGATGGTGTTCTCGCTAAACTCATCAAAAAGCTTTTGCAGTGCGGCGTCATCGTGCCAGTAGCTCTTCAGCTCGTCGATGATCAGATCGGGATTGTCGAAACGACTGGCGATCAGCTCCAGCTTTGCCTGCTTGTTGTATTTTGAGAAACCGTTTATAATCTGTTTTGAATACATTTTCAGTAATTTTTTGCAAAAATAGTTTTTTGTAAAATGATAATTTATAGACACGCTGGTGTGCACATCTCCACAAAAATCAGTCACGTAACAAATGGTAGAAATGATTGTTTAATAATTTAGATTTTTTATTAAACAATTTAATCCACCTTGTTCTTTTCGCCGGGTTATTGCAGATCAATCGGCTGCAATCTTATTGATTAAGGATAGCTTTATCTTTCTCTGACAATAAGTTTGTGGTTTTCAATCTCACGTCCATTGTGATCGAGAAACTTCAGGATATAGCTTCCCGGAGGCAGGCGGTGCGTATCGTACTGTATGTTTTTGAGCCGTTGGAAGTTATTAATGGTGTCGGTAAGCTGACCTTTGGTATTAAAAATTTCCACAGTAGTTGCATTGCGTTTTCCGAGAGTGATAAAAATAATGTCGTCGGCGGGATTGGGGAAGATGGAGATTTCTGTATCTGAACTTTCCAGAGGGCTATTTTCCATGCCCACATACATATCGTCCCAGGCTGCCAGCGTATACTCTCCGGGGAGCAGCAGCGGCAGGTCGAAAAAGCCAGTGTTGCTGGAGCCGGTATTTTCGGCAAATACAGGCACCCAGTCGGCAGCGCGGTTGGCGCGGTACATCACGCCGATAGAATCGTTGGGGTCGCTCATCAGCTCATTGTCGAGATGGTTGAACTTGCTGTACAAAAAACTGCCTTTCATCTTAGTGTCTTCGGCGGCCACTGCCTCGATGCGCCAGTGATGTGTGTTGGAAATTGTGATGCCGTTGACGGGATTTTTTGGTTCATCGGGCGCCACCCAACGGTGGGTCATGCGGATAAAAGCAGTGTCGTCGGGAGCTATTTCGGTGATTCCTATTTTACACATCAAGTCGGAATGGCTTTGCGCGAATGGCGCACTGGCGGTGAGGGATTTGTCGGTGGTGGCGTCGCCTGCTTTGTCGTAAAAGTCGGTAAGCACCGCCACGGGCAGCAGTGGCACTACAAAAGTTTGCGCGCCGGTTTCACCCGAAAATTCCATCAGGCGTGTCTCCATACGGCGCTGGGCATCCACGAAAGTAACTTCTACCCGTACGGAATTGCCCACGGTGGCTGGCCCTCTGCATTTCTGCTTTGCGAAAACCGTTACCTGATGGTCGTTGCCGGCAGGCACCACCTGAAATGAGTCGACAGAATATTCCGGGAAACCGGGGCTAAAAATCCAGGTGTCGAAAAAGTCGGTCAGATCCATCCCGCTGCTTGCCGAAAGGAAATTGCGCAACTCCCACGAGTCGATATATTCATATGCGTAGGTTTCGAGGTAATCCTGAACTGCCGGAAAAAACAGACTGTCGCCCATGTAGTTGCGCAGCGTGTGCACTACCAGCCCGCCCTTTTGATACACCGTTGTGCCATAAGTTTGCTCCGGTGGGATTCCGTAAAGTGCCAGGTAGCCGCCATCGTCGATGTGCGCTGACTGCAATACATCCTTGTGGCGTGCAAACATGTCGGAGCGGTATGCACCAGCGCCATAAAGTGCTTCACGGTACATCGACTCACAAAAAACCGCCCAGCCCTCGTTTATCCACATATCTTCGGCAGAGGCGCACGTTACCAGATCGCCAAACCAATGATGCGAAAGCTCGTGCGCTATCAGCGATTCGTAGTTGAGACTGCCGTTGATACAAAAATGCGGTAAAGCAATGTTAGTGGCATGTTCCATAGCCCCTATCGCAGTGCCTACATAGCCCACGCGCTCCCAGCGGTAGGGGCCAAAATATGTCTCGTAAGCCTCAAGCACTTGCAGCAGCGTCGCGAAGGTGCCGGCTACCTTTGCTGTGTCGGCAGGTTTTACATAAATCTCAACAGGAATTTCTTCGCCACTCATGGAGTTGAAGGTGTAGGTTATCTTGCTATAATTTCCGGTAGCTACTGATGCCAGATAAGTTGGGATGGTGTTGCTGAGGCTCCAATGATACGTATGCGTTCCGTTGCCGTTGTCGATAACTTCGAGCAGCAGTCCGCCGGCCACAGCCATTTGATTGGTAGGAACTGTTGCAAAAATTTCGTAGGTGGCGCGGTCGTGAAAATCGTCGATGCACGGAAACCAGGTTTTGCCGAGGTTGTGCGGATCGGTGGAAATGCCCACGCCAAGATTAAAAGAGTAGGTGCCGTCGAAGTGGTAGCCACCCCAGTTGCTGTAAAATGGTGCACCGTGATAATGCACTTCCACCAGCGTCTGGTCGCCGCTTTGCATGGGCTGCGTTAGCGGAATGCGAAGCAAGTCGTTGGGATGAGTATAGTTTGCTACGGCTGTATTATTTACCAGCACCTGATCCACGGTGAGGCTGCGCAGCTCCAGGGTAAGCATCTGAAGATTGTCGGTTTTGCTTTGCAATTGTACCTTGCAGCGCGCAGTAATTGTTTTGGCCTGTGTGTTTACTTCATCCAGAAAAATGGTGTAATGAAGTGCATCGAGGGTGTCGCTCAGTTGGGAGGTTGCGGGCACTCCGACGCGGGGAGCGTTAGCTTGTGCTACAATGGCTTGGGGGTTCATACCTAAAAAAAGAATCGCCGCAGCGACAATTACCAGGGTGAGATGTTTCATGACTGTTTTTTTTTTGTATTAATCGGTAAAAATATAATTTCGTGCTGAAAAATGATCATCCGAACCAAAAAAACTACTTTCGCGTTTTATCTTGTTTGCCAACGGATCTGATTTGTAAACCGGCGAACCATAAGTTTACAGATAAAAACGACAAAAATAGCTTATTTGCTCATTACAAAGCACTTGGTGGCATGGCATGTTTTTAGATCAGGATGTCGCTTTCAAATCATTTTAAAGTCAGAAAAATTTTTGATAATCGCCATTACCAAAAGAATATCGAAACGATGAAAAAACACTTTCTCCCATTGCTATTTTTATTCACTGCTTTTTTCGTACAGAGTTTTTTGCAGGCGCAAAGCCGCATCTGGACGCTCGAAAACTGCATTGAGTATGCACTTCAAAACAATATTCAGATCAAACAAAGTGAGCTTAACATCGAGGCGAGCGGGGTGTCGCTGCTCGAGAGCAAACTAAGCCTGCTGCCCAGCCTCAATTCGAGCGCCGGCTACAGTTACAACTGGGGACGATACCTCGACCAGGCGCTTAACTTTTATGTCGATCGTGAGACGCGTCAGGGAAATCTTGGTTTAAATGCCAACCTGGTACTCTTTGCCGGTTTGCAAAAGCAAAACGCCATTAAAAAACAAAAAATTGATTTTCTGGCCAGCAAATATGCCACCGATAAAATGAAGGATGACATTTCGCTGATGCTCACGCAGGCTTATCTTTCGATACTTTTCAACCGTGAGCTGCTGAAAGTAGCACGTGAGCAGGTGGTTATTTCCAAAGAACAAATAGCACGTACCGAAAAGTTGGTTGCTGCCGGAACGCTGGCACGCGGCAGCCTGCTGGAGATTCAGGCACAAAACGCCAGCGAGGAGCTGGCGGTGATCAACTACGAAAACTCTCTGGATTTGGCTTATCTCGATCTGCTTCAAATCCTGGATTTGCCCTACGATACCGATTTTGAGATAGATGTTCCGGTGATCGAAATAGAGATTACAGGTGAATTGCCAACCCTGGCAACCGTTTATACGCTGGCCTCGGAACGGCTGCCGCAAATCCAGAAAGCTGAACTGGATGTGGAAAGCGCCTACAAAGATGTGGCTATTGCCAAAGGACGGCTTAGCCCGACCCTTAGCCTGGTGTCGGGGTGGGGAACCAACTACTCAAGCAACTTCCCTGATCTGGATACTACTTCTGCCAACTTTGGCGAGGTGATGGCTTTTGGCGATCAGGTGCGCAACAACCAGTCGCGCTATCTGGGTCTCAACCTCAGTATTCCGATTTTTAACGGATACCAGGCTTCGTCAAATGTAAGTCTGGCCAAGATCAGCGCTACCAACGCCGAGTATAATTACCAGCTCACACTCAATACACTTCGCAAAAGCATAGAGCAAGCCTATAGCGACGCACGTGGCGCCTACAAAAGTTATGTTGCCACCAGGCAATCGCTCACCTCGTTTCAGGAGTCGTTCAGGTACACAGAGCAAAAATTTAATGTAGGTTTATCAAATTCACTGGATTATAATATTGCCAAAACCCAATTGGCATCAGTCGAATCGGAGCTGATACGTGCCCGGTACGATTATATTTTTAAACAAAAAATCCTTGAATTTTACATGGGGCTGCCACTCACGCTGTCGCGATAAGCTCCGGCTGTGTGGGCAATCTAACTTTAACAAAGGAATTATTTTTACTTTTGAGCCTTCATAATTTACATCCATACTTTACCACATGAAAAAAAAGACCTGGATCATCATTTCGATAATAATCGTTGCAGTACTGATTGTTCTTGCTGTATTAAAAAATAAAGGCGCCATAGGAGCAAAAGAGGGCGTTAAGGTGACCACCGAAAAAGTGGCGCGGCGCACCATAGTAGAAACTGTTTCGGCCAACGGCAAGATACAGCCGGAGAAGGAAGTAAAAATTACGCCTTACATCTCAGGCGAGGTGGTAGAGCTGAAAGTGCGCGAAGGCGACGAAGTGCGCGAAGGCGACCTGTTGGCCAAAATCGACCCGGAGATATACCGCAGCAACTACGAACGTATGGAGGCCGGATTGCAGTCGCAGCGCGCTGCTTTGGCCAACTCCAGAGCACGGCTGGTGCAAAGCGAAGCGCAGTTCACCAATGCGCAGCTATCATTCGATCGCAACAAGAAGCTGTGGGAAGAAAAAGTGATCTCCGATTCGGAATACGAAACGGCACTTTCGCAATACGAAGTAGCCAAAGCCGAAGTACAAGCTGCCAAAGAAAATGTGAAATCAGCCGAATTTCAGGTGGCCAGCGCGGAGGCTTCTTTGCGCGAATCGCAGGAAAATCTTACCAAGACAGCAATTTATGCCCCATCTGATGGTACCATTAGCAAATTAATTGTAGAAAAAGGCGAACGCGTTTCGGGAGCTTCCCAGTTTTCGGCAGGTACCGAGTTGATGCGTATTGCCAACCTCAACAGCATGGAGGCTGTGGTGCAGGTGAACGAAAACGATATTGTTCGCGTCCATCTCGCCGATACTGCCCTGATAGAAGTTGACGCTTACCTCAACCGAAAATTTAAAGGCCTCGTTACCGAAATAGCTACTTCGGCTGACGTAACGGGCGTGAGCGCCGATCAGGTTACGAATTTTCAGGTGAAGATCAGGCTGTTAAAGGATTCCTACGACGATCTTATCCCCGACAACAACCAGTTTTACTCCCCTTTCCGGCCAGGCATGTCCACCACGGTCGATATACAAACCAAGCGTGCTGACAATGTGCTCACCCTTCCCATTCAGGCTATTACCACGCGAGCCGACACCACCGGCAAAACCACGTCGGATCGTCAGCAGGCACAAACCAAAAGTGGTGACGGTGAAACAAAAAACGTTAGCAGAACTACTGGTGATGAAAAAATAGTTGAATACGTCTTTTTGTATGAAGATGGAAAAGCACGCATGGTAGCTGTGAAATCCGGCATTCAGGACAACACCTATATACAGGTGGTGGAAGGCCTCGAAGAAGGGCAGGAGGTGATAACGGGTCCTTATCGTGCCGTGTCGCGCACACTCGAAAACGGACAGGCTGTGCAGGCTGTCAGCAAAGACAAACTGTATGATGAGAAGTAGGCAGCTTGCTGATACGCGCTGCCTTTTTTCGGGAGGCATCCGCTATTGTTATTATTAAAATTCAAAACGTTGACGTGCAGCATGCTCACGAAGCTTATCCACAAAACTTTCCTGATTATCGTGTGCGTTGTTTTGTGCTCTGTTGTTGGTATAAAAACCAATGCTGTTGCACGCTCCTCCACTCCTGACAGTCTGATGCAGCTTTGGACTGATTCGCCTGACGATACCCTTTTGTTTGATGATATTTTAAAACAACTCCATATTTTAAATCAAAATGCTCCCGACCAGGTGATCAGCTATGGGCGTGCGCTTTTCCGGCAAATGCCCCAGGGATTGTCCGATGAAAAGCAGGCTGATTTTTACAACACACTGGGAATTGCTTATTATTATGCCAACGAATACGACAGCGCGTTACAGTATTTCCTGAAAACCCTTGCCGTAAGGGAAGCGATCGGCAGGCCGGAGAGCATTTCCAATTCGCTCAACAGCATTGGCAATATTTATTACGGAACCCGCCAATACGACGATTGCCTGGAATATTACGAAAAGGCGTTGGCAATAGCCATACAATCCGACTATTCGCGCGGCATCATTGCCACCAGCACCAACTTAGGCGCTTACTACACCACCCGCAAAGATTTCGATCTGGCAATAGAACATTTTGCGAAAGCATACGAAACAATTCAGCAGGTTGGCGATAGCACACGGTTGGCCATAATACTCAACAACATGGCTACGCTCCGCCGGCAGCTCAACCAAAATGAAGAGGCAATACGCTACGACCGACAAGCACTGGAAATTGCGTTAAAGTTTGATGAGATATGGGAGGTAGCTTACATCCACAATAGTATTGGCGAAAGCTATATGGCTCTCGGACAAAATGCCACGGCGTATGATCATTTTAAGAAAGCGCTGCTGATGGCCGACAGCATGAACGCACTCGATCTGCAACTTTATAGCTACAGGATGATGACCAGATATTACGCCGGCATGGGCAATGTAAATGGTTTTCAAAAATATTTCGATCTCTATCAGGCAGCGCAGGACAGCATCTTTGATAATGAGCGTCGCAAAACGCTTGCTGATTTCAGAGTGCGCTACCAGACCCAACAAAAAGAAAAAGAAAATGAGCTGCAAAAGATGATCATTGCGCGGCAGAGTGCCGTCAACGCTTTCCTTATTGTGGTGTCGGTATTGATTTTATTGATGGGGTTGCTCATCTATGGCCGTTATCGTCAGAAACATCGCATCAACACACAACTCGAGCGCAAAGTTTCCGAGCGCACGCAAAGCCTGCAGGAAGAAATTGCCGAACGGCGGAAGCTCGAGCAGCGCATCTTATCCACCACCATCGAAACTGAAGAGCGCGAGCGGAAGCGATTTTCGGAAGACCTGCACGATGGGCTGGGACCGCTTTTATCGACAGTGAAAATGTATGTGGATTTGATCAACAACAAATCGGGCAAGCCGCAGCAGCAGCAACAGCTTATCGCAAAAGCCGGTGAGCTGCTCGACGAAGCCATTATCAGCACGCGGCAAATTGCTAACAACCTCACGCCCAATTTGCTCAACGATTTTGGCCTGGCAGAAGCGTTGCAACATTTTGCACGTCAGATAAATGCCTCTGGTTCGTTGCAGATGGATGTAGAGGTTGCTGCCGATTTTCCACGGGTTCCCTCTGTGATTGAGGTGGCGCTTTATCGTATTGTTGCCGAACTTATAAGCAATACACTGAAACATGCCCGTGCTTCCAAAATTACTATCCGGCTTTGGTTGGATGATCAGCAGCTCATCATCGAATATCACGACGATGGCATCGGCTTCGACAGCCAGGTGGTAATGCAAAAGCCTCATCGCGGGTTGGGTCTCACCAACATCATAAGCCGTCTGCGCTCCATCAGCGGCAGGTACCAGTTGCTAAGCCAGCCCGAAGCAGGCGGATTCCGCGTCCGCATTCTGGCTCCTGTAAATTCACTTTAAGAAACAGATGAACCCATCTACAAATGACAAATAAAACTTAAGAACTGAATATCTGGAATTTATTGTTGAGATTTATTTGGAGCTTGGATTATTGTTCTTTGGAATTTATTAATGATTTTCTCAACATCCTTTAAGTATTAAAAATATGGATCCCTACCGCATCTTCATCGTCGACGATCATCCGATTTTCCTTTCGGGGCTGAGCTTGTTGTTGAGCCAGATTGAAGAGTGCACATTGGCGGGCAAAGCCAGCAGTGGTGAGGAGTTTTTGGAAATGCTCAGCGAAGCCTGCCCCGATGTGGTGCTGATGGACATAAAGCTGCCTGGAATGAGTGGCATAGAAGCAACCCGCCAGGCACTGCAAAAGCAACCGCAGCTCAAAGTGATAGCGTTGACGATGTTTGAAGAAGCCAAATACACGCACCTGATGCGCGAAGCCGGCGCCAAAGGGATGCTGAGCAAAAACAGCGGAAAAGATACCATTTGTGAGGCTGTGTCACGCGTGATGGCCGGCGATACTTATTTCGATAAATCATTACCGGATTTGGCAGCAGCTTCGCAGGTTAACGCCCCAGAAGCGCTCAGCACCCGCGAAAAGGAAGTGTTGCAAATGCTTTGTCGTGGCGCTTCTACTGCAACTATTGCAGAAGCGTTAAATATTAGCACGCGCACCGTCGAAGGCCATCGTGCCAACCTGTTGCTAAAAACAGGCACCAACAATACAGCAGCGCTGGTGGTGTTGGCTGTAAAAATCGGGCTGGCAGAATAGGCGGTTGTTGGGAAAAATACAACACATGGCCGCCATCACCAAATCATCCCGAATCCATGGAATGAACCTGATGTAAAAGTATCTCACACCAAAAACATTTTGGCGCATCTGGTAGTTATTAATCAAAACTACCAACAATGAAAACACAACTTTTCAATACAATTTTCTTTTTTTTGACCTTCTTAATATTTACACAAACCAACGCACAGGAGACCATGAAATACAAACAACTGACGCCCGAAGAAGCGCGGGTGATATTGCACAAAGGGACCGAAATGCCTTACACAGGCGAGTTGTATAAAAATACTGCCGAAGGTACCTATGTCTGCCGCCAATGTGGGGCAGCACTCTACCAGTCGCAGGATAAATTTGAATCGAACTGTGGCTGGCCAAGCTTCGATGACGAGATCGATGGCGCCGTAAAACGCGTGCCTGATGCCGATGGACGCCGCACCGAAATTATCTGCGCCAACTGCGGCGGACACCTGGGGCATGTATTTACAGGCGAAGGATATACATCCAAAGATACGCGCCATTGCGTCAACTCCATTTCGATGGAGTTTGTCCCGGCACAAAAAGCTACCGAAAAAGGTGTGGCCTATTTTGCTTCGGGCTGCTTCTGGGGCACCGAATATTATCTGGCTAAAGCCAAAGGTGTAAAGTCGACTACCGCAGGCTACACCGGCGGCCATGTAAAAAACCCAAGCTACGAGCAGGTATGCACCGGACGCACCGGCCACGCCGAAACCGTAAAAGTGGAATTTGATCCTTCCAAAATTTCCTATGAAGAACTTGCAAAACTTTACTTCGAGACACACGACTTTACGCAGATTGGTGGCCAGGGACCCGACATTGGCGATCAGTACCGTTCGGTAATTTTTTATACCGACGATCAGCAAAAGGAAACTGCCCAAAAGCTTATCGACCAGCTTACGGCCAAAGGTTACAAGGTGGCTACTGAGCTGGAGAAAGTGGGAGAGTTTTTCCCCGCCGAAAAATACCACCAGGATTATTACGACAAAAAAGGCGGCACCC
>JAAYIU010000073.1 GCA_012523265.1 Bacteroidales bacterium | reverse complement strand
CACTGAATGCACGGCTGGCTTAAAATCAGTGTTGACACTGACGAATGGCATGATTTTGACGAATGGCATGATTTGAAAATCCGGAGTACGCTAAAACCTCAACCGCTTGGGTGAACGTTAAAAAACCAAACCCCGCAGCGATTGCTCACTGCGGGGCTGGCTATTTTATTAATGACAATTTATTAAAACAAAAAACTACCTGACGATAAACTTACGTGAGGTGCTGATGCCATCAGTAGGGATGAGGGTGTAGAAGTAATTGGCTGCTGGCAAATCCGAGACGTTCTCTTTTATTTGGTTGGAGCCCGGCAAATATCTTTGCGCAGCCTGTCGTTGCAGGATTTTCCCGGAGATGTCGAAGATGCTAACGGAAATCTCGTCAGCCGATTCCAGCTCAAACGGGATGGTAAGTTCGCTGACGACAGGATTGGGATACGCCTGACCTATTCCGGCAAAAACCGGGCTTAGCTCTTCCTGCCCGGCAATTCCTGAAAAGGCAATGTCGTCGATGGTGTAGGATGAACCGACTGTACCGGTGGCAGTGCTGCTCCCCAGAATAAAAGAGATAAGACACGAATCAGGCGCTTCGGCGGCACTATAGAAAATATTCACCGTAAACGCCGAAAAATCAGTGAAGGTTTGCCCTATAAATCCAAAGCCGGCACCTACCATATTTTCGCTATCGGTGTACATGCCAACAAAAACTGATAATGTATCATTGCCCTGTGGCGTTCCCCTCAGATAACCGGTAAGCTTGGCATGCCGCTGGTCGATGGCAAAAGGTTCGGTGATAAGCATAGGTGCAACGACACCAAACTCAGGTAGTTCTTCAACACGAAGTTCAGCACCCATACCTGTTCTGCCTTCTGTTTTAAAGACGTTTGCAAAAGTAGCGCTGTTGAATGGAGCCACCCAACCTTCGGGTTGTTCACCGTCAGAAGGAGTGGGCACCCAGTTTTCGAAGTCTCCGTTGGGAACCTGCGCCATAAGACCCGTGCCTACGAGTAAGGAAAGAATAAAAATTAAGAGTGTACTTTTTCTCATGATCATGAATTTTAAGTTGTTAAAAAATGAATTTATTTATGATTCTATTAAAAGTTCTTTTTTAATTTGATGGATTTGCTGCCGGGCGTAAGCCGTAAGATCAGGGAAAAAACAGAGGAAATCATTTTTCAATTCTTCATAATAGATCACCAGTTCCTTGGCAGCGTGTTGCATCTGCGAGTCGAAGCTGGTGCGTTGTGCCATGCCGCTCAGTGTCAGCCTAATATTGTCGACTTGCGCATATGCAGCCAGCCAGTTGCCCATCGCCATTCCTGCCAGCACACGTTTCATGCGCGCCGGCATTATCAAATAATGGGCAAAGAGAACACGATAGGCGTTTTTGGTAAATAATTGCAGCGACTGCGCTGAATAATCTTTCCAGTTGGCAGCCAGAAAATGATCGTAATAAACGTCCACGATCACACCTGAATATTTGCGGTAGCGGCTTCGGATACGGCTGCGGCTTTGTGCCGTAACCGGATGCCGGTCGGTAAAAGTGTCGATGCGCCGGTGCAGGATGATGCCTTGTTGTATTTCGGGTGCAAAAGAGAGAAACTGTTTTCCCTTTACGCTGTCGGCAATAAAGTTGCCCACCATAATTTTGGGATCACCAAATGAGAGGAAAAGATGTGCCAGATGATTCATCAGCCCTTAAACAACGGTTTGCGGCTGATTGTTTCACGAATGCTGTTGATCGTACAAATCAACCAATTGGCGGGCAGCCACGTATGCGCTTACCTCATCGCCACGCACAGCCTTTTGCATCTGCGGAAGCGAGGCTTTTATTTTATTATTATTATAAAAATCGCTTTGCAGAATATCATCGATGGCCTCGTGCAGGGTGAGGTTTTTCTGTTCCATTCGGTTTTCCTGAAAAAATCCATTTTGACGCGTTTTGATAAGATATTTCTGCACGCTTTCCCACGCCTCTTTTATGCCTGTGCCGGTGCGAGCCGAACAGGTCTGCACCGGTGGTGTCCATCCGGAAGGAGCTGGCGGAAAAAGATGCAGCGCATTTTGATATTCTACGCGGGCACGTTGGGCGGCCTGCTGGTTGTCGCCGTCGGCTTTGTTGATGCAGATGGCGTCGGCCATCTCCATGATGCCCCGTTTGATGCCCTGCAACTCGTCGCCGGCTCCGGCCAGCATAAGCAGCAGAAAAAAATCGACCATGCCATGCACGGTAGTTTCTGATTGTCCGACGCCCACAGTCTCTACAAAAATTACATCAAAACCTGCCGCCTCACACAAGATGATGGATTCGCGGGTTTTGCGCGCCACACCACCCAAAGAACCCGAAGAGGGCGACGGGCGGATGAAGGCATTCTTATCGACAGAGAGCGCTTCCATGCGTGTTTTGTCGCCCAGGATGCTGCCTTTGGTGCGGGTGCTGCTGGGGTCGATGGCCAGCACCGCCAATTTATGCCCTAAGGCTGTAAGATGTATTCCCAACGCTTCTATAAACGTACTCTTGCCTACACCCGGGACGCCGGTAATCCCGATGCGGACGGAGTTTCCGGCATGTGGCAAACATTGGCTTATGATATCTTGTGCCAGCTCGTGGTGTTGCTGCCGCGAACTTTCTACCAGCGTGATAGCCTGGCTGAGCAGGATGCGGTTGCCCGCAAGAATGCCGTCAGCATATTCGCGGGCGGTGCGTACTTTGCGTCGGGCACGCTTGAAACGCTCGACGGAGGATTTGCTGACCTGCTCAGGCTGCGGAACACCTGCGTTAACCTGCAATGCTGAAGAGTGATGATGATGATCGTTATCGGACATAAAATGAATGCTTTTTACAAAATTAGGTTTAATAGCGTTAGCCATCCTCCCCAACAAACAGATGTCAAAGTTTGTTGGAAAAAGCTCTTCGCCTGGCTGAGGTTTACTAATCTCCCCGACTACAGAAAAGATATTCCATCAGCAGCCCCTGGTTTTCGCCGGCAAACTCATCTGCTTCAAAAGTGTGTTTTACAAAAACACAGCATTTTCCCGCAAGGTGGTCTTTTCGCAATAATGACACCGCAGCTTGAGTGTTTCCTCATCTTTGATCACATCAAAACTTGTGGTGATTTGCTCATGATTGGTGATGCAGTTGGGATTGAAGCAGCGAACGATCTTTTGAATATGATTGGGGATTTCGACCACCGATTTATGCACTACTTTGTAATCGCGTATCTCGATGAGCGATGCATGCGGCGCTACCAACGCGATCTTGTTTACCTCGTCGCTTTCAAAAAACTTGTTGCTCACCTTAACGATGCCTTTGCGGCCATATTTTTTGCTCTCCAGGTTGGTACCAAAAAGCACCTGCTCTTCGAGGTTTTCAAGGCTGAGAATCTTGATGACTTTAAAAAGACTGTTGGCCGGGATGTGGTCGATAACCGTACCGTTTTCGATGGCCGACACTTTGAGTTCTTTTCTTTGCTCGTTATTTTCCATGACAATAAATTTTTTATCAATATTAAAAACAATGAACCACTATTTAACACCCAGAATAGCGGCCAGCAGTGCCTGCCGCACAAAAACGCCGTTGAGTGCCTGCTGAAAATAGTAGGCTTTTGGGTTGCTGTCGACATCGGCGGCAATTTCGTTGACGCGGGGCAACGGATGCATAATGGCCATATTCGAGCGCGAGCCGGCCAGCATGCTGTTGCTCAAATTGTAGGCATTTTTTACGCGTTCGTATTCGAGCGAATCAGAAAAGCGCTCTTTCTGGATGCGCGTCATATAGATGATGTCGACGTGCGGAATCACCGCCAACAGGTCGGTGTATTGATAATACGACAGGTTATTATCTTTGATATGCCGCTTTACGTAGCTGGGCAGTTTTAGTTCTGTGGGCGACACCAGATGAAAAGTAGTGTTGTATTGCGTAAGCGCCATAGTAAGCGAATGCACCGTGCGCCCGTATTTGAGGTCACCCACGAAAGCAATGTTGAGATTGTCGAGCGTCCCTTGCGTCTTTCGTATCGAATACATGTCGAGGAGCGTTTGGGTGGGATGCTGGTTGGCACCGTCGCCGGCATTGATTACGGGCACCGGCGACACTTCGCTGGCGTAGCGTGCGCTGCCGTCAACCGGATGGCGCATCACGATAATGTCGCTATAGTTGCTCACCGTGAGGATGGTGTCGTTGAGCGATTCACCTTTGCTCACACTCGACGAAGCCGCCGAGGAGAAGCCGATCACTTTGGCGCCAAGCCGCGAGGCTGCACTCTCGAAGCTGAGCCGCGTGCGTGTGGAAGGCTCAAAAAAAAGTGTGGCCACCACATAGTTCCCCAGGATATTCTGGGTAGGCTGCTGTTCAAATCCTTCGGCAATATCGAGAATCCGTATCTGCTCTTCCTTGCTGAAGTCGGTGATAGATATTAAACTCCTGTTTTTCATGTCTGTATGTTGATTTTGGTGTTGATCTCTGAAGCTGTGGCAGCAAAAAAAAGAAGCACCTCACATGAGCATGCTTCTTTTTTGTTTTCAACTATTTTATTGGAACAGCGTAGTGTTGCCATGTTTTTTTTAGAAAGCAAAATTAAGATAATCCTTGTTTGTGATTCAAAAAGAGGAAAACATTTTATTAACAATGCGGAAATACAATCCGCGAATTACCCCCAATTGAGCTAATTTCCGCCAATTTTTTTTAACCACAGAGAACGCAGAGAAAACGGAGTAAAATCTCTGTGTTCTCTGTGAAAAACTCCGTGTCCTCTGTGGTTTTTCTTTGTTTTTCACCGCCGAGACGCGGAGACGCAGAGGAAAAATTCGTAATGCTTTTTTCGTGTGAATTCGACTAATTCGTGTGAATTCGCGGAAGGTTTTCTTGTCCGCTAAT
>JAAYIU010000128.1 GCA_012523265.1 Bacteroidales bacterium | reverse complement strand
TAGTTTTAATCTCTACGCCGGCTATCAGAAACGTGCCGACAGCAGCCCGCTCTACGAAGACATGGTGCGTTTTCCGCGCGGCTGGTCGCAGCTTTTTGCCTCAGAGGTGAGCAGCTTTGCCGCCAATTATAAATTCCCCATTGCTTATCCCGATATTAGCATTTGGTCGTTGGCGTATCTGAAACGGCTCAAGGCCAATATTTTTTATGATTATGCTGTGGGCAAATATTACGACGTTCACGCCAACTGGCAGTCGGCAGGCGTAGAAATATTTGCCGATGTGCATTTGCTGCGGTTGCCGGCACCGATAGAGCTGGGCTACCGACTGGTGTGGCGTCCCGAAGTTTCCGACTGGCAAAGTGAGTTTTTGTTTTCGGTGAGTTTTGATAGCTTTTAAATTTTAATTTCGCAGCCAAAATTTAATTGTATGATGCGATTTGTTTTAAAAATATTCCTCTCTTCATTTTCAGTGGTCGTCGCGGCGTGGCTGCTGCAGGGAGTGGATTTGCGCGATTATCTGTCGGCCATATTGGTAGCCATTGTGCTGGCGCTGCTCAACACTTTGCTCAAGCCCATTCTGGTAATTCTCACCATCCCCTTCACCATTATTACTTTCGGGCTTTTCCTGTTGGTGATCAATGCCGCGATGGCGTTGCTGGCCGCCTATTTTGTGAATGGTTTTTATATCGCAGGATTTTGGTGGGCAATGGGATTCAGCATCATCGTTTCGCTGATGAACTTAATGATTAATCTGGACGATAGAAAAAGAAGGTAATTGATGGTAATTGGTAGTAATTTATTGTATTGGTGATGATTACAAATTACGCCAGGCAAATTACGATAAACTACGCCCGCAGGGCAAATTATGCGAAATGCAAATCTTAAACATTAACAATATGAAATCACGCATGCTTACCAACATTCAGGAAATCCTCGACACGGCCGATAAAGCCCAGGCATGTTTCGTATCGATGGTGGATGAGCAGGGGATGCCCTACCTGGTGCCCATGAACTTTGGGATGCAGGGGCAGGACATTTATCTGCACTCGGCGCAAAACGGGCGAAAAATTGAGGCGCTGCGCAACAACCCCAACGTGTGCATCTGCTTTACCACCGACCACCTTCTGCGCTGGCAAAACGAAGAGGTGGCGTGCAGCTACAGCATGAAATACCGCAGCGTGCGCGCCTACGGCCAGGTGAAGTTTGTGGAGGATTACGGCAAAAAAGTGGAGGCGCTCAATTGCGTCATGCGCAAATACACCGGCAAAGATTTTAGCTACAACCCTCCCTCCATCCACGAAGTGCTGGTGTGGCACGTGGAAGTAAAGCAGTGGGAAGGCCGCGTGTACGGATATTGAGATTTCTCGTAATTTTCAGGGCTGAAGCTCGAATTTATTTCACGTCTTTTTTTTATAAGGAAACCTTATCCAATTTCTGAACCTTAGTAGAGCATGCGATCCAATAATAATCACTCAAACCTTATTACTTCATTGTCCACAATTAATAAGGTAATAAGGTTGTTACGAGATAATGTATTTATCTACTAAGGTTAATTGATTGAAAAGAAGATTTTAACTCTTGGCCTGAAACTATCCACAGCAGCGGCCAGTGTATACAAATCGAGAGCCGGCAGCTCCAGCCCGGACTTTACCTGGTGAAAATTCATAACC
>JAAYIU010000326.1 GCA_012523265.1 Bacteroidales bacterium | reverse complement strand
TTGTTTTACACCTGGCATTTGCATCAACGATCGATTTTCATCAGTTGCCGACGCAGCTTTTCTTCCACACTTTTCAGCAGCTCCATCCAGTTGTCGCCCGAATCGGAAGCATAAGCATCGTTACCAGGAATGCCAAATCTAATGCCCAGACTTTTGGCATCTGTTGATTTGTCCCTTTTATCTGTAAAATAAACATCAACAAAATTGACCTTGGAAATGTGTCGCTCTAATCTGCGAATAACGTCTCTTATCTCCTGCTGCAGGGCATCGCTAACATCAATGTCTGCTGCCTGTACGTCTAACTTTATGCCTTCAAAATTTTCTGTGTAGTTCATGATTATAATTTTTTAGATTTCGCCTCAAAGATAGATCTTTATTTATTTGCCGGTTAGTTTTGATTTGTTGATGTGAGGATGTGCTGATGTGCTGATGTGAGGATGTGTTGATTTGGAATCTGGGATTTGGAAATTACACTTGCATGCAATTTTCTCTCGCAAGGAAATAGCTCCATAGGAGCGAAATTATGGTAGAATGAACCGCAACGATACAATCCAAAGCTCCATAGGAGCACACCAGAAATTATTAAATTTCGACAAGCTCAACTACCAGGTTTCGACAAGCTCAACTACCAGGTTTCGACAAGCTCAACCGACAGGCTCAACCGGAAGCATTGAGTTTCGGAATTGTTTACACAGGCTACCGACGGTTGGGATTTATTTGAAACTTGGAACTTGGGATTTATTTGGGATTTGGAATTTGAAACCTGGAACTTGGGATTTATTTGGAACTTGGACTTTGTGAATTGGAATTTCACCAAACATTTCTGCAAAGGCTTTGTTATGCCATCAACAATTAAAAACGAAAAACCTATGCGACCTTACATTACAAACTTACTTTACGCCATTCTGCTTATCGTGCTCAGCCTGTGGGGCTACTTCGTAAGTCCTTCGCCATCGTTTACCGCTTTCATCCCGACAGTTTTTGGAGTTCTGTTTCTGGTGATGACGCCGGTGATGAAGCGCGACAACAAAACCATATCGCACATAGTGGTAGCACTGACGCTGCTGCTGGTGATAGCGCTCGTAAAACCACTCACCGCTGCCATTGGTCGCAGCGACACAGCAGCCACTGTGCGCGTCAGCATCATGCTCGTCGCTGGAGTAGTGGCGATGATCATTTACATCAGAAGTTTTGTTGATGCCCGCCGCAGCAAAAAAACCAGCAGCTAGAACGAAATAGTCGCGCCTGCCAAAAAGTTGATGGGCGCCTGCGGAAAATAGCCGTTCGTCATGTATTCACTGCCTTCGGAATAGTAGCGATACACCCATGCGTTAGACGCGTATTTGGCGCTGAAAATATTAGAGATGCTGGCAAATAGTTCCACCCTGCTGAAGAATTTAGTTTCAAAGGCATAGCTGATGTTGAGATCGTTCACAAAATAAGCATCAATCATTCGCTTGTCGCTCGAAGTGTTGTCGATGTACTGGCGTCCCACATATTTCGATACAACTCCCACCGACAGATTTTGGATGGGAATAAACTGAACGGTGCCGCCAGCCACCACATCGGGCGAAAAGGCCAGGTCGGTATCGGTGAGTTCGTTTTCGAGCTGATGGTAGGGCGGACTCCAGTTATCCACAAAAGCCACATACTGTTTTATCCGGTTTCTGCTCAACGCGGCGTTGGCTTCCAGGTGCAGCCACGCGGTGGCGTTTATGCCCGCCACCAGTTCCAAACCCGCGCGATAGCTGTCGGGCACATTGGTAAAAATGGCAGCGCCGGTTTTGTTGATTTCGCCGGTGAGCACCAGCTGGTCTTTGTAATCCATATAAAACAGATTCATATTCAGGCGAACCTTGCCCGCGCTGTAGTTGTAGCCCAGCTCATAGTCGGTAAGTTTTTCGGCCAGCGGCTCATGGTTTTCGTCGGCATCGCGGAAGTCGCTGCGCGTAGGCTCACGATTTGCGATGGCAAACGAAAAATAGAGCTGGTGATGATTGCCGGGTTGATACATGGCGCCAAACTTCGGATTGAAAAACAAAAAATCGTGCTCCTGCGTAATGTCGCTCCCATCGTCGTGTGTGCCCTCAATTTTGTAATGGATTCCCCGCATTTGAAGATCAACAAAAGCATTCAGCGATTTGGAGATCTGGTAATTGATTTTCCCATAAATATTGAATTGAGTTTTCAGACCTTCGTTTTCATACCATCGTTTGTCGGGGTAATTGCTATCCGAATATTTGCTCCAGATCACGTTGCCGTAATGGGCACCGTCGTAGTAATTCCAGCCGCCGCCCACGGAAGCCGTTATTTTATCAAAACTGTTGTAATTTCCTGAAAAGGTAAAACCATAAAAGTCGTTGTCAAGATATTTGCGTGTGATCATATCCGAAGCGCGCATCGTATCGCCATTTACCACCACATTACCCAAACCATACTTGGCAAATTTCCCGTCGGGTTTGTAGCTTTCATAATACCCATAGCCACGCACGTAAAAGGCGGCAGCATTAAGGTTGATTTTGCGGCTGACCATCTGCGAAAGCAACAACTGGTAATGATCCTGCTGGTAATTGTCGGTTTGGTTATCGTAATAAGCCAACCTGCCTTGCTCATCAACATATTCACCGGCAGGGTTGTAGGTGCGGTTGGTGGCCAGGCTGTCGGAAGGAATGCCATACCACGCCTGGTAGGTTTTTTCCTTGCCCGACATCACATTTACGCGCACAATGGTTTTGGCGCCATAATATCCACCGCTGACATAAAAACTTTTGAGATCAGAAAAAGCCCGGTCGATGTAGCCGTCGGAGGTGATCTTTGAGAGACGGCCATCGAGAGCAAAGCGACCGTTGAGCAGGCCAGAGCCAAAGGAGAGTGTGTTTTTAAAAGTCCTGTAACTTCCTGCCGAGCTGCTGATGCGTGCATAAGGGTCGGCCTGGAGCTTTTGTGTCTGCATGTTGATGCTGGCGCCGAAAGCCGCGGCCCCGTTGGTGCTGGTACCTACGCCACGCTGTATTTGTATGTTGTCGACAGAGCTGGCAAGGTCGGGCAGGTTTACCCAGAAAAGACCCTGCGATTCAGGGTCGTTCATCGGTATCCCGTTCATGGTAACGTTGATGCGCGTGATGTCGGTACCGCGGATGCGGATGCCGCTATAGCCTACTCCGGCACCGGCGTCGGAAGTAACAACTGCCGACGGCGTGGATCGCAGCATCATGGGCAAATCCTTTCCCAGGTTTTGTGTTTTAAGTTCTTCATGGCCCACCTGCTGCCACGTTCCGGGCGTCTTCTGGTTCAGACGGGTAGAGGTGATCACCACTTCCTCTTCGAGGATGGTGCGCGGCTGCAACTCAAACTCCATCCGGGTATCACGCGACAATTCCAAAGCAGCCGTTTTTTTCTCATAACCCAAAAAAGTAACCTCCACATGCCAGGCGCCGGCAGGCAGGTTTTTCATCACAAAATGTCCCTGATAATCGGTCACCGCGTTGTGGTAGGAATTATCAATAACCACATGCGCTCCGGGCAACGACTGTCCGCTTTGTGCGTCGCGCACGGTACCCGAAAAGGTGAATTGTGCTAAAAGAATTCCCGGCAGAAAGAGTGTCGCCAGCAGCATAAAATGTTTCTTCGTCATTTTCGATTGATTTTTAGTTCTACACATTCAGAAATAAAAATCAATAGAGGAAATAAGGTCAAATGAAAGCCATCTTTTCCCTTCGCCGGCATTACCCGGAGCAGGTTCAATGAGTATGATCTCAGCCCGTAATATTAGGGCACCCCTAGTTGATTCGGCGGCAAAGATAAGTTTTTTGTTAATAAAGCATTTTTGCGCTCACGGATTGTTATTAAAAGTCAGCATGCCAATGGGAAAGATTGTTTGCTAATAAAATTACTATTCAGCAATCGCAATCAAATCGTTTAAATCAAGAATTTTTAAATCAAAATTCTGATGCAGGGTGTGGCTGGCCAGATCGAAAACGCCCACGTCAGTAGCGTCGATGATCAGCCGGTCGGAAGTGGCGATTACATCATCTTTTATCGTCATAAGTAGACCGTCAACATCGTCTGCCGGAAGCACTTCCACTTTTTTGGTCTCCTCCATCCGCAGCCATTCTGCTATCTTTTCAGAAATTGCAACTTTCTTATCCAGATAAACTACCGTCTTTGCCTGTGGTAAAACCATTAGCGCTTTACGCAATAGTTGCGCAGGACGTTCATATTGCACCTTATGCAACGCGCCTCTTCGCTGCGCCGCATCGCGCATTACGCCATCCATTGCCACAAAAACGGTTATGCCCGCAAGATAGGAAGCTGCCGTAGTGAGGATATTCAGACCATCCACATGCAAAGTTTTTCCTGTCAGCTCCTCCGCCGTGCGCAGCTTTTCGCGCCGTCGCTTTGCCAAATCAGGATGTGCCGCGCCGCGGTAAAGCATGGTACGCTCGGTGGCGCTCAGCCGGTGATGATCGGAAACCATTTGCAAAAACAGCCGCTCGGGGTAACCCCGCTCTATCAGATACAGATAATCGGCCAGCGCCGACACAAAATTTTCATTCATCATCATCTGCTTTGCGTAACGCGGATAAAAATACAGCTTTCGCTGAAAGGATTATTTTTGCCAAAAAAGAGCACATCATGAAAATCCTTATCCTCAACGGCCCTAACCTCAACCTGGTGGGCTCACGCCAAACCGACATCTACGGAAGTGAAAACTTCGACACTTTTCTGCAAAAGATAAAAAAAAGATACCCGGAAATTGATTTTGATTACCACCAGAGCAATATCGAGGGTGAGCTTATCGACCACCTGCATGCCACACGCGGCAAATACGACGGCGTCGTGCTCAATGCGGGGGCTTACACGCATACCTCGGTGGCTATTGCCGATGCCGTGGCAGCCATCGATGTACCGGTAGTCGAAGTGCATATTTCCAATGTTTACAGGCGAGAGGATTTCAGGCAGATTTCCTTCATTGCTCCGGTGGCACGCGGCACCATCTCAGGGTTCGGCCTTCAGAGCTATCTGCTGGCCATCGAGAGTTTCAGCATGGAATGAAGCAGACAGGTGCCAGTCTTCAACCAGCAGCTCTGAGATTTGGGTTTTGGAATTTCGAATTTGGGAATTGGAATTTAAAAACGCCCTTTGCTGAACTTCTCCGCATCAAGCTCCCCAAACTTTTTTATCCTCCTCAGATAATGATCCAGCACAATGTTGCCCTGATAGATCATGCTTACATGGCGCTGCTTTATCATCCGGCGTTTCTTTCGGCTAATTTTATATTTATAATAAAAACCAAGATGCGCCCTCGTCACAGCCAGGAAATGCCGGAAGCCACCATCGCAGAGGAATTTGAACGCCGCCAGAAAATCGAGGAAGAAACGCATGAAAAACACCTGATAGAGCTGGCTGGCCGGGAGGTTTTTGTAAAGCATAATGTTGTTGTTGCGGATGTTGAGGTAGGTCTTGCGCGGTGATGATTTGTCGAGCGATCCGCCGCCAATATGATACACCTCTGACTGGCCGCAATACATAACTTTATAGCCCAGTTGCTTGAGCCGCCAGCAGATGTCGATTTCTTCCATGTGGGCAAAGAAGCCCTTGTCGAGGCCGCCCACCTGATGATACAGGCTGGCGCGGATAAACATGCAGGCGCCCGTAGCCCAAAAAACCTCACGGACGTCGTCGTATTGCCCCTCGTCAGTTTCTATAGACTGAAAGACGCGTCCCCGGCAAAAAGGATAGCCGTAGCGGTCGATAAAACCGCCACCGGCACCGGCATATTCAAAAACACTGCGGTTGTCGAAAGAAAGGATTTTGGGCTGGCAGGCTGCGATGGTTTCATCGCTATCCATCAGCGCAATTACAGGCTGCAGCCAATTTTTTGGAACTTCAATGTCGCTGTTGAGCAAAACATAATATTCCGAATCTATTTGCCTTAGCGCTGCATTGTAGCCTTCTGCAAATCCAAAATTTTGCGCGTTGAGAATAAGTCGCACACGGGGGAAATTATTTCGGAGGAACTCCACAGAATCGTCGGTGGAGGCATTGTCGGCAATAATTACTTCGGCTATACCCTGGCAACTATCGATAACTCCCGGCAGGAAGCGCTCCAGGAAATGGCGTCCATTCCAGTTTAGTATTACAACGGCTATTTTCATCAGGGGCTAAAAGTAATATTATCACCACTATGATGACCATAGCTGCTGACATTTTCGATAAATTATCTGGGATTGTTATACAAATCGCCGGATTTGCCACCGTACTTATCGCCGTCGGGCATACTGCCACCATGCTGGAAGCGATTGTGCAGCTCGGCCTGCCAGTTTTCGTTGCTGATCTCCCCCGGCATGTTGCTGTGTATTAATTTATAGTTGTTGAGAGCGATGTGGATGTTGGCAAACACAAACTTGCGGTTGCGTTGGTTGTCGATGGTGTAATAATGCCAGATTTGGTAAGGCACCGAGCCGGCATCGTAGCCCTTCTCGCCGCCGTCGTTGATGGTCATTCCGCTGGTGCTGGCGGCAAAAGGCTGGTCGCTGATGGTGTTGGGCGGGCCGTACTTCAGGAAGATGCGTCCCATGTCGGTTCGATAACCTCTCTGCCCCTTGGTGCCGGGAGCGCCAAACTGTTCATTCACCAGCTCCACAGCGCTTAGATATTTTCGCCAGGCATATTCAGGATCGCCTTCGTTGCGGTCGAGCCAAAAGTTAAAAAAGAAACTTTGCATCATCGGCAGATCGGCGTCACCTTTTTGTATTTGATGGGTAATAAATTTCAGCTCCACATCGGTGGCTACGGGAATAAGATAATCGATGTACTGCCGCAGGGTGTCCTTGCTGGTGATGCGCGACACAAACGAGTTGTGCGTGGATGCGGCGGCATAGTCAGCAAAGTCGATGGCAACATCGGGGTTGCTGCGTTGGAAAAAGAGACGGTTTTCAGCAATCACCTCATTTTCGCGGTTGCGTACCTCCACCACTAGATTGTAATTTCCTGAGGCAAGATGCGTGATGTCGAAGTTGGCAAAAAGGATGTTTACCGTTTTTGCAGATTCGCGCTTAAACCGTGCGAACTTGTTGAGCTTCTTCCCGGTCTCGTACGACTCCAAAAAGTAATTGATCAAAAATGGCTCTTTTTCGCCAAACTGCCCGGAGGCATTGTATATTTCAGAATAAAAAGTAAGCGTGTTCACCTTGTCGGGAAGGAAATTGTAGACGTACGGCACCAGATCGTAACCGCTTTTGCTTAGGATATTCTCGGTGGTTGTAGCCTCGTAGGATTCGACCAACTGTATGCCCGACACCGAGACTTTATCGGGCGGGAAGTTGATTTCGATGGTTTGTGTGGTTGCGTATGGCGACATATTGCTGCCCGGATCGTTGATGGTGATCTGAAAATCGAACACACCGTTGGGAAGGCTAAAACGTTGCTGATCGAGAAAGTTAAAATCGATACCGGAGGTATCCTTCACCACCGGGCTAAGCAGCTCGTATTTATCATAGTTTACCACAGCACTGTCTTTGGTAAAGATCATTGTAACTTCTATCTTACCCTGAAAGCCACCTTCGGGCAGCGGCTGGTAGTTGACGGTATTGCCCACCACCGAGAGATAGGTCTCCAGAAAAGGTCCGTCGGCGGGTGAATAAAACTTAGCATAAAAAAGCTGTGCCTGGACATATTTGTCATGCTGCGCCATGGTAACCAAGGCCGGAAAAAGAAAAACTGAAAGCAGAAGCAGATATTTTTTTAACATAGTAGTAAAATTTTGTAACATCGAAATCAAAAGTATTTTAATGACTCATCACCACAAGAAATAAATAAGTATTTGGCTCTAAATGTTCAGTTTGCGGCAGAAAATTAAAAAAATTGAAAGTTTGTTGTTTGAATATGTTTTCACCGGGGCATCCTGCTGGAAACCAAAGAGTGCCTGAACGGATTGAACAACCTTACGGCATTAACCTGTCAAGCGGTCAGGCGAAAACCTTCTTCCTCCGTCCAGCAACTTTTTTTGGCTCAAATCAAAAAGAGTATACTCT
>JAAYIU010000456.1 GCA_012523265.1 Bacteroidales bacterium | reverse complement strand
TTTTTATTTATCGCCATTATTTTATTCTTTTTAATTTTTCAAAAATAGCATAATTTAATGTGCGCGTGGGTTGGGTGGTGGCTTAAACAGCATTCGCGCTGCGAATGGTTGATGCCGATCCGCGTTTCCGTCATCCGAAAAATATATAATTTAGCCCCGTATTAATAAAGTTGTGATGTTGTTGCCTTCGGGTATTATTAAAATTACTGCCATGAAAAAGATTATTGTTGCCGTCGACTTCTCCACCGGGTCTATCCACGCGCTCCGCTATGCCATTGCCATTGCCAACAAATCCAATTCCGACATTGAGATGGTGTGGGTTGACAAAACAGCTTCCCCCGAATCCATTTATTCCATCTCGGTGGAAGATTACCGAACTGAAGCCGTAAAACGATTTAATGAACTGGTAGAGCAATACCAGCCGCTGTTTACCGGCGGCAAGCTCGAATACAAACTACGCAAGGGAAAGATCTACCTGGAAATTGTAACCATGGCAAAACGACGCCAGGCCGACCTGATCGTGATGGGTTCGCACGGGGTGTCGGGCTACGAACAGTTTTGGATTGGCAGCAATGCCAACCGGGTAATCTCCAATGCCGGCTGTCCGGTGATCACCGTCAACAGCAGGTTTAAACTAAAAACAGAGATTAAAAAAATCGTCGTGCCAATCGACCACTACAACAACACTTTGCTAAAACTTCCTTTTACTGCCGATTTTTCCAAGCTTTATCAGTCGGAGCTGCATCTTACCGGCGTTTATGCCACCACCATGAGGACCATGCACAAACGCATAGAAAACTTTCTTGACAAGGCGCGGAAATACCTCGACAAAGCCAACGTTCCATTTCATGTCGAGTATTTACATTCGACGGATATTACAAAATCGACCATCGAATATGCCCAAAGCATCAACGCTGATTTGATTTCGATTATGACCGAGCAGGACGACAACGGGCTTCTGGGGCCATGCGCGCAGCAAATTGTCAACCACTCGCCGATACCCATTTTGAGCATGCATGAAGACGACGCTAAAAAGAGCAAGAGTAGTTTGTTTGAATAGATTTTTAAATAATGCAAATACCCAAAAGTTTTTTTCTTGGCCTGGCCATCATAGCCAGCGTGGCAATGACCGCACAAAACATTGCGCCGGAGCCGGCAGTGCCGCTCGACCGAGTGTTGCCCATGCCGCCTGCAACGCACGGCAGCGTTGAGGTTATCCGCGATCATCGGGTGGATGAAATCATAAAAATGCACAAAGTGTTTAACGAACGCCGGCAGGACGAAATCATGGGCTACCGTGTGCAGATTTATTTCGACGCCGGCAACAATTCGCTGGAGCGCGCACAAACCGAAGCCCGCACCTACCAGATGCTCTACCCCGACGATACCGCTTATGTTTCCTACAGCGAACCTTATTACAAGGTGCGTGTGGGCGACTTTCGCACACGCCTGGCCGCCGAAGGTTTCCTGCAACAAATCCTCGGCGTGTATCCCAATGCCTTTGTTATCAAAGACCGTGTGCGCTTAAGCGCAATAAAACCCTAGCTGATAAAAACGAATAGTAATAAGCCCTTCATTAAACTTAAAATCATTAAAGAAGATTTGGGCTGTACCGCTTTAGGCCAATGGAAAGAAAGGAGCCTTGTAACCTGTGGCGATAGTTGGGAAGAACTTCAAAATATGATCGTTGAAAGGGTTAACCTGGCTTTTGAAGATTTGGGATTCATCTATACCATAGATGAAATCAGTCTGGAATTTGACCTCGCGAGTTTTTTCGATTTTTATAAAGTTATCAATGCCAAAGCATTGTCGGAAAGAATAGGCATGAACCAGAGTTTATTGGCACACTACCTCAAAGGAAATAAAAAACCTTCAGCAAAACAAACCCAACGTATTTTGCAGGGTGTTCAGCAAATTGGCAGGGAGCTTTTAGAAGCGCGTTTTTTGATTTAAATTTAATGCCCCTTTTTTAAAATTCTCTCCCCTCCCACCCTTTATCCGTAAAACACATCACCTCCCGGAAGCCAATACGCCGCAGCGTTTCATAAGCGTGCGGATAAAAGCCGTCGATCTCTTCGGGGCGGTGCGAATCGGAGTTGACCGTGACCGGGATATTCAGCTCAAACATCCGCGTAAGGATGCCCTCGCCGGGAAAAAGCTCGTCGCTGCGGCCTTTGTACAATCCGCGTGTGTTCGCCTCCACGATGGTACCTGCGGCGGCAATTACTTCGAGCGTCTGCTCCACCTGCTCCACATACCATTTGTCGGTAGTTGAGAAAAACCGGTTTTGGTTGTGCATTTTTATCTTGTCGGGATGCGCTACGATGTCGGGCTTTTGGGTGGTAATCATCTCACGCATCTGCTGCCAATACCTGGTGACAGCTTTTCGGGCGTCGCCGCCAAAAATCTGCTGCAACCCCTCCACATAAATTTCCTGCCGCGGCCCATCGATAAACCAAAGCTGCTGCTGGTCACCATTCCTGACGAGGTGCACCCCGCCGATTACATAATCAAGGTTGGCCAGCTTACGCCAATGATCAAAATCATCGCTGATGCCGGGGATGTAGTCGATTTCCAGGGCGGTGTAAATATTGAGCCGCGACTGAAATTCTTCCTTAAGCTGACTGATTTCGGCAACATAATTCAGCAATGCCTGCTCATCGCGCAAAGCAAATTTATTTTTAAAAGGAAGCGGCGCATGGCTCGAGAAGCCGAGCGTATGAAAACCACGGGAAACCGCGGCATCGGCATATTCGCGCAATGGCGACGAGCCGTCGCAGTAGTTGGAGTGGCAGTGAAGATTGAACATACGCATCATAACATTCTATTTATTTGGGATAGAGCTTACTAAAATTTTTTACCTTTTGCCCCCAGGCTAAAGGTTGGGGTTAGTGCTTATCAGATTACAAATATCTCTAAAAACAGCAGGTGTGGAGGTTGTGGTTAAGATGAAAAGCTTCCCTGTTGTTATTTAAAAAAAAGCAACTTCCCTATCCTGACACTGGATTTTTCGGGTTCATGTAGCGGCGAAAAGCTCATCCTGTAGAAATAGGTGCCGGCACCCGTTTTTTCGGGTTGCCAGCTTAGTTGATGCGATCCTGTTTCCATTATCTGCGTCGGCAGAACGAAAACCTGCCTCCCGTTAAAATCCAGGATTTCCAACCCGATGGTGCCTGGCCGGAATAAGTCCACCCTAAAGTTTGCATGATCACTGAAAGGATTCGGGAATACATGTCTCAATCTGAAACCTTCGGGATGAAAACCAAGATCATCAATCGAAACAAGCAGCGATGTAAAATTCCATACTTCCGACCACTGGCTGCTTCCATCATCATTAGCAGCAATTACTCTCCAATATAATTTTGTATTGTTGGGCAGGTTTTCGACGGTATATGTTGTGTCAGTGATGCCGTACTGATCTAAAAATTTGGTTGTAAAAGCATAGGTTGTGGAAATTTGTAAACGATAGGATTCAGCGCCGGCTGCCTGTTGCCAGGCAAAGGTAGTTTTAAGAGGCACTTCGCCGGCATGGTTTTCGGGGTAGCTCAGCAAAGGTGCTTCGAGGGGTGGTTGCCGGCTGTAGTTCAGGAGGGTGCCGGCCCAGCCCGAAGCCCAGCCATTATTGGGATCGGCAAAACTTAAAGACCATATCCAGTTGCCGGTTCCGCTACTTTGTGTCTGCCATGTTTCCCCGCCATTGGTTGAATGCACGATTACTCCATCGCTTCCGGCAGCCCAGCCGATATTCTCATCGGGGAAATACAGTGCGTAAAGTCCCGCATTGGTGCTACTTGCCTGCTGTGTCCAGGTTTGACCGCCATCGATGGTTTTGAGCAGCGTTCCGGAGGTGCCCGTTACCCAGCCTGTGTGGGCATTGACAAAGTATATCGTGGTAAGTATCCGGGTTGTACCGCTGTTTTGCTCAGTCCAGGTGTTGCCTCCATCCGAAGTATGAAAAATCTTTCCCGAATCTCCCACAGCCCAACCATTAAGTGCGTCAACAAAAAAAACCGATCTCAAATTGTTAATACTTCCTGCATTTTGCAGCGTCCATGAGCTACCTCCATTCCGGGTGGCGATAATTGTTTCTGAAGAGCCTACGGCCCATCCCGTTTGTTGATCGATAAAAAATATTGATCTTAAATGATTGGTCACTCCGCCAGATTGTGGAATCCATGTTTGTCCACCATCCTGACTTTTTAAAATTGTGCCGCTGTTTCCGGCCAACCATCCCATGTCCGGATCAATAAACTGAACGGCTTCGAAAACAACATTAACCCCTGCCGACTGCACCGTCCAGGATTGTCCCCCGTTTTCGGTTTTGCGAATGGCGCCATTGTCTCCGGCAACCCACCCTGTTTGATTGTCGACAAAACTAACCGACCTGAGAAGCTCGTAAGTTGTGCTTGTTTGTTGTGTCCAGCTCCCTTGTGAAAAAGCCCACAAAGGTATAAAGCTGATAAATAATATTAATCTTCTCATGGCGAAATGCTTTAAATAAGTAAATGTCAGGTATTACAAAATGGTTTTTGATAACCTGTGTGAATTACCAGCAAAGATAAAAAACTTTATTTTGCGCTATTCATTTGGGATTAAAAAACGGGGTCAACATCATCCAATTTATCTAAATGGTTTCACAAGCGGTCTCAGGCTGCCTTGTGGGTGATGATGCGAAGATCCGAACAACGGTGAATGGTTCTTGATGTTTTAGGATTTGTAAAAACCAACGAAGAGGTCTGAATAGTTCATTGACCAGCGTTTTCAGGTTTATCATCAAACACTCTGAAAACCTTGTCCATCCGACGCACGATTTGTTTTACGGGTATCGAAGCCATATCGCCTTTCACGGTAAGTGACACTGGATTTTCGTCCACGCGAATTTCCGTCACGGTGTCGTCGTAAACGCCGGTGGTAGGTCCGGTGATTTGAATATCGTCGCCTGTGGCAAGCTGCTTCGTTTCCATCTTTATCTCGGCCACACCGATTTTTGAGAAATAATTGGTAACCTTTCCCACGTATTCCTTGCGACGCGTGGCCATCGAGCCGTAGCTCCCGGTCCATTCGCCGGTTTTGCGTCCCAGATAATAACCATCCCAGAAACCGCGGTTATACACCGTGGCCAGCTCGCGGTTCCAGCGATCAATATTTTCGGCGGTATAGTGCCCTTGCAGCACGGCATCGGCAGCTTCGCGATACACACGGCTCACCACTTTTACGTAGTCGCCCTGGCGGCCGCGACCTTCGATCTTAAGCACCCGCACCCCGGCAGCCAGTATCTTATCCAGAAAGTCAACGGTTTTGAGGTCTTTGGGCGACATGATATACTCGTTGTCGATGGCCAGCTCTATTTCGCCATCGAGGTCGGTAACTTTGTAGCCACGGCGGCACACCTGCAGGCAGGCGCCCCGGTTGGCCGAGGAGTTCATGTTGTCGAGACTTAGGTAGCATTTGCCCGAAACAGCCATGCAAAGGGCGCCGTGGGCAAACACTTCTATCTGCACCAGTTCACCCGACGGGCCGGTGATATTTTGTTCTTTGATGGCGCGGGTGATGGCGCCGACCTGCTCCAGCGAAAGCTCACGCGCCGTCACCATCACATCGGCAAACTGCGCATAGTAGCGCACCGCCCTCAGATTGGTGATGTTGGTTTGTGTGGACATGTGAACCTCCACCTGCTGCGAGTGCGCATAGTCGATCACGGCCATATCCGAAGCTATTATTGCGCTGATGCCGTGCGCTTTGGCAGCATCCACAATCGTCTCCATCTCCTTGGTTTCGTCGTCGTAAATGATCGTGTTGAGCGTGATGTACGACCGCTTGCCGTGCGCATGGCATATTTTAGAAATCCTGGCCAGGTCGTCGAGCGAAAAGTTTTTGGAAGAGCGTGCGCGCATGTTGAGCTTGCCTACGCCAAAATAGACCGAGTCGGCGGCGCCCTGTATGGCCGCCATCAGCGATTCGTACGAGCCTGCCGGCGCCATAATCTCTATTGTATCGTGTGGTGTTGTCATTTTTTTAAAATCTTTGTTTCATTGTAACTCTGTTATTTACAGCAGAAGCCAGAATTTTGTATAGGCCACCCAAAATATTTTCATCCCATCCAAAACAATGCAGGATTACTTTATCAAAACTGATCCTGTCATTCATTTTAATTTCATCAAAAATGGTTTTGACAGGCCGGCTTTTCAAAGGTTGAAAAGCTTTCACTATTTCTACTACCTGTTTTTGTGATAGAGAATCAGGATTTAATACCGGCAACTGTTTGAAATAATTTGCATTGAGATCTAAAGCACCCAGGCTGCGCGAGGTGCCTTTCATCTCAATAAAAAGGAAGGTGATCACGGAATTAAGCAATGCTGCAATGAGTTCAATATTATACTTTTTATCAACATTAAAAGCAACAAGCCTTTGATCAACAGAAAAGTTGTTTTCGGAATAACAAAAGAAAGCACGCTCATAAGGGTTTATGGCGGGTACAATATTTGCTTCTTTTGGGGATAATGAATACCAATACGGTTTGTGGCCTGAACAAGCTTCAATAATTGTTTTTGTTCCGTTTTTATTTGTAACCTGTTCAAACTTTTTAATCCAATTGTACGCACCCGGAAAATTCCTTTTTAGCGCACCCTCCGGAAGCGAGCAAACAAAAAGCCTGAAATTAATTTCGCTCTTAAATTCAATTTTGTCCAGTTCAGCAGGGCTTTTCACGTAAGGTATCAGGAAATTATTTTCAATTCCGGTAGATACAACCTGGTCTTCGGGAACTACAAACATTTCATTCCATCATGTTCTATCGCCGCGAAACGCATTCCCAATTGCTGAAAATTTTACGGTCAGGTTTCCTCGAAATTTTTCTAAGAGTTTAGCAGAAATAAAAAATTCCACCCAGTTTTCTTGTGAAGCAACTGATTCGACGAGCTTTTCTCTGGGAACAACACTTACAGTAACGCTGTCATCTCTTTTAATGAATAAATCGTCAAAGAGTGAATCTTGCTTCCAACCAGAATTTAGGATGTTGTCGCAATTATCAATTTCAGCATACAAATTTTCGATCTGTGCAAGCTGTTTTCCAATGTCTTGCTGATTGAAACCTTCATCGAGCTTAAAATTAATTGATACAAACTTTGTAGGCTCATTGCTGATTATTTTTTGGAAAACAGTGTAAATTGTCGAAACCTTTGAATCGGAAAACCAATGTTCAGCATTGCTCCTGACAACGTATTTGATATGGAAATTATCAAGCAAAAATTTCTTGAATTGAATACCATATTCTTTACCAAGCCAAGCGTTTGAGGTAATAGCGGATAGTAAACCCCCATCTTTTAAAAACCGGAATGCGCTATAAATACAATAGATGAAATAATCAGATCGCTCATTGATCTTAAAGCTTTTGCCCTGAACAAAAGCTTCTTGGCGGGTTTTCCATTTTTCTTTAAATAAATCTGAAAAGCTACCTTTGGGAATGTCTTCTTGCTGAATAAACTGAAAATTACTGGCAATACCATCAAATGAAGGAATGGTGCATTCTATCTTTTTATTATAATCTCTTGAATCAGGGAATGTAATTTTATCACCAGGATTAAGATTAAAAAAATCGTCTCTGATTATTTGGGGGAAATTATTTGTATTGGCAATGTCCTGTTTGTAGAGATTTATGACTGATAAAATAGCCGGAAAATGGGAAATGTCATTTCCCCATATCTGATGAAGTAAACCGGTATGTTCAGTATTGCCATGATATTTTAACACGTGATAAAATGATGTCAAGAGGGTGCCCGTCCCTGATGTCGGATCGAACACATTGTCATTGGCTGTTTCTACAACCGGAAAAACAACAAGATTAGATATGGTTTCGCTTGTGAAATACTGCCCGAATTTTTGTCGCTCGGCTTGGGGCACAAGATTCTGAAGTATGTTTCCGATAACAGCCGTTGGCAGAATTCTGAAATCGAAATCTGTAAGATGCCATATTAACCGGACAATAGCTGTGTCCACTATTGTTGAATACGTAATAATATCTGTAAAGTCAGGTTTAAAAATCGCTTGGTAATCAATTTTTTTGGCGCTGTCAAAATATCTGTCGAGAGTATCTTTTAAATTTATGGTTTCATCAACTTTTATTGGCTCAAGCACACCTTTAAAGTTTTCTGATAAGGTGAGATAAAACAAAATCCGGCCAATTAAATTATAAAAAGTGAACTTAGCCAAAACCTCTTCCTCTATAATATTTTCATACCTTCTCGACGAAGAAGCCATGATTTTTAATGTTGACTTTTCGTAAATCTTCCAGATATTGAAAGCTTTCCTGAAAGTGGGGTCAATCCCTTTTTTATGAATGATTGCATTATGAAATTGTGGAATGATGATCAATGATGCGCTTGCTACTGCTTCTAAAATATTTCCGGTAATATTTATGGCATCCTTTAGCTCACCTTTTTCGTACAATTGACCAAGATCATAGAGAATTTGCACCGCCCTTTTTTTAAGGAAAGGTTCATTGCGGCTGAACTTAACAGGGTCCGAAAGATCGTCGCGGCTCTGAATAGTTTTTTCTTTTGGATAGTACCTGATTTTGGATAACGCTGACCTGGTATAGTTTTTATTCGGAATTTTCCAGATTATCGCTTCTGATCCATTCCAGGTAACAAAAGAGTCAGGCCTAAGCATTTCTGCTTTTTCCAATGCGTTTTCAATCATCGTCTCATCATCCACACGGGTATCCGGAAACTTCAACTCCCATCCATTAAAAACGATCCCGGATACTTTATCTGTAAAAAGCAAAATATCCGGAAATTTTGTTCTACCCGATTCAAGCTTGATTCCGACATCATTTGTAACATCCTCAAAAATCGTTCGGCGTTCGCGAATAGCCTCCTGAATCCAACTTATTAGCTGTCCTGCCCAGTCTCTCTCATTTCGTTTCATAATTCAATATGTGATACTTTACTATTGGTTCATTAAATAGCCGGAGCGTGGTCTGCTCAACTTCCTTTCGTTTTATGATTGCCCCAATGCGGTCAGTGCAAAGTTTTATGTAATCGATTGGCTTAACTTTATGCAACAATACGTCTTCGTTTTTCTCGATGCCGATAAACTGTCGGTTTTCGAGAATTGCAGATAACAGAAAACTACCGCTGCCACAGGCATTATCAAGAACAATGTCTCCCGGGTTGGTATAGCTTCTGATCAGATACCTGCCTAATTCAATCGGTTTTTGAGTAGGATGCATCACAGACCCTTCCGATTCTGCTGTCTTAATGTACACAAAGTCATCTACCGACTGCTCTTCAATGCCGATGATATCATTGGGGTATCGTGTTCCGCTACTTTTTACGTGTTTTGGTTTAAAATCACCGTAGCTTCCTGTGTATTGATCTTTCCGTACACCCTTGTCATACGCTTCGCCATGCGTCATTTGGGGATGATAAACAGGTTGTTTTTTGTAAAAAATGCAGATGTCTTCGTGTTTCCTTAACGGTTGCTTTTTAGCATTCAGAAAATTCGTTGATTTCGATTTTATCCACACAATTTTGTATTTAAAGAGCTTTTCGTTACTCATTATCAGTTTGGCCGTGAAAAGACCCTGTGCAGTCAGCGCTATTGCACCATTATCCTTGATAACTCTTTCGTAATGATTCCAAAGTTCGTGTAAATCAATAACTGAATCCCATTTGTTTTGGGTGGTACCATAGGGCAGATCGCAAAGAATCATATCAATGGATTTTTCTGGGATTCCTTTCATTACCTCCAGACAATCGCCCTGAATTACTTTATTCAAATAATGTTGGATCGCTTCACTTTTCATTTTACTAAAATTGTATTTTCAATCTGCTTTTGTGATATCATCATTTCCTGATTCATATTTTTTCCTCACACAAAACTACTCCTTTCCTTCCGCCTGCAAAATTAGCTTGTTTTGATAACTATAAAGTTGGTTCATTTAACGCAGGAATCCAAAAAGTGGCTACTTTTGCCATTGTGTGTATGCACAGCACTTCATTAATAACATCAATCGGTTTTTAAAACATTTTTAGCTTATGAAATCATTCGGAATCACTCTAAAGCATTCTTTTCTTGTTCTTCTTCTTTTGCTGCTTTCGCTTACTACAGAGGCGCAGCGGGCAAAGTACGTTTTTTATTTTATCGGCGATGGCATGGGGCTGGCGCAGGTAGCCGCCACCGAAGCCATGCTGGCAGCCCGGCACAACAACGATGGTTTCGATCACCTTAACTTCAGCAAGTTTCCGGTAACTGGGATCATCACCACACATGCCGCCAACCGCCTCGTCACCGGGTCGGCAGCAGCAGGAACCGCTTTGGCTTCCGGACACAAAACCAACATCAACCGCATTGGCATGAATGGCGACAACACCGAACCGCTCAACTCGATAGCCTATTACGCCAAAGCGCGCGGCAAAAAGGTGGGCATCATCAGCAGCGTGAGCATCGACCATGCTACGCCGGCAGCATTTTATGCCCATCGTCCCGACCGCAACGATTATTACGAAATATCACAGGATTTGGCCGCCAGCAACTTCGACTTCTTTGGCGGCGGCGGATTTGCCAAACCCAACGGGGGCGGCGACAAAAGCCCTACCACCTGGGAGCTGGCGCAAAATGCCGGCTATACCATCACACGCACCCGCGCGCAATTTGATACCCTTTCGCCAGCCGCCGGCAAAGCGCTGGCAGTAGCGCCACGCCTCGGTGGCTCAGGAGCCATGCCGTATGCCATCGACCAGACTGCCGACGACATCCCGCTGGCTGCTTTTGTCGAAAAAGCCATCCGGATGCTCCACAACGACCACGGATTTTTTATCATGTGCGAAGAGGGCAAGATCGACTGGGCGTGCCACGCCAACGACGCTGTGGCCATGGCCTACAACATCGAAGCACTCGCGCAGGCCGTGGCACAGGCACTGGAATTTTATCAGCAGCATCCCGACGAAACGCTCATCATCGTCACCGCCGATCACGAAACCGGCGGTCTGGCATTGGGGCACGCCCTTACACGCTACGACAGCTATCTGTCGATGCTCACATCCCAAAAGGTGTCGATGGAGCGCTTTGCCGCTATCGCCGATTCTGTCTTTGCCATCCCGGAGCACAACCACCCAGATATGGCAATGGCGTTGGTGCACAAATATTATAAACTTGGCAACGATGACGGCATCCAACTGACAGACCGTGAATACAATCTTTTGCAGGATGCTTATCTGGTAAGCACCCAACAAAAGAAAATTGATGACAAAGATGCGATGCGGTTGCACTACGGCCACGAGCATGCGCTGGCAGCTACCGCCACACGCATCCTCAACAACAAAGCCGGACTGGCCTGGACCACCTGGTCGCATACCGCATCGCCCGTGCCGGTGTATGCTATTGGCGCCGGAGCCGAACATTTTAGCGGCGTGTACGACAATACCGATGTGCCCAAAAAAGTAGCGCAGGCTATGGGTATAAAAATGGAAGAAAAGAAAAGAAGCGAAGAAATCGAATTGATCATTATTGATAAATAAAAAATCCTTCAAATGAAAACAAGAACCGAACACGACACCATGGGAACCATCGAAGTTCCTGCCGACAAGTACTGGGGCGCACAAACACAGCGATCCAAAGAAAACTTTAAAATCGGGCAGCCAGGCTCCATGCCCCACGAAATCATCACCGCCTTTGGCATCCTCAAAAAGGCAGCAGCTATGGCCAACCATGAGCTGGGGGTTTTGCCGGAAGAAAAACAAAAGCTCATCGACCGCGCCTGCGACGAAATCATCAATGGACAACTGGACGACAACTTTCCGCTGGTGATATGGCAAACCGGCTCCGGCACCCAGTCAAACATGAACGTAAACGAGGTGGTGGCCAACCGCGCACATGTGCTGCATGGCGGCACCCTCGACGACAAACAAAAGTTTATCCATCCCAACGACGACGTCAACAAATCGCAGTCGTCAAACGATACTTTTCCCACGGCTATGAGCATAGCGGCTTACACTGCCATCGTCACCGTTACCCTTCCGGGGATAAAAAAGCTGCGCGACACACTGGCCGCCAAAGCAAGAGATTTTGAAGATGTAGTAAAAACCGGACGCACGCATCTGATGGATGCCACGCCACTGACGCTGGGCAACGAGTTTTCGGGATATGTTTCACAGCTCAACCACGGCATTCGTGCACTTGAAGCTACCTTGCCACACCTGACCGAACTGGCGCTGGGCGGCACTGCCGTTGGAACAGGACTGAATACGCCCAAAGGATATGCTGAGCTGGTAGCAAAGAAAATTGCAGAAATCAGCGGCTTCCCATTCGTGACTGCACCCAACAAATTTGAAGCACTCTCAGCACACGATGCCATGGTGGAAACATCGGGCGCCTTAAAAACACTGGCCGTAAGCCTGATGCACATCGGCAACAACATCCGGCTGCTGGCTTCCGGGCCACGCTGCGGCATCAGTGAACTGATCCTTCCGGCCAACGAGCCCGGCTCCTCCATCATGCCCGGCAAAGTAAATCCTACCCAAAACGAAGCGCTCACTATGGTTTGTGCACAGGTGATCGGCAACGATATGACCATTGCTGTGGCCGGCACCCACGGACAGTTTCAGCTCAATGTGTTTAAACCCGTAATGGTTGCCAACCTGCTGCAGTCGGCACGCCTGCTGGGCGACGCGTGCGTATCGTTTACCGACAACTGCGCCGTGGGCATAGAGCCTCACCCTGTCAATATTCGCAAAAACCTGGAAAATTCGCTCATGCTTGTCACGGCGCTCAACACGCATATCGGCTACGAAAACGCTGCTAAAATTGCCAAGAAGGCCCACAGCGAAAACAAGACCCTGCGCGAAGCTGCACTCGAATCAGGATTGGTGACTGCGGAAGAGTTTGATGAGTGGGTCGATCCACGAAAAATGCTCGGGAATAAATAAGGAAGAGCAGCAGGACTTTTGGCTTTGTCAATGGTATTGTTTTGGTTTTCTAATGAAGAAAAATGGAGAAAGCCGGATAAAATGAAATTATAAATTTACTGCCCTGATAGATGCGTTTTTTTTTAAAATGCAATATCAGAAGTAATTTGGTTGCTTAAATATTTAAAGCAAGTAGCATGAGCGTACAGGCACAAAAAGCAATTATTATTTAGCAGTTTAAGCAGGTGAACGATGTAAACCTTATTAATGCCATAAAAAACATGCTCGATTATGCTTTAAATAAAGAAAAGGAAAGCATGGATATTCCGGAAGCCCACCAAAAACTGGTAATGGAGCGCTTTGACAGGGTAAGGAAAAACCCTGAACGGCTTTTGGATTGGGACGAAGCTAAAAAGACGCTCAAAGCCTGATGAAAAGGTACAAAATAAAAATTGAACCGGAAGCCCTTACCGATATCCAGGAAATTACCAACTAATGCACCGAACAACAATCCGGACTTGGTGGAAGGTTCCAGAGAACAACAATTAAGCAAATCAAAACACTGAGCAAAGACCCTCAGATTTATGCTGTTCGGTACAAAGAAATACGCTGTATCTTGGTTAAGAAATTTCCGTATATGGCTCATTTCTACATTAACGATGAAAACAATACGGTGGAAGTATTGGCCGTAATCAGCACCGACCGCAACCCCAAAATCTGGCAGGAAAAAACCAGCAAGCATAGTAGATGTGCAATTAAATCTTTTTAGGGTAAGGGCAAGTTGCAGGGCGCAGGGCGCGTTGTGACTGCCTACTGAGGCCTGCTGTGGACTGTCGCCTGCCGCCTGCCTGCTACCCCGGAATTACGTTGCGGTAATGCTCGAATCGTTCCATGATGTCGTTGACGTAGTTGAAGGATTCTTCGCCACGGCAATAGCCGTAAAACACTACCTCGTCGTTGTAATACTTTGGGTTAGATTTGTTGAGTAGGAAGAAGTCCACGTTGTCGTCCCACAGGTTGGGGTCGCGGCCATACTTTTCGGCCAGGCGTCGGGCGTCGAAAACGTGGGCAATACCGGCATTGTAGGAAGCCAGCACAAACTTGATGCGCTCGTCGGGGTCGTGTACAATGTCTTTGAAGCGGTCGTCGAGCATTTTGAGGTATTTGATGCCGGCGTTAATATTCTCGACGGGCGAGGAGAGGCTATCGACGCCGTAAATTATGGCGGTGCCGGGCATGAGCTGCATCAATCCCTGCGCGCCCATCCACGAGATAGCATCCGATTGGAACCGTGATTCCTGATACATGAGCGAGGCCACCAGTCGCCAGTCCCAGCCAAGCTCCTCGGTTTTCTGTTTCAGGATGTCGTCCCAGACAGAGATGCGTCCGCTGCGCACCGAGTGGTATTTGTGGGCGTATTGCATCGAGCGCGGATTAACAAAATACTTGTTATAGATGTGCTGTGCCACGCGGCCTTTGGTGAATGTTTCGAGCCATTCGTCGAGATTTTGCTTCAGGGCATTGTCGCGCTTTTTCATGGCCCAGGCCACATTTTGCGGAAAGCTGAGCGCCGTCTCCACGTCGATGTCGGGGAAATATTTTTTGTTGACGGCGGCCACATGTTCGTCGCACACGGTGTAATCTATCTCACCGCGGGCAACCATCTCTATCAGTTTCTCATCCGACTGCGGAAATTCCACCACGACGATGCTGTCGCCCATCTCTTCCTGCAGGTTGCGCAGGCGCAGGCTGTAAGCCGAATGACGCGGTACATACACCATTTTGCCAGCCAGATCGAGCGGATTGCGAATGAGGTGCTGTTGTACTTCGGCAGTGGTACGCATCCGGCGCCAGTTGTCGGGCAGGCGCTGCACCAGCACCTGGCGGGTTTGCAGCAAAGGCTTGCTGAAATCAACCTGCCGCGTGCGCTCGCCAATTACTTTTATGCCCATGGCAATCAAATCTACCTCGCCACGCTCCAGGTCATCGAGTGCTTCTTCGTAGTCTTCGTTAATAACCAGCTCCAGGTCAACGCCAAGATATTTGGCGTAAGCCTCCAGCATCTCGTACTCGTAACCCGCCGGCTCGCCACGATAGATAAAATAGTTGGACGAATTATAGTTGGTGGTGGCTATGAGTTTGCCTCTTTGCAGGATATCGCTTAGCGAGTTGTCCTGTAAAGCAGCGAGAGCATCGGTATCGGAAGTTGAGTCAATGTCACACGAATGAGGTATCAGCATGGTTGTCAAGGCAATCAATAAAATGATCCATTGTTTCATCTTGTGCTGTTTTTAAAATTGGTCGGCAAAGATATTATCCTTTTTATAACCTGAACTTTTTAAAGACTCTTTAACACGATAAGCAACTAAATGTTGTGTGCCAGATTTATAGATGCCGATTAATGGCAGATAAAAGCAACTGAAAAGCCTATGGCATAAGCGATGCAGTTGGCAATTCTCAGTGAGTAATATTCATAATTCGATATTCAAAAATACTACTGACCGATTAAACTGATAGTGTCAGTTTTAGATTCTTCACTTCGTTTCGTTACCAATGACAACTTTTTGTAAAGGTCTAATTGTGTAGGATAAACAGACCTTTCAGTCGCAAGCTCCTTCAAGGTGACAATGGCGTTGTGGCTATGGGGGGTGAGGGGTGGGTGGCGGCTTCGCCGCCCCCCACCCCTCACCCTTACAAATACACGAAAAACCTTGTCATTCTTCTCCGCCAACTGGCGGAGAAGAATCTATAATTTTTAGTCGTTCAGTATTGATTCGAAAATCTAATTTCTACATTCTACCTTCCATTTTTCGCAGCAACGAGCAGGCTTCTTCCAGATGGTCGTCGTTGATGTCGAGATGGGTGACCATACGGATGTATTGTTTGCCGAAAGGCACTACCAGCATTTCCTTTTCTGCCAGCATCTTTATAAAATTTCCTGCCGGCATTGCCTCGTTGAGGCGGAAAAGCACGATGTTGGTTTCTACCGGCAGCACCTCCTCAACGAATGAAAGCTCTTGCACCACAGCGCCCAGTGTTTTTGCTCTGGCGTGGTCGTCGGCCAGGCGTGGGATGTTGTTGTGCAAAGCATAGCTTCCGGCGGCGGCAAGATAGCCGGCCTGACGCATGCCCCCTCCCATCATGCGTCGGAAGCGGCGTGCCTGCCGGATGAAATCGCTGCCGCCCAGCAGCAACGAACCTACCGGAGCGCCCAGCCCTTTCGACAGGCAAACAGAGATGGAATCGAACGCGCGGCCAAAATGAGCCGGCTCGTCGCCGGTGGCTGCCAGCGCATTGAAAATACGGTCACCGTTGAGATGAAGGTTTAAACCATTCTCGGTACATGCCCGGCGGATGCGGATGATCTCATCAAAATCCCAGATGCTGCCGCCTCCTTTGTTGCAGGTATTTTCGATAGAGACAAGCCGCGTTACGGGATGATGCACGTCGATGGTGTTGATATTCTCCTCAACATCCTGCGCCGTAAAGCGACCACGATTGCCGGCCAGCAGGCGTACCGAGCAGCCGGAATGAAAAGCGATGCCACCGCCTTCGTGAATGTAGATATGTGCCGTATGATCGCAGATCACCTCGTCGCCCGGCTGGGTATGTACTTTTATTGCAAGCTGGTTGGTCATGGTGCCCGACGGACAAAACAGCGCTGCCTCCATATCAAAAAGCCGGGCGGCATATTCCTCGAGTTGTATTACGGAGGGATCTTCGCCAAAAACATCGTCGCCAACCGGTGCGGAAAACATGGCCTCACGCATGGCCTCGGTGGGACGGGTCACGGTATCACTGCGCAGATCAATTTTCATGGCTCAATTAATTTTTTTTTAAAACAGGACAAAAGTAGGCTTTTATTATTTTTACCAAAATTTACAACAATGCTTATGAACTTCCAACAACTCATCCGGCAGCGCGAAAGCATCCGCAGCTATGATACGCGTCCGGTAGAAAATGACAAGCTGCACCGCATACTCCAGGCGGGTCATCTGGCGCCTTCGGCATGCAACCGGCAACCGTGGACATTGTATCTCATTTCTAAACCTGAAAACCTGAAGCTGATGCACCAATGCTACAGCGGAGCATGGTTGTACGATGCGCCACATATTCTGCTGGCAGCAGGGCAACGCAACGCAGCCTGGACGCGCAAAGCCGATGGCTACAACTCGCTCGAGACCGATCTTACCATCGCGATGGATCACATGATTCTGGCGGCCACCGCCGAAGGTGTAGGCACTTGCTGGATTGCCAATTTCGATCCTGAAAAGCTCAAACAGTCAGGCTTGTTAAAAACCGACGAGATCGTCTTTGCCTTAACACCATTAGGCTATCCTGCAAAAGAAACCGACAGTGGCAAACAAAAAATCAGAAATGACCTTTCGGAAATGGTGGTGTATTTGTAAAATACAGTAGTTCAACATTTCACCATCTTAAACTTGCCTGATTTTGACACCCGGAGTTAGCCCTAAAAGGTGACCGCGAATTTGACAGATATCATCCCTATCTTTGCAAACCTAAGTTTTCATAAGATGAGAAGATTCCAAATAATTCTGATAATTGCCCTGACGCTTTTTCTGGCAACGACCGCCTGCGAGCGTGTTTTTGAATATAGCCTTTACTCGTCGAATGTGCGCAACGACAGACGCGATACCCACAGAAAAAACCTTGAGAAGTTGCGCCTGATCGAATCTCAAATGGCGGATGAAGACACCTTTAAAATCGGTTTGATTTCTGACAGCCACACCTATTACAACAGCCTGGCAGACGTAGCAGAACAAATAGAAAACGATACCAATATCGACCTGGTTCTTCACGGCGGCGACCTGACCGACGGCGGCATGATAGCCGAGTACAACATTTTTCACCAACTGATGCACGACCTGAAGGCGCCTTACTTTACCGTTATCGGCAATCACGACTGCCTGGCCAACGGAAGGTACATCTATAATGAGATGTTTGGGCCGGAGAATTATAGTTTTGTTTTTAAAAATTGCAAATTCGTCTTTTTCAACAATATCATCTGGGAGCTTAACAATGCCGAACCTGATTATCAGTGGCTCAGGGATGAACTCTTTAGCAACATTCCATACGATCATCTCTTTGTGATTGCTCACATCCCGCCATGGTCCGACCAGTTTACGCCACTCAACACTTACGCTTATCACAGGATGATGGATTCTGCCAATGTATCGATGTCCATTCATGGGCACCACCACGATCATTATTTTGGTAATTATTTTGGCGACCGCATCCCTTATCTGGTCATCGGATCGCCCGGAAAAGATACCTGGTGTACGCTCACCGTTACGCCCGACACGCTCATTCTCGAAACCAAAAAACTCTGAGCTATGACAAAAAAGCTACACATTTCTATCTTTTTGTTTTTGATCATGATGCTCATAATGGCTCCGGCTGCGGCGCAGGATACCATCATTCGCTACAAACGGGCTTTAACGCCCAACTACATCAACATGCAATATGCCGGCAACTATGGCGCCTTCATCGCAGGTGGCGGATATTTTCTTAACCAAAAGCACACCCTGGAGCTGGTGGCAGGGTATGGCTATACAACCAAACAAAAAGCCGACAAGCGTATTCATAATATTTTTATCAAAGGCATCGTGGTGCCGGCAATGTATGATTTGAACAAAGGCTGGTGGCTCGCCCCGGAGATGGGAATCACCATCAGCCGCCAGTTTTCGGGAGCGGGCAATACTTTTGTGAGATTGCCCAAAACTTTCCCCGACGGATATTATGCCCCCAACGCTCTGCGCGTACATCTCAACCTGGGCGTAAGAGTGAGGAAACACCTGAAAGATTACACCTTTATCAAAGCCATCGACTTCTACGCCGAAACCACCACCAACGACCTTTACATGACCTATCTGCTCAAAAGCAAGGAGGTGCAACTGCGCAACATCTTTAGCATGGCGTTGGGCATCAATCTGATCATGTTCGAGAAAAATTGATTTTTAATAAAAACCAATTTGCTGCCGCCATTTTAGGCTAATTTTGCTTTTTTGTTATGATTTTAAAATGCCTGATTAACGATGGCATAGATTTTTAAAAAATGTTATCTGAAAATTGAGTTTTAAAAGACAACAGCTAAATAGTTACCATTTATCAATAATTGAGTTTTATGACCGAAAGCAGGAATCCAGAAAACGATCCGAAGAGCGCGGAATCGCGTCCGGGCGGGTCGGTAAATTTTATCGAAGCCATCATCAACGAAGACCTGAAGCAAGGCAAAAACAACGGCCGGATACACACGCGCTTTCCGCCGGAGCCTAATGGTTATCTTCATATTGGCCATGCCAAATCTATTTTGCTCAACTACGGCCTGGCCAAAAAATACAACGGGAAATTCAACCTTCGCTTCGACGACACCAACCCCATCAAAGAAGAACAAGAGTATGTCGATTCTATCCTCGAAGATGTAAAGTGGCTTGGCGCCGATTGGGAAGATCGTCTTTTCTTCGCCAGCGATTTTTTCGATCAGCTTTACGAATGGGCAGAGAAAATTATCAGCGAGGGCAATGCGTATGTTGACGATCAGCCGGCCACCGTTATTGCGCAGCAGCGCGGCACGCCTACCCAGCCTGGTATCGAAAGTCCGTTCCACGACCGCAGCGTCGAAGAAAACCTCGATCTGTTTCGTCGTATGAAAGCCGGTGAGTTCCGCGATGGCGAAAAGGTGCTCCGCGCCAAAATAGATATGAGTTCGCCCAATATGCACATGCGCGATCCGGTGATGTATCGCATCCTGCACGCACACCACCACCGCACCGGCAACAAATGGTGCATCTATCCGATGTACGACTGGGCGCACGGCGAGTCAGATTATCTCGAGGGCATCACCCACAGCATTTGCACACTCGAATTTGAGGTACATCGTCCGCTTTACAACTGGTTTGTGGATCAGATACAAACCGACGAATACCGCCCGCGACAGATCGAATTTGCGCGCCTCAACATAACCTACACCGTGATGAGCAAACGCAAGCTGCTGGAGCTGGTCAACGAAAAATTTGTAGAAGGATGGGACGATCCGCGCATGCCTACCATCTCGGGACTACGGCGCCGGGGCTATACGCCGGAGTCGCTGCGACTGTTTGCCGAAAAAGTGGGCGTGGCCAAACGCGACAACGTGATAGATGTGGCGCTGCTCGAACACAGCATCCGCGAAGCTCTCAACCGCCACAGCCCGCGCGTAATGGCCGTACTCAACCCGCTGAAGGTGGTCATCGCCAATTACCCGCAACAACACGAAATGATCACCCTCGAAAATAATCCCGAAGACCCTGAGGGCGGCACACGCGAAGTGCCTTTTTCCGGAACGTTGCTCATCGAACGCGAAGATTTTCTGGTCGATCCGCCCAAGAAGTTTTTCCGACTGGCGCCCGGCCTCGAAGTGCGTCTCAAAGGAGCCTACATCATTCGTTGCGAAGAATACAAAACCGACGATGCGGGAAATGTCGCCGAAGTGATCTGCACCTACGATCCCGATTCCAAAAGCGGCGGTGCCGGCAGCCAACGCAAAGTAAAAGGTACGCTGCACTGGGTTTCGGCGCCCCATGCCGTGGATGCACAGGTGCGCATGTTCGACAGGCTCTTCCTGCGCGAAGACCCCGAAAATGTGCCCGAAGGCGAAGATTACAAGAAAAATCTCAACCCCGATTCACTGCAAATTCTTGAAGGCTGCAAAGTAGAACCCGGCCTGAAAGAAGCTATGCCTGGCGAGAAATTCCAGTTTCAACGGCTCGGATATTTTTGTGTCGACAAACTCTCCACGCCCGACAATCTCATCTTCAACCGCACGGTACCCTTGCGCGATTCGTGGGCGCGGTCGCAGGGTTAAAAGCTGGAAATATGGAATAGATTTCTGTGCCGCCTGGCAGAAGCGCTCCTCTCTCCAACTGGTCGGGAGACAACAAAAAAAACCTCCGCAATTTTGCAACAGCGGAGGTTTTTATTTTTAATAAATAAATTTGATTATTGAATGATCAGCTTACGCCGAACGGTGAAATCGTTGGTGCGGATGTTTGCTACGTAAACGCCTGCCGGAAGCTGCGAGACATCAATACTTTGGTCGCCATCGAGGCTGGTTTGCAGCACCTGCACACCTTTTAGATCAAAGACTTCGAGCGTTGCAGAGCCTTGTGGCAGGCCGGCTATCGAAACGTGCCCATGCGCCGGGTTGGGCCACAACTGCACGGCAGCCTGCTGCTGCTCTGAAATGTCCGTCCAAATTAATAAATAATCGATCTTTGAAAGACCTTCGTCAGCATAAATTTGGGTATCCGGAAAATCATTGTCATAGCTGATGAGCGTTGGCATCATAAATCCATAATCCAGATAAATTTTAATATCTTCCCCATTCATGTATCCAGTTGAATTTGTATTTGTGCTGTCGCTACCGAATATCACCAGTACTTGGTCTTTGGCAGGATCGGCAATGATTATTTCGCCACATAAATTCCATTGATCATCCAATGCCACGAATTTATCTCCGGCATTGATAGTTACATTGCAACTTGCCATAGCCTGGGCTGTAAATACCACCAGGTGTGAGTTGCCGGTTGGGGTAACGCTCCGGCTTTGGGCGGGTGCAGAGCTAACCTCTGGTTTCTGCGTATTAGCCGGGAAAGTAATGATGTTTTCAGTGGTGGTTTTCACCAGATAGGATTTTCCGGGGGTAAGATGATCCAGCGTGCTGATTTGCAGCGAAGGCCAATATACGTTGGTGCCGGCCACCTCTTTCACCACCACAAGGTCGCCTGCCATGCTGCCAAACAAATCGCTGCACGGCACGTCGCTGTTGCTAATCACCGGCATCAGGTTCCAGCCCTGGTGCAGCAACAAAGAATGACTTACTGCATCGTAACCCGAAAAACTAAAGGCTGCCTCTTGCGCAAGCTTTATCTTGTAACCCTGCTGCGCGCTCCACAGGCCAATGGTGTTTACACCGGCAGCAGGCCACCAGGCATGTTGCATGTCCTGCAATATAATAAGATCGTCGCCCAGGCTCTCAAAGATATTTTCGACGTGGGCATCCACCGGTATCAGGTAGCTCGAAATGCCGCTCCAGCCCTGGGGCAGATTGATGATCTGCTGTGTAACAGGCAGCGCTGCTTCAACCGGCGGGAAGATGATGTAGTCGATCCAGCCACAGTCGCTGCCCGAACCTACCGATTGATCTTTTACATAAATCCACTTAAAGGTATGTTCGCCGGCGCTTACATCATAGCTTTCCATCGCCCAGGCCTCTTCGCCCGACCATTCGCCAAGTTTGCTATTATCGATGTAAAAGCGCAGCCAGTCATAATTGTTTTCCGACGACACTTTGCGATAGAAGGAGATGGTTCCGCTGGCCGTAACGTCCATAGTGATGCTGAGCACGCTCTGTTGTTGGTTATTAATATTACCTGATCGTGCAGCATAGGTTCCTTCCCACGATTCGCTGCTGGTAACCGTCCAGTTGGCATTGCCGGAGTGCTCCCAGTCGTGTTGTGAAAAGTCGCCCGTCTCGAAGTCTTCGATATCGGCCCCAGCCAGAATATCTACATCAAAAGTATATTGTTGTGTGTTGCTGTTGCTGGTGCAGCTTATGTTTAGCTCACCCGCAATGTTGTGGCTCGTGGGTGTGGCTGCGCTGGCTGTGATATTGAAAACCACTACCTGTGATTCTCCGGGTTCCACGGTTTGCAGTGTGGCAGTGCCGCTATTGATGGTTACAAAAGGATCGCCGGTGCTGTATTGCGCTGTAAGCTGAGTTACGTCATAGAGACCTCCGTTTTTGATGGTGATCTCCACATCCACTGTCTCGCCTGGATCGAGGCGTCCGTTACCGTTTCCTTCGGGATCCGAAATTTCGATGCTGCCCATGTTGATGGCATACGAAGTTTGCGCCAGCGCTTTGATACAGAAATTGCCGGTATGCTGGAATCCGGAGGGATCGTTGTAATTATAAAAGTCGAGCCAGCTGCTGCCTGATTTGTAATAGCTCTCACCTTCGGCGGCAGTTGATTCGACGATGGTACGGTAGCTGGCGCCCAGCAGCACCGGAACGTCGCTGGTGCGATCGTAAGGGATGCCACCATCGGATAAACTTACGTAAACGTAAAAATCATCACCCTGGCTCACTTCTACCGGTGTGCTTAGATCTACAGTATGCAAGCCGGTGTGGGCATAGAAGCCCGACTGCGAGGAGAGCAGATTTTGTAACTCACCATTAGTAAAGTCATCATAAATTTTAACGGTATAGCTTACGTTATCCGCTGCTGTGAAGAAGTTGACTGCCGAGATCACATCGCCAGATACTGCTGTAAAAGCATTGAAAGCTTCGGTAGCAGTTTCCAGTTGGTCGCGCCAGCCGTGGTAGTCGTGGTAATAGATTTGGGTGTATTCCATCAGCTCCACATCTATAAACGACACGGCACCCATCTGCGGTTCCTGGCCGGCCCATTTGTCGTAGTACGAAATCCAGAAATAGCCGCTTTCTCCCCAACTGCCGCCCCATGAATTTTTCACAATCCAGGCACCCGGCAGCGGAGCCTGTGTAGCTTTGTTGTCGTCCCATCCTACAATTGCGATGGAGTGATTGGGCAGCTCGTTGCTTGTGGGGGGCTGATAATGCACGTAGCCCGACATATAAGAGCCGCTGTAGCACATGCAGGTAGCCATCACGCCATATTCCATGATTTTGGTTTTCAGCAGGTCGATGTTTTCGAGATTGGCACCAGCCACATACCATTCCACGTCGCGTGGATAATATTTGTGATAAGTATCAAGATTGCGTTCGGGTGGCGTAGCATAGGTATTGCCGTCGATTTCGCGCGTAGAACCTTCGCCCCGCGACAGATAAGCGGTAGTAACGCGGTAGTCGCCACCCTGGTGAACTTCCAGGCCACTGCCCGAAGGAGGATCGAGGTCTTCGTTGTAATGATCGTTGAAGCCATTCCACCAGTCGAGGTGATATTCGGCCAAAGCAGGCTCTCCTGCTTCGCCGGCATCAGCCCAGTTGCCGGTTATCAACATATTTCCTTCCATCGCGGCCAGCGAGCCATGCGTCCAGCAGGTACCGCCCTGCTGATTTTTTACGCTGGTGACGTAGTTTACGCCATTCACGTTGCGCAGGTCGAAGGTAGAGGGCAGGCTCAGTTGTCCGTCAACCGTCAGGGCTTTGATGCAGAAGTTGCCCGTATTCTGGAAGCCGGAAGGATCGTTGTAATCGTAAAAATCATTCCACGACTTTCCATCATTATAATAACTCTGTCCGGGTTCGGCAGTCGATTCTACAATGGTGCGATAGCTTGCACCAAGCAGCACGGGTACGTCGCTGGTTCGGTCGTAAGGCTGGCCGCCATCAGAGAGACTCAGATAAACATAGAAATTCTGTCCTTCGGTAAGATTAACAGCCTGAGAAAGATCCACAGTGTGAAACCCGGAATAATCGAAATGCCCGGCTTGTGTCGAGAGGAGATTTTCTAAATTACCACCTGTGAAGTTGCCGTAGATTTTTACAACATAATCCACATCGTGTGTGGCGGTGAAAAAACTAACTGCTTTGAGGATTTGAGCGCCCTCGGCCGTAAAAGCGTTGAAAGCTTCGCTGGTTTCTGTTTTGGTATCGCGCCAGCCGTGGTAGTCGTGGTAATAAGTGTGCTGGTATTGCAATGGTTCCACATCCTGAAAAGAGATGGCTCCCATCTCAGGCTCACGACAGGCGTGTTTGTCATAATATGAAATCCAGAAGTAGCCACTTAGTCCCCAGGAGCCGCCCCAGGAGTTTTTCACAATCCAGGCACCCGGCAGCGGAGCCTGCGTCACTTTGGTGTCGTCCCAGCCAACTATTGACACAGCATGGTTAGGATCTTCGTTGCTGCTGGGCGGCTGGTAATGCACGTAGTTGCTCATAAAGCTTCCGCTGTAGCACATGCAGGTGCCCAGCACGCCATATTCCATAATTTTTTCTTTTATCAGATTGATACCATTCAGATTTTGATCCATGGTGTACCACTCGATGTGTCGCGGATAGTAGTAGTGATAGTTATCGCTGGAGCGCAATGGCGGGCTGTTGAATGATTGCCCGTCGATGTCGCGCACTGCACCTTCGTTGCGTGAGAGGTAAGCGCTGGTAACGCGGTAGTCGCCGCCCTGATGTACTTCCAGTCCGCTGCCCGAAGGAGGATCGATATCGTCGTTGTTGTGTTGGTTGCAGCCGTTCCACCAGTCGAGGTGGTACTCGGCCAGGTCTGGTTCGCCGGTTTCGCCGGCAGCCGTCCAGGCTCCGGTCATCAGCAGGTTTCCTTCCATTGCCGAAAAGGCGCCAAAAGTCCAGCAGGTGCCGCCCTGCTGATTTTTTACACTGGTGACGTAGTTTACGCCATTCACGTTGCGCAGGTCAAAAGCAGCCGGTTGACCAAAGCCTGCCAGCATACTGCACAAAAACAGCATTGTAAATAGAACATTTTTCATAATGATATGTAGTTATAGATGAGTATGTAAATTTTTAACAATTGTACTAAAGTTTATTTTCCGGTTCAGCAGGAAATTTCAAAAAACTTCATGTCGAAATCCATAAAAAGATTTGTAAAACACAATCAAACAGTGCAGAAGTATCTGTCCACGCATGGAAAAAATAATTTTAAGTAGCTCTTTTTAAATGAGAAATTCTATTTTTGCAAAGTCATTAAAAAATTAAACGTCATGAAATCAATAAGTAAATACGCATTTCTGTTGCTTCTGGCAGGATGCTTTGCCTGGCAGCCCACATTCGGGCAGGGCAGTTTAATCAGAAAGCTCAAAGAGAAAGCCGAGAACAAAGCCGTAGAGCAGGTTTTTGGTACTGAACAAGAAAGCGGCAGCGGAAATCAGGGCAACAACAGCTATGGTAGCAGCAACGACGCCAACCGGCCCACCAACACCAAAGGCGCCGGCCTCACTACCGAAGCTCCCGACGTGCTGGCCAACATCGACCTGGCCGATGCTGCTTTTGGAAATAAAAAATACAGCGACGCCCGCTTTGGATTGCGCCAGGCCATCCTCGGCATAGAGATGGAAATTGGTGAAAAAATCCTCAAGGGCCTTCCCGAATCCATCAACGGGTTGCCCGCCGTAAAAGACGAGGACAATGTGGCCAGCAGCGGGATAGGTTTTGTGGGGCTTATCATCCAACGTACCTACCGCCAGGACGACAAACAGTTTAAAGTTACCGTTGGTAACGAGGCCGCCATGCTTTCGGCTGCCAACCTTTACCTTTCGTCGGGCGGTATGTACGCCACCTCGGGCGACGACAACCACAAGATCGTCACCATCGAAGGGCAGCGGGCCGTGCTCGAATACGACGAATATTCGGGATACAAACTCAGCGTGCCTTTCGGGCAGTCGTCGATACTGGTAACCGAAGGCATCAACTATGCCGACGAAAATGAGATGATGAATTCATCCAAAGAAATTAATATTGAAAACATTAAAAAGGAGCTTGGAGAACAATGAAAAAAATAATCTTCATACTTTCGATTGTATTAATGGTAGCGCTGCAGGCGCGAAGCCAGGAAGTTCCGGCACTGCTCGACGAAGCTGCCGGCGCATACAAAAACGGAAACCTGGAAGATGCACGCTTTGCGTTACAACAAGCACTCAACGGTATCAACCAGGCCATCGGACGCGACATCCTGGAAATGTTGCCCCAACAATTGGGCGATATGAATGCTGTGGCTGAAAGCGACAACGTAACGGGATTGAATACCGGTTTTGCCGGATTGTTTGTAAGCCGCCACTACAAAGGCGAAGTAAATCACGCCGAGGTAGAGATCATGAGCGATTCGCCATTTTTGGCAAGCATCAACATGCTGCTAAGCATGCCCGTTTTTTTGGCTTCTGATCCCAACCAAAAACGCATCAAAATTGACGGCCAAAAGGCGCTGCTCACCAAAACGCCGGCGCAGGAAGAGCAATTGGTAAACTATGATGTACAACTGGTTTTTGGAAATACCTTGTTTACTTTTACGGTCACCGGCATCGAAGACGAAAACCAGGTAACCGCCATGCTCGACAAGATTCCGGTACGTGGCATCATGGCCGTGGCCGAGTAGAAATTACAAATTTAAGAAAATCAAGCAAGAAAGATTTATCTTCTTGTAGCGCTTTTTAAACAGGTTGA
>JAAYIU010000048.1 GCA_012523265.1 Bacteroidales bacterium | reverse complement strand
TCCCAGTTTGTTAGTGTTTCTAAAACACAAATCTGGAAGATTTTTAATTAAATTGATGATTTACTTTTGCCAAAATCTGCTGGTTTACTTTTGCCAAATTTTGAGGGTGCAAAGTTGCTACTTACAGCCTGGGCTACGGATTCATAAATGCCTGGGATAAATGCCTGGGCTACGGAAACATAAATGCCTGGGATAAATGCCTGGGCTATGGATTCCTCAATAATTCTCACTTTAAAAACAGATACTATTCAGTGTTACAAAAGAAAACAACCTGTGTTGTAAATCGAAATCCGGGGGGGTTTTTATGCGAACACTATTTAGAATCAAAATAAATTTGATGTTTTTAAAAAATATTTTTAAAAACGTTCCTTCATGATATCATGGCGCTCGTTCATTCAACTATACCGTTCACACAACGAACCGCAATATTGCGTTGAAGTACATGTGTTTAGGAGCAATTTGCCATTTGGAAAATGCACATTGCTGTATTATCTTCGCTGCTGAATTTGTTTTTCGATTGTTCGATTCGTTCTTTTTGTACTGCGTCCAAAGTGGCTGTTTGTCTAACCCGGAAAATTATCAGGCAGAAATATCCGTTTTATCGTCCCTCAATCCGTTTCATCCCTCCTCCGAAAAACAGTTTACCCAGGGTGCAAATATTGAAGTCTCCGCCCAGAGTGAGGCGGAGACTTCAATTTGATTTCCCCTATTATGAAAACCTTCTGGCGCCCCCCGGAAGGTTTTTTTTGTGCATTATAATAAGGTGTCGGAAAAACTGGCCGGGATACAGCAGAAAAACCTCGCCAGAGAAAAAACAGTTCCGGCGCTAAAAAGTGAGCGTAAGTCCCAGGCTGGGCATTATCGGTAACTGCCGCACCACTCCGCTGGTAAGCCGGTTAACATAAAATACATTGTCGCGATCGTAGATATTGGTAACGCTGAGGTCGGCCTGCAGCTCGGTGTGTTCGCTGAGGAAAAAGATCCGCTTCACATTAAAATCGAGCCGGTGATAGGTGGGAAGACGCCCCTTGTTGAGTTCGGCGTAACGAATGCTCATATTTCCGTTTTCGGTAACGTAGTCGCTGTTGATGCTGCCCGGGAAAAGCAATTTTTCAAAATAGCCCTGCGACTGGGTGAAAGGAAATCCGGTGCCAAAATTCCAGCGCATACTTACCTCCCATTGTTTCAGGTCGCCCATGGTGTAAGAGGCAAGCATGTTCAGGTTGTGGCGGCGGTCGTAGTGGGGATAATACCAGATCTGGCCATCGTATTTTTCGACAAAAGCAAACGAGTAAGCGCCCCAGAAATAAAGGCCATTGCGGTTGTATTTCAATGATAAGTCCAGACCATAGGCTTTTCCTTTTTCTATCAGGAAATCTTTTTTCTCGATATCGGGAGTGCCCGGGGGGGCATCGTTTTCGTCATAAATCTTATACCTGTTCAGGTTGGTAAGCTGCGGGAAATATTTGTAATACCCTTCGAAGTTTAGCGTAAAATAGGGTGATAAGTCCTGCTCCACACCCAGAATAATATGCTGCGATTTCTGAAGTTTGCTGGTTACATCTTTGCCATCGAATTCGGCGGGCAGGTTGTCGGGGCCGGAGAGAAAACCGTAGAATAGGTTCACCACGTCGCGGTCGTTGCGGGCGCTGATGAGATTTTGTGAGTAAAGTCCGGCGGCGAGTTTAAATCGGGTATGGGCAGTAGCGTTGTATTTGATGGCCAGACGCGGCTCGGGCGAAATCTCCGACAGGGAAGCATACCACTGCACACGAAAACCCGGCTCGATAAGGAACTTGCCGGTGTTGAGTTTGTATTTTCCATACAGTGCCAGTTCTGTGGTGTTTTGCCGCTGCTGGACGCGCCCGCCGGACTCACTATAAAATTCAAAGTCCGTTTTAAAACCATTTAGTTCCAGCCCATATTTTAGCTCATCCTTGCCCATAAAATAGGTGAAGTTAAGCCCTGCGTTGAAGCCGTTGATGCTGCTGGTGCGCGGCTGCAGATTATCATCGTTGAGTTGCATCTCATAAGTAGAGTAAGCCATCACGCCCTGCAACAATACCGGCGACTTTCCGGGAATGATCACAAAATTGGCGCCGGCGCCGGCTGCATCCCACGAGTAATCGGAGATATCCTGATAGTTTACCCGGTCGGTGTAGTTGAAGCCAAAAAGGTTGAGTTTACTGCCATTTGACCCATTGATGGATACTTTACCATACAAATCCAGGAAGTTAAACGGCAATCCCTGATCGTCGTTTACATACCCATAAAAAATATCGGAGCTTTGTTCGAGGTAAGAATTTTTAGCTGATAAAATAAACGAGGAGCTACCGCCGCCGGTTTCGGTTTGTTTTTTCAGGGGGCCTTCTATCAGCACGTTGGCGCCAAAAGTAGAGGCGCCAATTTTTCCGGCCATTCGTTTTTTGTTTCCATCGCGGGTGGTGATGTCCATCACCGATGAGATACGCCCGCCATGCTCGGCATTGAAGCCGCCGGTAAAAATATCAGCATTACGAATAATATCGGTTTCAAAAACCGAAAACAACCCGATAGAATGAAATGGGTTGTAAATAACCATGCCGTCGAGCATCACTTTATTTTGAATGGGTGAGCCGCCACGGATGTAGAGCTGGCCGCCCTGGTCGCCGGTAAATATTACGCCCGGCAGCACCTGCAGATATTGCGCCAGGTCGGGCTGTCCGCCCACCGAGGGAATTTGCTTAATTTCTATGGGCGTCACCTTGACGATAGAGGTACGCGTTTCGGTGCTTGCAGCTTGCCTTTCGGCAGATACATGCACCGTTCTGAGCGTTATGGATGATTCGTTTACAAATAAATTTTTATTGATGATATCGCCAGCCTTCAAAGTAATCTGTTCGCGCAGCGTATCGAATCCCATCGAGGTCACCATTAATGTATACGATCCGGGAGGTATCTTGTTGATAACGTAATAGCCATTCACATCGGTGGAGGCACCGTAGGTAGTTTTGTAAAGATAAGCGTTGGTGAAGATTACCGGCTCACCGGTTTCGCTTTCGTAGATAAATCCGCGGATGGTGGCATCCTGGGCGTACAATTGGTTAAGTCCCGCTATCGGGGCAGCAAAGAGAAGTAAGAAGAGAGCAGTATAGAGTTTATTCATAGTAAAGCGATCGAACCGGCAACAGTGTCTGGATTAATAAAGTGGGTTAAACGGCATGGAGTATCTTTTATTATTTCACCAAACGGCTATCGGCGCAAAGCAGCAAGTTTCTCGAAGAGTGAGATTTCTTCGGCGGTGAGACCTTTGGGCAACGACACATTAATTTTAAGATAGAGATCGCCACGCTCATCGGTTTTTCCGTACACTGGCATTCCCTGTCCTTTTAGGCGCAGTACTTTGCCGTTAGAGGTTTCGCGCGGCAGCGTCACGCTAATGGGTTTGTCGATGCCATTTATGGTGAGTTTTCCGCCCAGCATAGCAGTGTAGAGGTCGGTGGTAACGTCGAGGCGCAAATCGTTTCCTTCTACAGCAAACGCCGTGTTGTTGATCACCGAAACCGTCAGCAGCAGGTCGCCGCTTTCGCCGCCCGAAGGAGAAGGAGCACCTTTTCCTTTTACGCGCAGCACCTGTCCGTCGCGCACGCCCGGCTTTAGGTTGACTTTTATTTTTTGTTCGCCGATGTTGAGCACCGCCGAGGAACCTCTGAATGCGTCGGCAAGTGGGAGGCGCACTTCGGCCTGGTAGTCGCTTCCGCGGATGCTGCGATAGCCACTACTGCGGCGTCTTCGCGTTCCCTCGAAGCTGGTCGCGCCGCCTGCCGCACCGCCAAAGAAGCTACGGAAGAAATCGCTGAAGCCGCCGCTATCGCCAAATATTTCATCAAATGAAGCACTGCGGTACTGGCTTCCTGCCCCCTGCTGTGCCCAGCGGCCGAAGTCGTTGGCATGGCCACCGGCATGCTCGTATTGCTTCCAGTTAGCACCCAATTGATCGTATTTCTGCCGTTTGGCAGGGTCTTTCAGCACTTCGTAGGCCTCCTGCAACTCTTTAAACTTCTCCTCCGATTGGGCGTTGCCCGGGTTTTTGTCGGGATGATGTTTACGCGCCAGCCTGCGGTAGCTCTTCTTGATGTCGTCCTGCGAAGCCGACTTTTCTACTTCCAGTGTTTTGTAATAATCTTTGTATTCCATTTATTTACTATTGATCGATCAGATTTTAAAGCTAATCAAATTTTGTGCAAAACAACCGGATTAGTGAGGGTTACAGAGCATTGATTGCCGTCACCCTTTGTCTGGCGCTGATTGCAGAAACCAAACGATCATTATAACGGAAAACGTATTGCTGCCATATTTGCCGAAAAAAAAGGTGGCTGTTTAGCTTTTAAAAACAATGGCATGACACACATTACCGGTTGGACGGCACAATCTGTAAAAGAGCTGCCGGGCAATGACGAAACGTTGGTCTTTTATCCCAACCCGGTTAAAAACATTTTATATTCGCTAGCTTTTACGTCAGGCAGTACAGTTTTTGTCTTTAACGCGCAAGGCAGCTTAATAAAAGAGTGCAAGCCTGCTAATTCACAAATCGACCTTTCGCATCTGCCCTCCGGGCTGTATTACTTTTATATTTTTGATGGAAACCGGAATTCTAAAGGAAAATTCGTCAGAGATTAGTTATTTTTGAAATTCATTTAAAAACAAAACCCCAATGATTATGTGGAGAAAAATTACACTGTTAATTGCATCGATTCTGGCCGGCGTTTTTGTAATGCAGGCCATGGCTGTGGAAGTAACTTTCAGGGTGGATATGTCGGAGCAAACGGTGTCGCCGCTGGGCGTGCACATTGCCGGCAGCTTCCAGGGATGGAATCCGGGCAGCACGGAAATGACGCTGACGCAGGACAATATTTACGCTTACACTGCTGATCTGACGGCGGGCGAAGCCATCGAGTATAAATTTATCAACGGCAACGACTGGGGCATGGACGAACAGGTGCCGCCGGGCTGTGCGTTGAATAATAACCGCTTCCTCACGGTGCCGCCGCAAAACGTAGTGCTCGACGCGTTTTGTTTTGGCAGTTGCACCATCTGCAACCCGCCGCTGGTGGAAATTACTTTTCAGGTGGACATGTCCAACGAAACAGTTTCGGCTGACGGCGTGCATATCGCGGGCAGCTTCCAGGAGCCACCGTGGCAGCCGGGGGCCACCCTCATGACGCTGACTGGCGACAATGTTTACCAGGTGACTGTTGCGCTGGAAGCCGGTGGCTATTACGAATATAAATTTATTAACGGCAACGACTGGGGCTTCGACGAAACGGTGCCACCCCAGTGTGCCAATGGCTTCAACCGCTACCTCACCGTGCCGCCGGTGCCAACTACACTGGAAGCCGTATGTTTTGGAAGCTGCTATCCGTGCGGCCCGCCACCGGTGGATATTCAGGTAACTTTTCAGGTGGACATGTCGGAGCAAGTCATTTCGCCCGACGGCGTACACATTGGCGGCGGGTTTCAGGGATGGCTGCCGGGAGCTACGCCCATGACCGACGCCGGCGATAATATTTACACCTACACTACCACCCTTTCATCGGGGAGTTATCAGGAGTTTAAATACATCAACGGCACCACGTGGGAAGAGTCGGAGGATGTACCCGAAGCCTGCGGCGTGAACAACAACCGCTATATTACGCTTCCGCAAAATGATACTATTCTTCCGCTGGTCTGCTACGCCTCCTGCGATCCCTGCGGCCCACCGCCGATGGATGTTGCCGTGACCTTTGCCGTGGATATGAGCAACGAAACTGTTTCGCCCGACGGGGTGCATCTTGCCGGGAGTTTCCAGGGATGGAATGCCTCGTCCACACCATTAGCGGAAGCGGGCAACGGTGTTTATTCCACCACGTTGTCGCTACCTTCGGCAAGCATGCAGGAGTATAAATTTATTAATGGCATCACCTTCGACGATGCCGAGGTAGTGCCTGAGGCTTGCGGAATCCCTGACGGACTCGGCGGCTTCAACCGTTTCCTCACGGTGCCCGCCAACGACACCACGCTGCCGGCGCTCTGTTTTGGCAGTTGCGAACCTTGTGTGCCGCCGCTGCCCGATCATGCGGTCACCTTCCGCGTAGATATGAGTTACCAAACGGTTGCAGCGGAAGGCGTACATCTGGCCGGAACTTTCCAGGGCTGGAATCCTGCCGAAACACCGATGACGCTTGCCGGCGACAACATTTATGAAGTGACGCTGATGCTGGAAGAAAATGCTTATCACGAGTTTAAGTTTATTAATGGCAATACTTTCGATGCGGCCGAAATTGTCCCGCCGGAGTGTGCGCAAAACAACAACCGCTTTATCACCATTCCCGACGAAGATGTGATTTTGCCGGCCTGGTGTTTTGGCAGTTGCGAACTTTGCGGTCCACCGCCTAATGATGTTGAAATCACTTTTGTTGTGGATATGGCTGAGGAAACTATTTCGGCCAATGGCGTACATCTGGTTGGCGACTTCCAGGGCTGGAATCCCGCAGCAACAATAATGACCAACATTGTCGATGCTGTTTACGCGGCTACGTTCGTCCTTGCTTCGGGCACTTATCAGGAGTACAAATTTATTAATGGCAACACCTGGGACGGTCAGGAAATAGTTCCGGAAGGCTGTGCCAACAACAACAACCGGTACTTTACTGTGCCCGATGAACCCGACACACTTACGGCCTTTTGTTTCGGTAGTTGTTTCCCCTGTAATATTGTGCCGCCGCAGGTAGCTGTTACCTTCCGCGTAGATATGGCTACACAAACCGTATCGGAAGATGGTGTGCATCTGGCTGCCGATTTTCAGGGCTGGGATCCGGGAGCTACGCCCATGCTTCCTGACGAAGACGACATTTACACCTACACCACCACGCTGGAAGCCGGGAGCTACCACGAGTTTAAATTTATTAATGGCAATAGCTGGGGCGATGACGAAACGGTTCCTGCTGCCTGCGCAGCCAACAACAACCGCTACTTTACCGTTCCGCAGGAGCCGGTGGTGCTCACCGCTTTTTGCTTTGCTTCGTGCGATACCTGCATCATCGACAATATTTATAACCCTGGCGATAATCCGGCAAACGGAATTGTTTTGTTTCCCAATCCCACTGACGATGTTGTTTTTGTTTCGGGACTTCCCGGTTCGGCTGAAGTGTTGCTTTATTCTTTTGATGGGAAACTTGTCGAAAATATCTTTATTAATAACAAAACAATAGATGTACGTCATTTGAAAAACGGTATGTATCACCTCGAAATACTTACGGCAGAAGGAACAGTCCATCGGAAGCTAATCATTAGCCGATAGCTTTTTTTAATGGCGCTGATATAAAATTTAGAAGCAAACTAATCACTAACCACGGTCTTTAGGCCGAGGCTAAAAATGGTAAAAAAATCAACTGGCTTTAGCTCAAAAAAACAGGAATTCATAATTTTAAAAAATAGATTAAAACTTTATTAACAACTAAAACCTAACCACGATTAAAAAACAATTAACACACCTTGCAGCACTCATGCTGACGCTTATTCTGGTAATGGGTCTGGCAAGTCCTTCCTCAGCAACTTTGGTAACTTTTAGAGTAGATATGGCGGAGGTAGATGTCGTGTCGCCTCTGGGCGTGCATATTGCCGGCAGTTTCCAGGGCTGGAATCCGGCTACGACGGCCATGGTAAAACCTCCTTTCGGGAAAATTTATACCCTTACCCTCGACCTACCTGCCGGCGAAACCATCTATTGGAAGTACATCAACGGCACTACCTGGGACGAAGTGGAAAACCTCGATAATGCCTACACGTGTGTGATTGGAAACGACCATAACAGGGTTTTTGAAGTTCCGGCCGAAAACACCGTAATCCCAACGGTTTGCTTTGGCAGTTGTATCCAATGCAACCCGCCGCAAGTCGACCTTACCTTTCAGGTGGACATGAGCAACCAGACTGTTTCGCCGCTGGGCGTGCATGTGGCCGGATCTTTTCAGGACTGGAATACCAGCGCCACCGAAATGCTTCCGGTGGGCAATGGTGTATATGCTGTAACTGTATCAGTAGGCGTTGGCGAGTACCACGAGTATAAATTCGTAAATGGTAATTCCTGGGCTGGTGGTGAGACCGTGCCGCCCCAATGCGCGCACACCAACAACCGATGGCTGGTAGTGCCGGCAGTTACCACCACACTCGATCGGTTTGCTTTGGCAGTTGCTATCCCTGCGGTCCTCCGCCGGTGGATGTAGAAGTTACTTTACGGGTGGACATGTCGATGCAACAGATAGCGCCAACAGGCGTGCACATTACCGGCGGATTTCAGGGATGGCAGCCCGGCACCACACCTATGACATCTGTAGGCGAGGGAATTTATACCTACACCACCATTTTGCCTTCGGGAACTTATCAGGAATATAAATTTGTAAATGGAACAACCTGGTTAGAAGCCGAAAACCTTCCCGAAGAGTGCAGCCTTAACAACAACCGCTTTTTTACGGTTCCTGAAGCCGATTCAATTTTCCCGGTGGTATGTTACGGCATGTGTGGCCCCTGCCCGGAGCCGGAAATGGTAGAGGTAACTTTCAGGGTGGATATGAGCGAAGAAACCGTTTCGGCGCAAGGCGTGCACCTACTGGGGTCGTTCAACGATTTCGATCCTGCCGCTACTCCCATGACGGATGGCGGTGACGGCATTTACACCACAACACTTACGCTCGAAGAATTTGATGAAATCCAATATGTATTTGTTAATGGAAATACCCTTACCGGTGCCGAGATAGTTCCTGCTGCCTGCGCTGATGGCGAAGGTTATCGCACGCTGACAGTTCCGGGGATTGACCTCATGCTTCCTGTTGTTTGTTTTGGCAGTTGTGAACCGTGCGTGCCTCCTCCAACGGTTAATGTTACGTTTCAGGTGGAGATGAGCAACGATACCGTTTCGGCAGAGGGCATCCATCTGGCCGGGTCGTTTCAGGGATGGAATCCTGCTGTAACCATGATGAGCCCCGTTGGCGACAGCATTTACGCCATTACGCTGATTCTGGAAAGTGGCACACATCACACCTTTAAGTATATCAATGGCATCACCTTCGACAAGCAGGAGCAGGTGCCGCCCGCTTGCGGCGAAGACGACACCTTTGGCGGATACAACCGCTATCTGGATGTGCCGCTGACCGACACAGTGCTGGCACCGGTTTGTTTTGGCGCCTGCACCGGCTGTGTCGCACCTGCCGATATCGAGGTAACTTTCCGCGTGGATATGAGCAACGAGGAAGTGTCGCCACAGGGCGTTCATCTGGCCGGATCCTTCAACGGATGGGATACTCAGGCGGCTCTGATGATGCCTGCCAACGATGGGGAGTATGAATACACCGCTATGCTCGTAGCCGGCGAATATTACGAGTACAAGTTTGTTAACGGCGACACTACTGCCGGCTACGAACAGGTTCCTGAAGCATGTAGTATCAACGGCAACCGCTTTATCACCGTGGCTTCTGAAAATATGATGCTTGAAGTAGTTTGTTTTGGCACATGCAGCGCGTGCATCCCGCCATTGCCTGTTGAAATAACTTTTAGTGTGGATATGAGTAATGAAATTGTTTCGGAAGAAGGCGTTTTTCTGGCGGGTTCTTTCAACGACTTTAGTGCTACTGCTACTCCCATGCTTGCTGAGGATTTTGGAATTTATTCGGTTACGCTCACCTTGCCGGCGGGCACTCACCAGACTTTCAAATATCTCAACGGCGCCTCTTTTGATTTTGAAGAAGCAGTGCCCGCAGCCTGTGGCGAAGACGACAACTTTGGCGGTTACAATCGCTTCGTAGATGTTCCCGCCGAAAACACCTTGCTGCCCGCCGCTTGCTTTGGCAGTTGCGAAGGTTGCATGCGCAGCCAGATTATCGAATTAACGACCGGCTGGAATAGCCTCTCCTCCTTCCGCCAGCCCGACCAGGAAAACCTCGACGCGCTGATGGAACAGATTGCTAATGAACTCATCATTCTGCAAAACCTCACGGGTAGTTACGTTACAGGTAGTGGCACCAACACACTTGTAGCCTGGAACAGCAGCACCGGCTACAGTATTAAAGTAAATGAGGATGTTTCGCTGAACATCACAGGCATAAAAGTGCAGGACAAGTCGCTGACGCTTGAAGAGGGATGGAATTTGATTCCTGTATTGAGCAGCGAGCCAATAATGGTTGATGCGCTCTTTGGCGAAGCAGCCGAATCGTTGATCATTGCAAAAGATGTTGCAGGCAGCGGAGTGTTCTGGCCTGAATTTAATATTAATACCCTACAAACCATGATGCCCGGCAAAGCTTATCTGGTGAAGGTAAACGTCGCTGTGACCATCACCTTCCCATAATCAACAAAAATTATTTTGGTTAATAATTGATAGTGTATTGAAAAGGCTGCCTGGAAACGGGCAGCTTTTTTTATTATTGAGTCCAGTCTAAAAAGGTTTTGGCAAAATTAGGCATAAAAATTCAGGTTTGGAGCTGTTCATAAGATGGTGTTGTAACTGTCACAATAGCAATGAGTTAAAAATTTATGAACAATCTTATCAGTTGTTGATTATCAGTAGTGTAAAATGTTCCACGTGGAACTTATTTATTCGAATATCAGACGGATAATACTTATTTTTGTTGCGCAATTCAAACTACAACGAAGATGTTTAAATCAAACAGTCAACCGGAATTATTCAGCTTTGCT
>JAAYIU010000452.1 GCA_012523265.1 Bacteroidales bacterium | reverse complement strand
CATCCAGGTCGGTAATGGTCAGTATCACATCACCGCCCGCCAGGGTGTCGCTGCGACTTATCAGGCTGCATGTCTGCGAGGCAAGTGGCAGCCATCCGTAGCACATCAGCATAATAAACAGGAGAAAATGAATATGTTTCATGACGGGAAGATTTGTACAGACTAATTTCATCGCCTTCATTTTTTAGTTTTAGCCTACAAAGCTATGAATTATTTGTTCGGAAAATAGAGTTGATTCTTTAATATTTCACCGCTGAGACGCAGAGACGCAGAGGATTATTTTCTCTGCGGCTTGTTTTTCCCACCGCTGAGGCGCTGAGACGCAAAAAGATTTATAAAATATATTTTCTGTTCTTCCTCTGCATTTCTCCGCCTCCGCGGTTCACCTTTTTTTTTCACCACAAAGCCACGATGACACAGAGAATAAATATGATTCTCTTCTTCCTTGTTTTTCTCCGTGCCTTTGTGCCTCAGCGGTTTATTCTTATTTTTCTCTGCGTCTCTGCGCCTCCGCGGTTTATTCCTTTTTCTCCGTGTCACGACTATGCAAGATAACGCAAGGTGTCTCCCGCAAAATAATTTTACTTTTGTAGCATTGTTATTATCATTTTAATCACTATCAAAAATCAAAATCGATGAGACGAATACTTTTTATGGCTTCAGCTGCCGCAACCATGGTTCGTTCCGCCTGCAACTGCACCAACCAAAAATCCGACACCGACATGTATCCCTTTGTCACCGCTTAAAACACGCCTTACGATGTGCCGCCTTTCGACCGCATCAACAATGCACATTTTTTGCCGGCCATTAAAAAAGGCATAGATGAGCAACAGGCCGAAATTGCTGCAATCACTGCCAACGAAGCACCTGCCGACTTCAATAATACCATCGAAGCGCTCGATGCCAGCGGTATGCTGCTGCGCCAGGTAACTACTGTTTTTGGAAACCTACAGTCGGCCAACACCAGCGAAGAGCTGCAACAGCTTGCCAAAGAAGCTTCGCCATTAACTTCAAAAAACTACGACGACATCATGCTCAACCAGGCGCTGTTCGACCGCGTGGCTGCCGTCTATGCGCAACGCGACAAGCTCGATCTTACCACCGAACAAGGCACCCTGCTCGATAAAACCTACAAACGCTTCAACCGCAACGGCGCCGCCCTCGACGACACCCAAAAAGATCGGCTGCGCAAAATCAATGAGGAGCTTTCGCTGCTCTCGCTGCAATTCGACGAAAATCTGCTGGCCGAGACCAATGGATTCCAACTCTTCATAACTGACCAAGCCGACCTGGCCGGACTGCCCGACAATGTAAAAAATGCCGCCGCCGAAGCTGCTGCCGAAGCCGGTCAATCCGGCAAATGGCTTTTTACCGTTCACAAGCCCAGCCTGATCCCATTTCTGCAATATGCCGACAACCGCTACCTGCGCCAGCAGATGTTTGAAGCCTACATCAACCGTGGCGACAACAACAACAATTACGACAACAAGAAAATCCTGACGCGCCAGGCAGCACTGCGTGTAGAACGCGCCAATCTGTTGGGCTATCCCACCCACGCCCATTATGTGCTCGAAGAAAATATGGCCCACACCCCCGACCAGGTGTATGCTTTGCTGGATGAGGTGCTGCTGCCTGCCCGTACCATGGCGCAAAAGGAAGCCGTAGAGCTGCAGAAGATGATCGATGCCGAAGGCAACAGCTTTGAGCTGCAACCGTGGGATTGGTGGTATTATGCCGAGAAACTGAAGATGCAGAAATATGATCTCGACGAGGAGCAACTGCGTCCTTATTTTGAACTTACCAACGTGCGCAACGGCATGTTTGAAGTAGCCGGAAATCTATATGGTGTAAAATTTGAAAAAGTGGAAGGCATTCCCGTTTATCATCCCGACGTGCAGACATACTCTGTTACCGAAGCCAATGGTGAGCCGGTAGGTTTGCTGTATATGGATTTTTATCCGCGTGCCTCCAAAGGCGGCGGCGCCTGGATGACCTCCTACCGCAAACAATACAAAACCGATGGCGAAAACGTAGCTCCGGTTATCTCGATGGTGATGAACTTTTCGAAACCTACCGGTGGCAAACCCGCACTGCTGAGCTTCGACGAAGTAACTACCATGTTTCATGAGTTTGGCCACGCACTGCACGGACTGCTGAGCGACTGTAATTATATAACCCTTTCGGGAACGTCGGTGCCACGCGACTTTGTAGAGCTGCCATCGCAGGTAATGGAAAACTGGGCTGCCGAACCCGAAGTGATGAAAAATTATGCCCACCATTACCAAACCGGCGAAGTGATTCCTGATGCGCTTATCGCGAAAATTAAAAATGCAGGGAAATTTAACCAGGGCTTTGCTACTATGGAATATCTTGCTGCCTGCTACCTCGACCTCGACTGGCACTCGCTCACCACCACCGAAGAGCAGGACGCCATCGCCTTTGAAAACGCTGCTATGCAAAAAATTGAGATGCCTGAACAAATTGTGGTACGCTACCGCTCGCCCTACTTTGCCCACGTGTTTGCCGGCGGCTACTCCGCAGGTTACTACAGCTACCTCTGGTCCGAAATTCTGGATGCCGACGCTTTTGAAGCTTTTAAAGAGACCTCTCTTTTTGATTCCACCACAGCAGCAGCCTTCCGCCACAACGTACTCGAAAGAGGCGGCACCGACGACCCGATGACACTCTACAAAAACTTCCGTGGCCGCGCCCCGCAAAAAGAACCTATGCTCAAACGCAAAGGGTTGATATAAGTAGTTTTGTTTAAGTCAAAAAAAAAACAGAGTGCAACCGAAAACCTTATGAGTAGAACATATTAAAAAACAATACTGACCGACTAAAACTAACACGATCAGTTTAATCGGTCAGTATTGATTAAAAATCAAAGGGATGAAAAGAATTATTGTGATCATGCTATTAATTTGGAGTTGCCAGATTGTGTGGGCTCAGAACAACATATCGGGATACGAACCTGAGATTGAGCCGTACATTGATTTTATTAAAGACCAACATCAAACTCCTGCTTCATATTTGCTTCAAAAATATAAAACGTATGATGTAATTGTATTTGGGGAACGTGACCATCGGGACATTACGCAATATTATTTTATTGAAGAACTGATCAATACCGAGGAGTTCTACAAACAGGTGGGCGTAATTTATACCGAAGTGGGGTCATCCAATTTTAATGACACACTGAATAAAATCCTTCAAAATCATTTTTTAAACGATGCTGAAGTTGAACAAAAACTTTTAGGAGTTTACAGGGATATTTCATATCAGGCATTTTGGGGCAATTACAATTTCTTTTACCTATGGAAAACAATTTATAATTTCAACCAATCGCATCCGGATTATCCTATTTACATTAAAATGACTTCGCCTCCCTTTGATTGGAATGAAATTACAGATACTGCCATTTGCCGCACCAAAACAAATGAAGTTGAAAAAATTTATAACAAATCAATGGCTGACTTTTTCCTTAAAAGTTTTGAAGAAAATCAAGACCCCATTAGAAATAAAGCCTTAGTAATAATGAATTATCCGCATAGCCTGAGAAAATGGACTTCACAAAAGGGTGTAAGCTATGAGGGCTTTTTTGGTGCTTATGTCAACGAAAAGCTTTCAGACAAAGTTTGTTATGTAATTGTAAATCCATACACCATCAATTTTCAGCCTGTTGCTGATGGAAAGTGGGAAGCGGCATTTAAATTTTGTGATTATGCAAATATAGGTTTCGACTTCCGTGATTCACCTTTTGGGAAAGACACCTTCGATGTTTGGCCTTTGGAAAAAGGGATTTTGAGCTTTGAAGAACTTTATGACGGAATGCTATTTATTAATCCGACAACCAGCATTGAAAGTGTTATTGGTGTTCCCGGTTTTCTCGACAAAGAATTTTCAGAAGAGTATATGCGGCGGATTAAACTCCGCATGTACATCGTGCGTGGGCAGGAATATAAAACAAACCTGATAAGCGAAAAATTATACTGCAACAAAAAGCGCACATACACAATTCACAACGACATAAAAGCCATGTACGGTAAGGATAAAAGTAAACGCTTTGATAAGATTGTAGACCAATGGTTGTTGTATGAATAAAAAAATCTGGCGTAATAGACATTTATTAGGCAGAAATCTTCTGTAATGCTTTAGGATATTAGCTTTGATGCAAATCAAAGATTCAGAACTCCTGACCTGTTAATTGTTTTTTCAGCGAATTACAATTTCCTTATCGTAATTCACATTGTCGCCAATACAGGTTCCACCATCAGAAAAACTGACAGAATACTTTCTCAAGCCGACAAGGTAGCTAAGAGATTCCTCAATTCATACCAATGACAGATTTTTATAAGAGACTGAAATACTATGTATTAAACAGACCTCTCAATCGCTTCGCTCCTTCGAGGTGACAATGGTGATTGTGACTGTGGAGGAGAGGGAAAAAAATCGCTTCGCGATTTTTTTCCCTCTCCTCCCCCAATCGCAGCCGTGTCATTTCGACCAAGACACATCGCGAAGCGGTGTGTCGCCGGGAGAAATCTATTCCACTTTGTCATTACCTCATTATGCCCAAAAACTTTGAGTGACCTCGGAATGACCGCTCGCGGGCGCAAATTGGAGGATGGGAGGCGGGATCGAGCGCTGCGCGCCCTATCCCGCCTCCCATTTCTCACACCAATTCGTGTCATTTCGATGCCGCATGTGCGGCAGAGAAATCTAAAAAACGCAACAATAACTCTACGGTGGGTCAGGAGTTCTGAGATTATGAATAAAAAAAAGAGCTTCTCCTGTGGAAGATCTTTTTTATTTTTTCAAATTCCTGTCAAATCATTATTGCATCACCACCTTTTCAATCCAAACTTTAGCACCATTGGTAAGCTTAACAAAATAAAGTCCCTGTGCCTGATCGGAAAGATCGACAGAAGTAGCGCCGCTGATAGTTTTCGACAGCACCTCCCTGCCCAGGCTGTTGAGAATCGTCATCTGGTAGTTCCCCGCATCGGTAATGCTTATCACAAAACTTCCTTCGGTTGGGTTGGGATGAATCGAGAAGATTTTTTCCGCACCGGGAGTTTCTCCGATTGCAGTGGGTGAAGTTATGCGGATGTTGGCCAGGTATAAGTTGTTGCCAAATTTATTCATCGATTCAAACTTTAACAGTACATTTTGTTTGCCGGCATACTGGCTCAGGTCGATGCTGATGCATTCTGTGTCGGTAATCAGCCCGCACCACTGTTCGGGGCCGGTGGGATCGAAGTTGGTAGT
>JAAYIU010000433.1 GCA_012523265.1 Bacteroidales bacterium | reverse complement strand
GTGTTGAGCGATGTGGAATTTCCATTAATGAAAATCTCAGCCTTTCCATCAATCACCTGAACAAATGTATCGAATGGAGAGGTTTTTTCGGTGAGGGCTTCACCAGTGTCAAACGATGATACAGTTACATTTCCTGTGGTTTTTTTGATGATTGTTTTAATCACAACCGAATTGGGGACATACTCAATAATCTCTACAATGATAAAAGATTTTGACTTTTCATATTCTGCATTCGCTGCATTATTAATGGGATTCTTTGTGGCTTTGCCTTGCTTTTCCATTAAAATTTTAGCAGGAGCTTTTTTATCTGATTTGGCTATGCCATCTTTTGCTTTGTTCATTTTCTATGTTTTTTAAAGGTTTGTACTTTTTTTTATCTCAAACCAATTCAGGGGCATCTATCTTAATAAGTTTCCTGGAAGTTTGGTTTAATCACAATATCGATACGGCGGTTCACTTTCCTGCCCGCAACGGTTTCGTTATTGGCCACTGGTTTGCTTTCGCCAAAACCCACGGTGCTAAATCTTCCCCTGTCGATGGTAGTATTTGCACTAAGGTAACTTAGCACAGCATCAGCACGCTCTTGCGATAATTTTAAGTTAAGGTCGTCGCCTCCCTGAGAATCGGTGTGGCCTTCTATCACAATTGAGGCATCGTTAAACTGGTTCATGGCTTTTTGTAATTTGGTTAGCAGCGCATAATCTTCTTGTTTAATCTGAGACTTACCCACATCGAAGTTCACCCCAATCATTCGAATGATTACATCGTCTTTTTGGCGGAAGACCTGCGCCTCCTCTTTGTTGAATATTTGCTGTACCTGTTCAAATTTTGCGTTTATGTCCTCCAGCCTGTCAATCCGCTTCTGCGCTATCAATGCTTCATCGGTTAAGGCGCCCTGCATCTTATCAAGAATTTTTTGTTGTTCACTGAGCAGAACCTCAAGGTTTTCATTTTTCAGACGCTGGCTAATGAGAGCGGATTCCAGATTTGTCATGAGCCGCTTGTCATCATTAATCCTGTTTATGATTTCTGAAACCGGATTCTCAAGCCCTTTATCAAATTTTACTTTTAAGTTTAAGCTCTCCCCTATTCTTGTGAGGGGATCATAGCTCATAAGGAGATAATCTTCGGTTTCAAAATCCTTATCGTCCAGAATCTCTTCCTCTTTGGCAATATTCATAGCAAGCAGTGCTTTATATTCGGCCTCTTTGGCCAAATCGCGTGCACCATCGGTGTCGTATCTGTTTTCCAATAATTCCTTCTCTGCTTTGGCAACCAGGCTTTTGGCTTCTTCAATAGTTTTTGGAGCCTTTTTGTAAACCTTATCATCATCCGCTTTTTCCAAGAGTTTTTTTGCGTTGTTTAAGTAGTTGGCTTTTATCGATTCCAATTCAGCTTTTCTGTACAAGCTTGTAGCTTCCATTGCCTTTTCTTCTGCCCTCCTGGCATCGCCTTTTTCCAATCTCTCGGCAGCCTCCTTCATTTCCTCCTCAGCGTCTTTCCACATTTCATTAACAAACTTATCTGCTTCCGCACTTATCGCATCTATGCGGGCTGATAAGGCACTCGCAAACATAACAGCACTTACTTTTGTATTTTCAGTTGCTTTCCAAAATTTAACATTGGCATTCGCAATTTTTTCCCTGATATCAGAAAGGTCTCCATTTTTATCGTATTCCTTCCTGGCGTCGTTGTACTCATCCATTGCATCTCCAAAGGCGCGTGGAGATAATATGTCTGCCTGAGCATTTTTTGCTGTCAGCATCGATTTGTTTACTTCATCAAATAATGATGCTTGCAATCCTTGGCTATGCAGGCTCCCCAGAGCCATCATTAAAACAAGGAGTGTCCCGATTAATCTTACATGTGTTTTCATAATAAATATAGATTTAATGTTTATGCAAAAGTAGGTATGAAGTATAGGAGAACTATTACACTTAAGAATATAATTATTACACATATCACACATTTGAAAGGTTTTCCTTTCACCTGACTGGAATGGTGGTTTTTTTAGAACATCTGCAAGAATAAGGTCACAATTTTAAAAAAAAACGGCGAATGGGCGGGTAAAATGATTATAAATCTTCCAGGTTTTGCTTCCGCTTATCTTTAAGCTGTTTGTAAAATGTAGGAGTTAATCCGGTTACTTTTTTGAATTGACTGGATAAATGGGCTACACTGCTGTAATGCATTATGTAGGAAATTTCAGTAAGGTTCAACTCATCATAGATCAGCAGTTCTTTCACTCTTTCTATTTTATGAATAATGATAAATTGTTGAATAGTAATGCCATTCACTTCTGAGAACATATTCGATAGGTAGGTATAGTCGTATCCCAGCTTTTCACTGATGTAGTCGGAGTAGTTCACCTTAGGAAGTTCATCAGTGTAATGAACCATTTCGATAATTACGTTTTTGATATTTTCGATAAGAATGCTTCTTTTGTCATCGAGCAGTTCCAAACCCGATTTCATCAGATTCTCTTTAAGCTGAAGCTTTTGTTCCATCGTGATATCTTCCATAATGTCAACCACGCCCAAATCCACATTAACATAGTTAAGTCCCAGGTTTTTCAGCTCCTCTTTTACCAACATTTTACATCGCAAACTGACCATGTATTTAATGTATAGTTTCATGATGCACCCCTTAATTAAAAAAAGTATTGTCAAAAATACAACTTTTTGCATAACACACTTGTCCTTATTCTTTATGTATGTGTGAAAGATGTAACTATTTTCGTATTAAGTGTAACACTATTCCTTGAAATATGAAGGACTTTTGCATCGTGAAAATACATTCACCAATTTAAAACAAAATATTATGAAAAAGATCATTTTACTCATTCTGGCGTTTATCGCTGTAACGTTTGCGGCCCAATCGCAAAATAAGACGAGGCTCTGGCTGGTTGGCGTCAGTACCAACTATGCTGATTTCCATGCTGTAAACATGTCTGTCGGCGACCAACTAACCGATGCCAACTGGATGGGAAAAACAATTGTTTCCCAGCTTAAAGTTGCCAGATTGCTTAGCAAGGAGATTGTTTTTGATGCAGAGTTTTCGATGATAAAGTTGGATAAAGAGAAACTAAACAGTTGGCCTCCCATCGAAGGCCCAATTGAAACCAACAATATGTGGCGCCTACAGGGTCAGTTTGCTTATAAATTTGCCAACGGCTACCTGCTAAAAGACGATGCTATGGTAGAGCCGTACGTTTTCTTAGGTGCGAACGGCACGAATCTAAACGAAAAGACCTATCTGGCGCAATCAACCGGTGTAGGCGTAAACATCTGGGTTACTGACTGGCTTGGTGTAAATGCCGAAGCGTCCTACGATTATGTTTTCGAATTTAACGACTATTTCCATTATTCATTTGGCGTAGTTACCCGATTTGGTAAAAGAGCTGATAGGGATGGTGATGGTATACCCGATAAAAAAGATCTGTGTCCCAACACTCCCGGCCTGGCAGAGTTCGACGGTTGCCCTGATACAGATGGCGACGGCGTTCCTGACCATCTGGATGAGTGCCCGGCAGTGCCCGGTCTAAAAGTTTTTAGCGGTTGCCCTGATACCGATGGCGACGGCATTCCGGATCATTTGGATAAATGCCCTGATGTTCCCGGACTGGCTATGTTTGATGGCTGCCCCGATACCGATGGCGACGGCGTTCCGGATCACCTGGATAAATGTCCCGATGTTCCCGGACTCGCAATACATGATGGCTGCCCTGATACCGATGGCGATGGCGTTCCGGATCATCTGGATAAATGTCCCGATGTTTTTGGGCTTGCAATATTTGATGGCTGCCCGGATGCTGATGGCGACGGCATACCGGATCACCTGGATAAATGCCCCGATGTTTTCGGACTTGCAGAATTCGACGGTTGCCCCGCCCCGAAATTGACCGAGGTCAAGATTATGGAAATAGAAAAACAGATGAGTAATGTTACTGATGTCGTTGAATTTGAAACAAATAAATACGTCATCAAACAGAAATCATTTAAAGATCTTGACGAAATTGTTAAGATCATGCAAGCGTATCCGGATTCAAAATTTGCAATAGAAGGGCATACAGATGATGTTGGCAGCGACGCTGATAATCAGGTTTTATCAGAAAGCCGCGCATACGCTATGAGACAATATTTTGTCGACAAAGGCATCGATCCTGCACGGTTGACTTTTGTAGGATATGGCGAATTACGCCCCAGAGATACCAATGCCACACCCGAAGGCAGAGCAAGGAACAGACGCGTTGAAATACGTTTGGTTCAATAAAATAGTTCCCCAATCCCCCCCCAAATCCAATCCCCTGGATTTCTAAAGGGCTTTTTGTTTCATTACAAATTGCCCTTTTTTTTGTGTCTGATAGCGTGGGTTTATATTTATTC
>JAAYIU010000019.1 GCA_012523265.1 Bacteroidales bacterium | reverse complement strand
GGGTAAGATTTCGGAAACTTTTGCACTTTGCCGTTTATCTCCAAACCTTCGGGATATTCTTTTTCAATTCCCTGGCGTGTCCGTCTTACAATGAAGCGGTTGAGCAGGGGAGTAAGTTGTTCTTTGATTTGCTGATAATTTATAAATCCGCTTTCGCGAATTTGTTTTCGCATGTCGGTTTGCAAAAGTTCCAGCCTTTCTTTCAGCGTAAAATATTTTTGTCTGCCCCGGTCATAAAATTTGCCCAACTTAAAAATTTCGCCACCTGAACCCAACATGATTTGATTTGTCAAGTCAGCCAATTGATTATTGATGGGCGTTGCAGTGAGCATCAAAGTTTTTGCATTTTCGTTTTCCTGTCTCCATTTAATGAACACATCAAAACGTTGTCCGCCTGATGCTCTCAGATTGTGGCTTTCGTCAAACACAAATAATCCCACAGGAATAGATTGTAAATTTTCACGCACATCTTTTATTCGTTCCGTATCTTGCAAACTGTAAATCTCAGGAATGTGAATCACACGGAAATCGTCAAATGCTTTTCTCCATTGCGGAAGCAGTCCTGCTGGTGCAATCACCACTACTCTTTGATTCATGTTGTGCTTGTAATACTCAATCACTTTTATTGCCGTGTAAGTTTTACCTAAGCCAACAGAATCAGAAAGCATGGCAACACCCTGGCGTTCCAATTTCTTTATTAAACTGTTTGCATTTTGGATTTGAAATTTCAGCAGTTGCGGTTTGCCCGATGCCGGGTCGTCGATGTCAACTTTGTTTTCTTTCTCGTCCATCAAGTCCTGACCATATATGCGATACAAGGCATGAATATACATTTCGTAAGCGCTGAAACAAATGCCTCCGTGCTTGCTCAATGCAAGAATTTCCTCTTTGAAAGTTTTTGCCCAGTCCAGGCTATCGTTCCAAAGTTCTTCAAACCATGTTCGGTGCGATGGATGCTGCGTTAATTTTTTGCGGAGAAAATTTACAGTTGCGTTGTTGTCCTCAAACTGATTCAATTCAAGATTGCCAAACATTCCCTGCCTGGTGAAATTGGAACTGCCAATTATGCCAACGGCATTTTCTTCGTCCGTTCCAAAAATGTAACACTTAGCATGAAGGAAATTTTTCTGGTAAATTTTGATTTGAACCTTACCTGTATTGTTTTCATTTATGAATTTACCCAGCATCTCGGCAACTTTTTGAAACTCCTTTTTCAGTTGCAAGTCCTCCAGGTCTTTCTTCAAATACTTATGCGGAAAATCAGGGTCTTGTTGTGCAGGTTTCTTTACCTGGTATGCTTTTACTGATGGCTCTTCACCAAGCAACAAGCGAAAAGAGCAATCATCTCTTTCTAAAAACTGAGAAAGTTCGGGAAGGATTTCAACCATTCCCGGCAAATCCCAATAACCAGTAGCCACTGAAATTTGAGAATAAGAATTGTCGGCGATCAACTCTTTCAGCACACTGCCAAGTTGGTATTCGTTGGAGGAATTGTCTATGAGTTTTATTCCCTTTTTCATTTTTTTAGATTTTTGTTGGCAATCTTCATTGCCTGATAAGCAATTGCAGGTTCTTCAACAATTGCTGATTCAATTTTGTCAGCCAGCCAAAGTGTTGATAGCTCCTCTTCGTTTGCATTTAGAAATTTGGCAATGTCGATAACCTGCTGCTTCGAGGCGTTTCGTTCGCCTCGTTCAATCTTACTTATCAAAGCAGTGTCCACTTCAAGCTGTGCTGCTACCTGTCGCAAGAGAAGGTTTTGCTTCTCTCTCAGTTCTCTGATTTTCTGTCCTAAATGGCCCACCGTATTAGTATTTATTTTGGCTTGTCAAAATTTGTCAAATGTAAATGT
>JAAYIU010000378.1 GCA_012523265.1 Bacteroidales bacterium | reverse complement strand
GGTTCGGTGAGGATGAAGATGATTTGCATGGTTTATTTATTTTCTAACCGAAAACCATATTGGCAAAAAGAAAAAGTAGCAGGGTTAGTTTAGTCTTTTTCATTGGGTTTCTTTATTAAAAACTACGGCCACCTTGCTCATGCGGGTTAGCGCTGAGTAACTGAAGCCTTTGCTGTGCTTTTGAGTCAATTGTTGCCACAGTGTCGCAAGTATCCTTGCGCCATATTCGAGCCTGATATCCTGTCTTAATTCACTGTTGATGCAGGCTCCTATGCTCCAATAGAGCAAGGTTGATTCGGAATTCAAATAAACGGAAACTTTGTTTCTTGCATTTCGAATCAATACGTCGATTCCTTCGAAGAGCTTATTGCTCTGTATTAGCGCAATAGTTTTAAAACCTATCATTTATTTGATTTTTTTAATTTTTTAAAATTCTCTTTTACTCCCGCCGGTTTCCAGAGATGCACCAGCGCTTTGGTTTCAAAAAAAGGCTCGTCCAGATATCGGCTGAGCGGCACCACCTGGCTGTGAAGTTTCAACTGCATCAGCTCGGGGGTGAGGTCACCGCCTTTGAGGTACAGGATTCCATTGGGCAAACTATTGTTTCCGCCGGCCCGGATGTGGGGCATTGCCCACTGCACAAATTGCGGAAGCTGCGTCACCGCACGGCTTACGACAAAGTCTGCTGTTTCTTTGATCTCTTCCAGACGCACCGCGGCGGCCGTAACATTGGTCAATGAAAGGCTTTCGGCCACAGCCTGCACCACTTTTATTTTTTTTGCAATAGAATCGATGAGATGAAACCTTACCTCCGGAAAGAGGATGGCCAGCGGGATGCCCGGAAAGCCGCCGCCCGTGCCCGCATCGATAACTTGCGTGCCGTCGGCAAAACTTATTACTTTGGCAATAGCCAGCGAGTGCAGCACATGCCGCTCATAGAGGTTTTCGATGTCGCGGCGCGAGATCACATTCACGCGTTCGTTCCAAAAAGTGTAAAGTTCCTGCAACTGCCCCAGTTGCTCCGTCTGCCGCACGGAAAGACCGGCAAAGTATTTTTTTATAATTTCCATTGCTGCAAAGATAGTGATGATGTGGTGATGTGGTGATGTGGTGATGTGGTGATGTGGTGATGCGGTGATGTGATGATGTTAGGGTAACACCTTTGGCCGGTGGTTGAGCTGGCTGTTGAGCGCGCCGAAACAGTCGAAACCACCTCAGTACAGGCTGTTGCTGGTTTGCCGAATCGTGGAGTCTATCCCGTTTTTATTCGGGATTTCCCCGATTGGTCGAGGCAGGCAGCTACGCTCAAGTTTGGTGTTTCTTGATTTCATAGTGTTACTCTGTGTAAAAACACTATGTTACCCTGTGTAACTATTCATAGCTCATTATTATTTTATTTATAAAGAAAAAGTAATGGGCAAATCACCGTTGATTTGGTTTATCCGGCTCCTTTTCCAACCAAAACCTTTACTTTTACACGCTGTAAAACAAAGGCTTTTTTATAATGAAAATATTTCTTGAGCGCGTAGCCCATACCATCCTTCAAACCGACGGCGACCAGTTGGATAAAATCTGTGTGGTAATGCCCAACCGGCGTGCGGGACTTTTTTTGCGAAAGCATATTGCCACCCTGGCCAATCGCACGGTATGGGCGCCCGACTTTCATGCGGTGGATGATTTCTACGCCCGCATCTCTGAATTAACGCTGGCCGATCCGGTGGTGATCGACTTTGAACTTTACGAAATACACCGACGGATAGAAAAGGAAAAAGCGCAGCCTTTCGGCGAATTTATCAAATGGGGACACGTGCTGCAAACCGATTTCAGCGATATCGATGCGCACCTGGTGGATGCCCGCAGCATCTTTGGTTATCTTACCGAGGTAAAGGTGATCGAAAAATGGAACCTCGCCCCAGATGGCCTCACCGTTGCCGTGCGCGACTACCTGCGGTTTTACAGCTCTTTGTACGAATATTACCAACAACTTGCCGAAAATCTCGCAGCCACCGGTAGCGCCTGGCCAGGCAGGATGTACCGCTTTGCCGCCGAAAATATCACCGAAATAGCGGAGGCTTTGCCTTGGTCGAAGATCTATTTTGCAGGTTTTAATGCCCTCACCACTGCCGAGGAGGTGGTGATGAAATATCTGATTGAGGAAGGCAAAGCCACTTTGCTTCCCGATGCCGATCGTTACTACCTCGACGATCCGCGGCAGGAAGCGGGTACTTTTTTGCGTAAGCAAATGCGCCTTTTCGGGAAAGAGTATTTCGAGGCATCGTCCGATTGTTTTGCTGACGCGCCGCCCGAAAAGATTCAGGTGCATGGCGTGGCCGGAATCAGCGGACAGGCGGTACATGCCGCAACGCTTTTGCAGCAATGGCTTGCCGCATCCCAAACCACCGATGCTGCCGGGCAGATGGCCGTGGTGCTGGCCGATGAACAACTGATGATGCCGGTGCTCAACGCGCTGCCCGAAAACCTGTCGGCTTTTAATGTTACGATGGGTTATCCGCTGATAAGCACGCCGCAATATAGTTTCCTGGTTTATCTGCTAAAGATGCACGAAAACAAGAAGCGTTTTGAAACCACCACGCAAAGTGCCAGCCAGGGATTTCATTACAACGATGTGCTGCGCCTTCTGCAACATCCGCTCACAGCGCAGGTTTTCGATCCGGCTTGGTTGGTTGGCGCCATCCGCAAATCCAACCAGACATTTTATTCTCCTGCCGAAATCATGTCGCTTGCCGAACAGATTCCAAAGGAGGTTTTAGATGTTTCTGACAAATCGCTGCAGCTTATCCGCCTGATTTTTGGCGCCATCGGCGATGAGCCGGCCAAAATGCTTGCAGCCGCCGGCGATATTGTCAACTTTTTTAGAAATCATTATAAAACTACCGAAAAGCAACAGCCGGGCATCTTCGAGCTTCAGTTGGAATATCTTTTTAATATAGCCCTGCTGCTGACGCGCATCAATGATTTAAACGCACGCTACGGAACCATCGACAGCATCAAATCGCTGCGTGAAGTTTTTACGGCCATCGCGCGTACACAGCGACTTCCATTTTCGGGCGAGCCGTTGCGGGGCGCGCAGGTGATGGGGCTGCTCGAAACCAGAAGCCTCGGATTTGAAAAAGTGATTTTGCTTGGCGCAAATGAAGGCAAGCTGCCCGCGGCCAAAAGCAACGATTCGTACATCCCTGCCGACATCCGTGCCGAATACAAATTACCCACCGCCACACAAAAAGCCGCTGTGTATGCCTACCATTTTTACCGACTGCTGTGCGGAGCGCAGGAGGTGCACATTCTCTACGACACCAACCAGGATTCTGATACCAAAGAGCAAAGCCGCTTTATCCGGCAGATCGTACATGAGCTGCCACGATACAATCCGGCTATTACGATCGAAGAGGCAATTGCTACCGCGCCGCCACCTTCAGCGGGAAGCGACAGAGTAATAGAGGTGCAGAAAACTGAAAACGTGATGGCGCAACTGACGGCCAAAGCCAGTCGTGGCCTATCGCCAACATCACTTAACGATTACAGAAAGTGCGGCCTGCGGTTTTATCTGAAAAATATTGCCGCCCTCAAAGAACCCGACGAGGTGCAGGAAACCATCGATTACCGTATCATCGGAAACATCGTGCATTTTGTCCTGGAAAAGCTCTACACTTTTGTAAAAGGAAAACAGCTCATTGCTTCCGACATCGTCAATTTGCAGCCGCAGGTGGAGATAGTGATACAGGAAGCACTTATAAAAGATTACCAGCACGGGCAGGTGCAGTGGGGGCGCAACAAGCTGCTGCTGGAAGTGATTCGTAAGTTTATCGACGACTTTTTGCTCACAGAGATAAAGCTGCTGACAGCGCAACCAGAAGCACTTCAGGTGATCGGCCTGGAGAAAAAGGTGGCGTTGGATGTGGAAATTCCTGACCGGGAAAAGATGGCTAAAATTCACGGCGTCATCGACCGCATCGACCGGCTGGATGGGATGATCCGCATCATCGATTACAAAACCGGCAACGTAAGCGGTGCCTCAGAACTGCGCATAAAAAGCTGGGAGGATTTGTGGCAGGGCGACAAACACGACAAAGTTTTTCAGGTGCTGCTCTATGCCTGGCTTTATACTAAAACGGGTCACCATTCGGGAGGCGACTTCCAGGCCGGCATCATCAGCATGCGCAAACTAAGCCTGTGCATGCTAAGCTTTGGGCTAAACACCGAAGGCAGAAAATACGATTCCGCTTTGGACGAAGAAAAACTGGAAGCCTTCGAGACCTATCTGCTGGATTTGCTCGATGAACTTTTTGATGAAACAATCCCCTTTTCGCAAACCTCCATTGTCGAAACCTGCAAAACCTGTATTTATAAAGAATTGTGCAGACGGTAGAGGAGGAGTTACGATTTTCGATTTATGATTTTCGATTGAAAAACACTCCACGAATTAACACGAAAAAGACGAATTAACACAAATTATAATTCGCGGAAATTAGCTTTATTGGCGGAAATTCGCGGAGGATGTTATGATGGCAGACGATTCACTTCGGCCACCGGAACACATCGTAACGGCTCTTCGGTCTTAGTTCCTGGCTCCAGCGGAAGTCGCGCAGAAAAAACTGATCCGTGGGCAGCTCGCCTTCGGGGTAAAGTATGGCATCGGGATTTTCGTGATAGATGATTCCATCTATCTGGCGGTCGGCAATAAATATCTCCATGCGTCCGGCCACAGCCTTATTTATCCCGATAAGGGCGCCCTCTTCTTCGCGCACAAAATAGATGGTCTCGCTGTTGCCGTCCACCTTCACCAGGTTCAGTTCATTATTTTCAAAATAAGCCATCATCTCTTTGCCTTTTATCTGGTTAAAATTTCCGGCGCCATACTTATCTTTCGAAACGATAAAGGCCGAACCGGTCATCCGCATTGAGTCAGCGCGCTGGCCGGAGCTATAGATGATGATGTCGTCGGCGGTGAGCTGGTTTTCGTCGGCCCACAATATGGGGTCGTAAAACATGTGGATGGTGGAATCGGCAAAGGAATACACCAGCGAATCGCTCATTCCCTGCAAGTCGGTTTTATAAAATCTGCTGTGGTGGTAGGCCGTAAGTTGCAGCGGATTGCCGGCGGTGTCGAAGGTGAGCCAGAGTGTGTCGGCATGAAGGAACAGGCTGTCGACGGCATCGGCCATAATGGCCATGGCGCTGTCGGTGGCCCAGGCATAGCCCTGGTTTCGGTGATAGTCAGCATAATGTCCCGTAACGATCATGTTTTGCAGCGTATCCTGAAGGAACACATTGCCAAACACCTCGCCTATCCCGGTAGCTTTCTCGAAATAGATGCTGTCGCCGCGCAGGTATTGCTCTTTGTAAATCATATACGCATTTTGCTGCAGCATGGTGACGTCGGTGCGGGTATCGTAAAAGCCATCTTCGGCATACAAAAATTCCTCTTCGCCGGTGATGGTGGTAGGCCCCGAAATGAAAGCTGTGGCGGTGGCTGTGTTATAAATCAGCGTATCGGAGCGCAGCAGATATTCATCATTGACCAACTCCACATTGTTTTTGAAATGCACCCGTTTGGTGTCGGTATAATAGATGCCAAAACTGCTGCTAAGTTCGTTGTCTTTGTTCTCGATGCGCCCGCCGGTGGTATAGTAGGCAGTGCGCGTTTTGCGGTTGTAGTTGAGTTGGTTGGTATAAAGCGTTGCCTGATTATCGCGGAGGATAACGTTCCCTGTAACTACTGCCACCCGCGTGTTTCCGTTGTAGTGAAGTGTGTCGCCATAAAGGTTGAGGGTATCGCTCATCTTGATGTGCACGTTGCCGTATGCATACAGGTCGCTGCGGCGGGTGTTGAGAATGGCGCTGTCGCAATAAAGATAAGCACCATCGTGCTCAAACTGCACATCGCCCACCAGGATGTTAAGCTCTTCGCCGCCACTTTTCATGCCCCGTAAGTCGTCGGCATGAATGATTTGTATTCTTGCTTTGGTCTGTCCAAAAGCCGCGTTGCCGGGCGCAAAGATGCTTCCGATGAGGATCATCACCAAAAAGATCAAACCAGAAAAATGGATTCTCATCATGGGTCGTGTCGCTTGATTATTGTAGACCTTCTGTTAACTCCCGTCAGGCGAAGATATTATTTTACCGGCATCTTCATTCCTTGTCTCCCTCCAATTATTTTAGTGGTAATGTTTGTTCATTCAACCTGCTTTATTTTTAATTATGCGACTCCGGAACAACGAACTTGAGCGAAGCTGCCTGCCCCGACCAATCGGGGAAATCCCGAGAGCCCCGAAAAATCGGTATATACTCCGCGATTCGGGAAACGAACAACAGCCAGCCCTGAGGTGGTTTCGACTGTTTCGGCGCGCTCAACAGCCAGCTCAACCACCGGCCAAAGGTCTTACCCTAAGCTGGTTTCGACAAGCTGGTTTCGGCAAACTCAACCACATCATCACATCAGCACATCAGCACATCAGTACATCAGCACATCAGCACATCAGCACATCAGCACATCAGCACATCAGCACATCAGCAACCACCAGCCGAAAGTCTTACCCTGAGCTTGCCGAAGGGAACAAAGAACAATTTCTTTTCTGCTTTTTCAAATAATCCTACATTTGGAGCCTGCTTCAAAGGAGATATTTTTTTAATAAAAAATCAGGAAACGTCCAGATGAATCAAAAACTCAATCCGCGCAAAAATTACGAACTCACCCGCAAAAAGATAGGATACGTTGCGCGCCGCCAGGCTACGCCAGCCGATTATCAGCGCATTGGCTTCATGTCGGGGCTTGAAGTGCACCAGCAGTTGCTCACCGACCAGAAGCTCTTTTGCCGCTGTCCGGCCGGCTTGTATAATGATAACGACGACTATGATGCCGAGGTGGTGCGTCACATGCGTCCAACGCTCAGCGAACTGGGCGAATACGACGGCACCGCACTGATGGAGTTTAAAACAAAAAAGGAGATCATCTACCGCGTCAAAAACCAAACTACCTGCACCTACGAAGTGGACGACACGCCGCCTTTTCCGGTCAACCGCCAGGCGCTCGACATTGCCATCATGATCTCGCTGCTGAGCAAGCTCAATATCGTGGGCGAGGTGCACATCACCCGCAAGCAGTACCTCGACGGCTCCATCCCTACCGGATTTCAGCGCACGGCCATCATCGGCGTGGAAGGTGAGATTCCGCTCCGGAATAAAAAGATACGTCTCATCCAGCTTAGCCTCGAAGAGGATTCGTGCCGCGAAATTTCCGACATCGGCCACGTGCGTATTTACAAAACCGACCGCCTCGGGATGCCGCTCATCGAAACGGTTACCTACCCCGACTGCACCCATCCCGACGAGGTGCGCGAGGCGTGCGATTATATCCGCTTCCTGAACCGCAGCACCAACAAGGTGCGCACCGGCATCGGCGCCGGACGTCAG
>JAAYIU010000206.1 GCA_012523265.1 Bacteroidales bacterium | reverse complement strand
GTTTCCACCGACTTTATGGACAGACACTAGTTAGCGAATTAATGAAAAAAAATTGACCGCGAATTTACGCGGATTCCACGCGGATTGCCGCAAACGGATTTTATTCGCGAGAATTAGCGTTAGACTAGCTTCCATTAGCGGTTTACTTGTTATTTGAAATTGTATTGGTAGTCGGGGTTTGTCTGCATAATGCTCATACTCTCGGGATTTTTTTGGATGAACCAATTTAAAAACCCGGTAACATTTATCGAATTTTCCAGCATCGCATCTCTTCTCTGAAGATAGACATCCCCGGGTTGCCTGATTAATTCCTTTATTTTCAAAAGAGCCTCATCAAACTGATTTGGTTTATAACCAAAGGTCAGTTGCCACTTATTTTCCAATTCTTCGAGATAGCTGATGCGGTCCACAAAATCGTAAACCTTACGGAGGGAACTCCCAAGCAGGCTGCTTCTCCCGACGCTTCGGTCGGGATCGCAGACTCTGGCGTTGTTGGGGACATTATTCAGTCCTTCCCATGCGGAGCATGGTCATTGCGAGCGAAGCGACGCAATCTCCCAGGCGCCTTGCCCACGCAAGGCGCAAGTCCTTTCTACGCTCATCCCCTCAGCTTCAACAAAACCCGCTTCCCCTGATTCTTCACGTTCTGCCACACCAGCTCCATCACCCAGGAATTAAAACAAGACCTTTTCGAGTAGCTTAATTTGCTGTTTAAACTTAATCTTGTTAAGCTCTTCAAACCTTCTAATATTCATCAGTTTCCATCGTATGCCAGGAAAAGCACTATAATCAACGTCAGGCCATTCAGGCTCTCCTGTGGCAAAACTCATTAGTAAAGATTTATCGGAGGCGGATAGATGGTTGTTCACTTGTTGGATGAGTATTTCCCTTGTTTCCTCAAACAATTCGTAGGTAAAAACTTCATCTGTCATTCCACTAAACTGACTCTCAAGAACTTTATGCTGATCAATTCGGGCGGGTTGCAACAACTCATGAAAAGGCCGTTTACTACTTAGCAAACAAAAAATAAAACCAAGGTGTATATTATCGGAATATCCATAGTTATTTAACATGGCTCTGATGTCAAATAAATCCCGGGGATGCTGCCTGTCAAGTGAAGCAACAATTTTACCTCCATAGAGCTGACCAAGTGGTACAATCTGCATTTCGCAAAACATGTTGAATTCTTTCTGTGCAGTTTCACACAAAGGCAGTAGTTGAACCAAACCATCTATGCCTCGATTAATTGTATTAACTTCAATTTTAACCATTGTTCGCCCCACAGAACAAAATAGTTTGAATTCTTCTGATTCCAATCCCGGACCTTTTACTTTAATACCGGGAATAGTATGTTGGAGTTGAACTTTGAGCCGTGATAAAGCCGCATTTATCTGATTTAAATCATCTTCCCGTGAGTTTATATACAAATACGTGAGATCAATATCAACCGACAAACGGGGCATCTCATGAAAAAACAGGTTTATTGCTGAACCACCATGAAGCGCCAGATTCTTTTCCTTTGCTACATGAGTTAGAATTCTCAGCAAGAGTGCAACCTGTTTTTTAAATTGTGGATTGATCACTTCAACTCCTTTGGCACTGTTATTTGGTATTTAGAAATGTATGCTCCCGCCGGAACAATACTCCTTTTCCCCTTCCCCATTTTCAAACTATCGGTATGAAGGTATTTAAACCAGGCATGACCTGCTTTTTCAGCAAGGAATAAAAATAAACGAATTACTTTCGCTGAATTACATTTTTCCAATATTTCCTGAACCCTTGCCGGTAGTAATGATGACAATCCTTCCATGATATGCCAGGCCTCCATCAGGTCGAACCTATCCGGGGTCATTTCAAGACACTCCAAAAATGCCCTGGTCGGATCGGATATTTTGATCGTAAATGACTTATCCTTGTATTCCGATAAACCGATAACGGGCGGTAACATAGAACTATGAATCAGTACAGATTTTGTGTCCCACTTAATCTTTTACAGCCAGGTGGGTAAACGCTTACCGCGCTGGGCAAACAAAAGCGATTCCTTTTGATAAAGTTCAAGATAATGTGCAAAACCTTGCATACTCAATGCTGTCCGACCACCTATATGAATATCTTTTCCGGATTGAAACTGAAGCGCATAAACTGCTCCATTCAAGCCAATAGTATCGCCAGCTCTTATAAATGCGCCATATCCGATGGATGTAAGCCAGGAGTTTTTGACATAGCGATGTTGCAACTCACGCGAGTATCCGATTTTGGTAAGCCACTCAGCCAGAATAACCGTTCCTGGTGGTACAAGTTGCGATAATTTGTTTATTTTTGTTTCTGTATTTATACTCATGGTACAAATGTAGTAACATTTTTAAAACAATGACTTTGCACGTCTAACAAGTATTCTCTTAATTTGATTCTTAGCATTCTGCCAAACCAGCTCCGTTTTCCAGTATGTAGTAAGTAGCAAGTAGAGGGTATGCCTCAAATTAAACTATTGGCAGAACTTATCTGGATTGTTAATCATGGATTCCAGCATTTTTTGAACCTCCAAATTCAATTCTGATAATTCATTATGTTTTTTTTGATCCATATACTTTGCAGCAATAGCAGTATCGAGCCAATGCGTTGTTTCAAATGATTCGCCCTGAGAATCAATTAACTTTGCTACAAAAGACTTCACATATCTTCTCTTTGCCCAAGCTTCGGCGAGGTTGGCACCAACTGACCTTGAAGACCGTCTAACCTGATCAGTCAAAGAATACTTTTCTTCTTTAGGAAAAAACTTCGTCAACTGTAGAATATCCATCGACAATTTAAACGCCTTCTGATAGACGAACAAATCCTTAAAACCATGATAATTTTTACTCATGATAAACTATTTTCTTTTCAAATTACTATCTAATAT
>JAAYIU010000381.1 GCA_012523265.1 Bacteroidales bacterium | reverse complement strand
TTGCTTTTGCACCTGGCGCAACTGCAGAGCTTGTGGCCGGCGACATCATAGGGTTGTTTACGTCCGACAATATTTGCTGCGGCGTTGCCCTGGTTGAAATGCCCGGCGAGCCACTGGCCATCACTGCCTTTGCCGATGACGCACAACAGCCAGGCACCAGCGGATACTTGAGCGGACAAACCATCAGTCTGAAGATTTACCGCACGGCCACAAACGAAGTCGGTATGCTGACAGCCGTTTATGAACCTGCCGGAAACGGAGATGTCTTTGCAGATCACGGCTTGTCGGTAATCACCCGCATCCAACAAACTGCCACGGGTATTGGGACTATTTCCACTGCGGCAGTGGATATTTATCCAAACCCAACCAATGGCACCATCACCCTCACAGGCATCGGCCAATACAGCCTTTTACAGCTTTATTCGGCGCACGGCGAGCTGCTCCTGCAGCGCACCAACGACGCTGCCGACGAACTGCGGTGGGATGTTTCGGCGCTGCCGCCGGGCGTATATCAATTAAAACTTTCAGGGAATCAGCCGGCAGTAGTGAAGAAGCTGATCCGGAGATAGGTTTTCTTTTTTCTTTATTAACAATCACTGGTGTCCGGTTAAAAACAATAGATTCTTCCCCGAAAAGTAGGGGCAAGCTGCTACGCTCAGAATGACGAGGGCTTGCGATGGATTGGAGGAGAGAGGGCTAAGCTGGCGGCTTCACCGCCAGCTTAGCCCTCTCAAAAACCCTAATGTCTTGTCATTCTGAACGGAACGTAGTGGAGTTAAGAATCTATGAGAGTAGTCTAAAAACTCTATAACTACTGATTTTTAGTACTTTTTACCCCGAACCCTGAAGGTAGAAGTACTAAAAATCAGTAGTTTGGAAAAATCCCCTTTAGAGGATTTAGGGGTATTTTGACTTTTTAGACTGGTCTCATCTATTTAAAGGAAATTATGTTTGCCGGACAACAATGCTTAACAATAAAAACTCCCGAAGGCTGCATGGCTTTCGGGAGTTTTTTTTGACTTTATGTTGCTATATTGAAAATTGCTCTATGTTTGTTAACTTTTTAACAAGCTAATCACTACAAGCTACAGTTCTTGATTTTACTGGCACAAAAGGCGAAAGCTATAAAATTTATCTATTGATTATCAATGCACAGCGTGATTTTAGATTGACCTTTCATGAATTCATTTTTATAAACCTAAACCCTAATGTAAATGAAAAAAAATGCACTTTTATTATTCATGTTCCTGGCTTACATCACTTTGTCTGCCCAGGTTGATCACGTAACAATTGATCAGAAAAAGCAAATTACTGATCAAAAAGCCCCGTCGATCCGGGGTGATGTTTATCCTACTGATCCCTTTGCAGGGAATTCCACAACCGATTCAGGCGAAAAATACTACACGCTTCAGGAAGGTGTGGCAATTACGTCAACCGTATCCTCTAACTATTTCCAGTTTACAAATACCCAAAGTTATTGGAACGTAGTAGGGGTAAGAGCTTTAGCACTTGATGACTGGGATATTGAGCTACATGCAAATACCTCATTTAACAACTTATTAGCGTATTCAAATTACGGTGCCGCTATAGAGGACTTTGTAGTGCTTGACGGCACATATTACAGCTCAACTGAGAGAGGGATAGAGGTAACAAGATATTCCGGAACAGGTAATGCAAGGGTAGAATTTGAAGGGGGATGGGATGTGGTTATCGTAGGAGCACCACTTGGCGCCTCCTAGTCGCCAGGCGATGTTGTGGAAATCTATGACGTTCATCTGGATCCGGGTTTACACACCTTTGCGCTTGACATAACTACGGGTATGGCCGATCTTGATTTTGCTTTGTATGGTTCTGACGGAGCAGAATACTTTGCGGGACGATCTGACTATAAGGC
>JAAYIU010000327.1 GCA_012523265.1 Bacteroidales bacterium | reverse complement strand
TTGCTTTTGCAGATAGGCCAGCGTGGCGTGGGCGTTGGGAAACAATCGGGTTTTGGTAGGGCTGATGGTTACATATTCGTGGCCAATGGCGTGGGCCAGCGCCGGATCGTCGATGCCATAATCGCGCAGGGTAAGCTCAAAACGCAGGGAACGCAAAAGCTCTTTCTCGATCTCTCCATTGCGATACTGCTGCCACAACCGATCGTTGTGAACAAAATATGTGCTGACAAAATCGTTGAGACTGGCAATGCCGCGGTCGCTCAGCCTGAAGGTGTGGTAAATATCCTGGTAAGCCTCGCGGGCGTTCGATTCAAAATCCCACAAGGTCATGTCCAGATCAAAAAATATGTGTTGATATTTCCGGCTTCCGTTATTCATTGCGCGAAATTAGTACTATTCAAAACAACGCAGTACAAACACCTTTGGGTTTTGTATCTTAATTTTTGGGATTTGCCCACTGCGATGTTAAAAATATTCAAAACGTTGCAACTCATAAACAAAGCGCGGTGAGAATGGTTGTTCTGGTAGAAACTAAATTACAAACACCAAAAAATCTTAATCATGTTAACAACCAAAGTAAAAGATCTCAAATTTCCTGATTTACCCTACAGTTTCGATGCTTTAGAACCCTACATCGATGCACAGACCATGGAGCTGCACTACACCAAGCATCATCGTGGATATTACGATAAGTTTATGGCTGCTGCCAAAGAGAGCGAGTATGCCGACATGGAATTTGGCCAGTTGCTCAAAGAGATGAGCAAAGCACCTGCAGGCATCCGCAACAATGGCGGCGGTTTTCTTAACCACGATCTGTTTTGGAAAGTGATGACCAAAAATGGTGGCGGCGAGCCTGATGGCGATATTGGCAAAGCCATAAAATCGGCTTTTGGCTCCTACAACCAATTCAAAGAAAAATTTAGTGATGCAGCAGCCACCCGCTTTGGAAGCGGCTGGGCATGGCTCATCAAAGATGATTCGGGCAATCTTAAGATTACCTCAACGGCTAACCAGGACAGCCCGCTGATGGATGTAGCCGATCACCATGGCAAGCCCATCCTCGCGCTGGATGTGTGGGAGCATGCCTATTACCTGAAATATCAAAACAAACGACCCGACTATATCGCGGCATGGTTTAATGTGATAAATTGGGATGAGGTGGCCAAAAACTTTAAAAATGGTTAAAGCATAAACCATTTCAGTTTATTTCTCGTTACCTATTCTAAACATTACTTCCGGGTAATACCGGATTCCAAAAAAGTAATTTTTTTTTCATAGCTCACTAATTTGGTTAATTGCAAAAGCCGCTCCCGCCCGGGACGGCTTTTTTTATCTCCTCTCACAACTTTTTCTGACCAGCGCTAATTCCCTTTAAGCTCATAGCTGATCAAAGGCTCCCGTTCGATGGCTTTGAGAAATGCTGATGGTTTTACGCGCATGGCAGCCGATTTCATTTCCAGCTTTAATCCATCCTGCTCATCCACCACCAAAAAGCGCACATGGCAATTGCCGGTATTTTTTTTATACAAATCAAAAATCTGATCTACCAGCGCTGGCTCCAGGTCGTCGATTGAGATACGCAATGTGATGCCCTGCGTCTGCCGGTCGATGATCTCTGGCAACAGCCGGATGTCGGTGATGCGCACCTGAAACTCCTCCTCGTTTCTGAACCGCTGTTCTACGCGTGCATAGATCAACAGGAAAAAGCCTTCGGTGAGGAAGTATTTGTACTTGAGATATTCTTCCGAAAACAGGCGCAACTCGAAGGTCTCGTCGAAATCCTCCAGTACAAAAGTTCCCCATGGCTTGTCGTCTTTGGTAAAGCGGTGGGTTACCGATGCCACCATGCCGCCAAACACCAGGGGGCGGTTGGCGAATTTTTTTAGGTTGTCTTTGAAATCGGAGATGCGCTGTTTGCCAAAATTTTTAAGCTCCGTTCTGAATTCATCGAGCGGATGGCCGGAGATGTAAAATCCTGTGACCTCCTTCTCGTTGCGGAGTTTTTCGATGTTTGTCCAGGGTTTGCACTCGGGCAATGGCGGGTCGTCGGCGATGATTTGCTCATCGTCGTCGTCGAAGAGCGAGACCTGCTGTGAGTTTTTGCGCTCCTGATATTTGGCGGCAAAGCGCAGGAGCTTCTCTATAAAGGTGGTATCGTCGCTGGTTTCCTGAAAGAAAAGCTGGGCACGGTGGGTATTGTCGAACGAATCGAAAGCTCCCGCGCGGGCAAGCGCCTCGAAGCTCCGCTTGTTGACAGTTTTAAGATTGATGCGACGCGCGAAGTCGAACACGCTGGTGAAGAGTCCGTTTTCATTACGTTCTTCAATAATGCTCTCCGCCACGGAGCTTCCCAGCCCTTTGATAGCAGCCATCCCAAACCGAATGTTGCCTTTTTTGTTGACGATAAAAAGCTGTTCCGATTCGTTCACGTCCGGCCCCAGCACCTCGATGCCCATGCGGTGCACCTCGTCGATAAATCCTGTGATTTTGGTCAGATCGTTCAGGTTGCGGCTCAAAACGGCTGCCATAAATTCGCTTGTGTAATGGGCTTTAAGATACGCCATGCGATAAGAGAGGTAGGCGTAGCATGTAGAGTGCGATTTGTTGAAAGCATATTTGGCAAATTGCAGCCAATCGCCCCATATCTTATTGACGATCTTCATGTCGTGGCCAAGACTTTTGGCGCCCTCCATGAATTCTGACTTCATCTTATCGGCAATCTCCACCTTTTTCTTTCCCATTGCTTTGCGCAAATTGTCGGCCTGGCCTTTGGTAAAGCCGGCTAAGAGCTGCGAAAGTAAGATCACCTGTTCCTGATAAACAGTGATGCCATAGGTCGATTTTAAAATCTCTTCCTGCTCGGGCAGGTCGTATTGAATTTTCTCTTTGCCGTGCTTGCGTCTGATAAAGTTAGGGATATAATCCATAGGGCCAGGCCGGTACAAAGCATTCATGGCTATTAAGTCGTCGAAGCAGTTGGGCTTGAGCTGACGAAGGTTTTTTCTCATCCCTTCCGATTCAAACTGGAAAATGCCGGTAGTGTCGCCGCGGCTGTAAAGCTCAAAGGTCTTCTTGTCGTCGTGAGGGATCTCGTCGATATTGATCTCCCTTCCTTTACTTTTGCGTATGTTTTCCACAGCATCTTTAATAATCGACAACGTCTTTAGCCCCAGAAAGTCCATCTTGAGCATGCCGGCATCTTCTATGTGACTTCCGTCAAATTGTGTAACCAGCAGGTCGGTGTCTTTGGCGGTGGTGAGCGGAATGTGCTCTGTCAGGTCGTCGCGGCTGATGATGATGCCACAGGCATGGGTGCCAATGTTTCTTACGGTGCCTTCAATTTTTTCGGCGCTAAGCAAGGTGGAACGAACCAGCGGGTTGTTTGAGGTATTCTTTTCGCGCAAAAGCTCCGGCACTTCTTTATAGGCGTCGTTAAAATCGGTGCCTGGCTTTCCGGGGATCATTTTTGCCAGTCGGTTGGCCTCGCTCAAGGGGAGTTGTTTTACGCGTGCAATGTCGCGGATGGCCATTTTGGGGGCCATTTTGCCAAAGGTGATAATGTGTGCCACACGCTGATGGCCATATTTTTCTTCAACCCAGCGCAGCACGCGCTCGCGCCCGTCCTCGTCGAAGTCAATATCAATATCAGGCAGCGAAATCCGCTCCGGGTTGAGAAAGCGCTCGAAGATCAGCCCATATTCTAAAGGGTCAATGTCGGTAATTTTGAGGCAATACGCCACCACCGAGCCTGCCGCTGAGCCACGTCCGGGGCCTACCCAAACTCCCATGCGGCGCGCCTCCTGCAGAAAATCCTGGACAATGAGAAAATAGCCCGGATAACCCATCTTGCGGATGACGTTTATCTCAAAGTTGATGCGTTCTTTGATTTCATCGCTCATCGCGGGGTAGCGTTTTTGTGCGCCCTCTAAGGTGAGGGAGTGCAAATAATCAGCTTCCAGATGGATGTGCAGCGCCCGTTCGTACCCGCCGATGCGGTTGTAGTTATCTTCTTTTTCTGTTTCGTCGAATAAGGCTTTCAGCTTTTCTTCCGGGAATTTCGCCCGGTAGTCGTCGATCGTACCAAAATCGGCAGGAATCGGAAACTCGGGCATCATGGCCTCGCGCTTCAAATCGAAAGCTTCGATGGATTCGGCTATCTCGTGCGTGTTGGCGATAGCTTCGGGCAGGTCGGCAAAACGCTCCTGCATCTCCTGCTGCGTTTTGAAATAGTAATTGTCGCTGCTAAATCCATATCGCATTCCCCGGCCTCTGCCGATGGGGGTGCTTTGGTATTCGTTTTCTTTGATGCAAAGCAGGCTGTCGTGCAAATCCGAATCCTCTTTGTCAAGATAAAACACTTCGTTGGCAGCAATGATTTTCACATCGTATTTGCGTGCAAATTTTATCAGCACTACGTTGGCGCGTTCCTCCTCCGGCAGGCCGTGGCGGTTGATCTGCACATAAAAGTCGTCGCCAAACTGCTGGTGCCACCACACAAAAGCCTCCTCGGCCTGTTGCTCACCAACATTCAAAATCAAATCATTAACCTCTGAATATAGTCCTCCGGTGGTGGTGATCAGATTTTCTTTGTACTGTAGCAGTAGCTCTTTGTCGATACGCGGAAATCCGCCGTAGCTGCCTTCGATCCATCCGATAGAGCTAAGCCGCGACAGGTTGCGGTAACCCTGGATGTTCTTGGCCAGGAAAAGCTGCTGGTGGCGGCGGTCGGGATTGTCTTTGGTAAACTTCATCTTCAGGCGGTCTTCTGCAAGATAAAGCTCGCATCCGATAATCGGCTTGATGTTGTGACTTTGCGCTACTTTAATAAACTGAAAAGCGCCATACAGATTTCCCAGGTCGGTGAGTGCCAGCGCCTTCATTCCCAATGAGGCGGCTTTCTGCATCAGCCCTTCGATGGAAGGAGTAGCCTGCAAAACGGAGAAATAAGAATGCACGTGCAGATGCACAAAAGAGGCAACTGTATCAGCCGCTGTGGGTTGTTCGGTGATGGCAGCATCCGTTGGGTCAGTGGCAGCCATGGATTTGGCAGCCAGCTCTTGGCTGATCTGCTTATTGGATTCCACCTCCAGCTTGATGGCTGCTATTGGTGTGGTATTATTTTTACGAAAATGTGATAAGATTTGTGTGTCAATTTTCAAATGCCGCTCGTTGATGATGCCCAGGCGGACAAGCTCCAGAAAGCATCGCGCGGTGGCCACCACATCCCCGGCAGCGTTGTGGGCTTCTTCAAAAGCGGTGTCGAAGAGCTTGCTGTGCAGCTCCGAAAGGCTTGGATATTTATAACCTCCGCCGCGACCGCCCGGCAGCTTGCAGTAGTCAGTCGAAAGCTGCATCGTATCAACCGATCCCAGTCCGGCCAGCGGGTTGTCGAGCTTGCAGCGCAAAAATTCGGCGCCGGCAATGTTCAGATCAAAGCTTACATTGTGGCCTGCAACATGGGTGCAGCGGTGCAGGGTTGCGGCAAACGCATCCATCACTTCCTGCAGCGGCTTGCCATAAGTAGTGGCCATCTGGGTGGAGATGCCATGAATTTTCTCGGCGTTGTAGGGAATGTCGAAGCCGTCGGGGCGAATGATGTGGCTTTTGGCTTCTACCAGGGTGCCGTCGTAATCGTGCAGTTGCCAGGCAAGCTGCACCATGCGTGGCCAGTTGTCGAGGTCGGTAATTGGCGCGTTGTAATTCCGGGGTCTGCCCGTGGTTTCGGTGTCAAAAATCAAATACATAACTTCCGGTGTATTGGGAATGAAAAAACAAGGGCAGCAAAAATAACCTTTCGAAGCCTCTTTTGGGGCAGCTTGTTGATAAGTGTGCAGCCGCCTCAAAATGCCCAAAACAAAAAAACCGACCTGAAGCCGGTTTTATTTTTTTAATCTTAAAAATCCTGCCTTTTATTGGGAAATTACAAATGACAATAAAACAAAAACCAAATAAATCCAATTCTCAAAATTCAACAATCCAAACTGACACAACTATTTGAGAATTGGATTTTCGAATTTATTTGTCCATTGTCTTTTTTAATTTGGAAATTTTAATTACTCCATCTCCGCCATAATCTCGTCGGTGATTTCGAGGTTGTGAAACACGTTTTGTACATCGTCATCGTCCTCGAAAATATCTATCACTTTCATAATTTTGCGTCCACTTTCGGTGTCGAGTTTCACAGTTTCGTGTGGGATGCGCTCCAGCTGGGCACTCTCCGTTTCTATTTCCAACTCCTCAAGTTTTCGCTGCTTGTTGCCAAAATCTTCCATCGAGGTGATCAGGGTGATGGTTTCCTCCTCTTCGGTGATCTCTTCGGCACCGGCATCGATTACTTCCAGCTCGAAGCTCTCCATGTCGAAATCCTCTTTTTTAGGAATTTCAAAAACGCCTTTTCTTTCAAACAGAAAACTCAGCGAGCCGAGGGTTCCCAGGTTTCCGCCATGTTTGTTAAAGATCGAGCGCACGTTGCTTACTGTGCGTTGCTGGTTGTCGGTGGTGCATTCTACATACACCGCCACGCCGTTGGGCAGGTATCCCTCAAAGGTTTGTTCGGTAAAAGCAGCGGCGTCTTTCTCTTTGCCTTTGTTGATGGCGCGTTCGATATTGTCTTTGGGCATGCTGGCACCTTTGGCATTGGCGATGGCCATGCGCAGACGAGGGTTGCCTTCCGGATCGAACCCGCCTTCTTTTACGGCAACGGTAATTTCTTTGATGATCTTTGAAAAGATCTTGGAGCGCTTGGCGTCGAGTGCACCTTTTTTGCGTTTAATGGTCGACCATTTACTGTGTCCTGACATGTTGATTCTGTATTTATTCTTGATTAAAAAAATAACGACGTAAAAGTACTATATTTTTTGTGTTTTTTGCTTACTGCAAAAACCAACAAAAGCCACCAATGGTTATTGGTGGCTTTCGTGAAGCGATGGTTTTTAAAAAAAATTTTAAAAATTGGCCAGTGTAATGCCAATGGAAAAGGGATAAAGCTCGGGGCCACGGCCATCTTTGAAGAGGCTGTTGAGCGAGTAGGTGGCGTAGAGATTGATGATTCCCCAGCCGGCGCGCAGGGTAGCGTCGTAGCGGAAAGGACGCAGATGGAAGCTGTCGCGTTGTTTGGGTTTTTGGCGTCCGTTGTCGAAATAGAGCATTTTGGTGTGCGTGGCATAGCGCCAGCCCATCACCATGCCGGTTGCCACATGAAAGCTGTTGCGCCGCGAAAAACGATTGCTTTGGTATTCAAATAAAATGGGCAGGGTGAGATAGTTGGCCACCAGCTTGCTTTTGCGCCAGTCGCGGCTGTTGTCGGCGAAACCTTCGATGGTGGCTGCATCGCTTTCCAGGATAATATTGTCGTCGAGACGGTAATTGTTCCAGCGCAAGCCCAGGCCGGTGAGTACGCCAAATTTTTCGTCGATAAGGTTAAAATTCTGCTCAAAGAAATTAATATTCACCTCTATGGATTTTTCGTATTTCAGATTTAAGAAATCATATTCTCCTTTGATATCGGTGTTGAAGTCGTCGGTCAGGTAGCCATTCACACCCAGCTCAACTCCGGCCCAGTGCCCGTTGAATTTCTGTTTGCGGTTGCGTTCCCATTTTACGTTTCCGCGGTCGTCCACAATGAGGTTGTGTCCGCCAATGGAAACTTTGGTGGAATCGCTGTCGGTTACTTCCACCATTACGCTGCCGGCTTTCACGATGGTTTTGTTGTCTTCTTTCCAGGATCTCACATTCGTTCGTTCGTTGTGGTTTTCTATCTCAGCGGGTTTTCCGGTGAGGTCGATGTCGCCGGCGCCGCTGGTGGTAGATACCACTTTGCCCGAAGCATTCACATCAATATTGGCTGAGCCACTGGCATCGACTGTAGCATCGGTCACCTGTAGCTTTGATGCTTTGATATCGGCGGCGCCGCTGGCCGTTGCCACCAATTCTTTGGCAGTACCAGAGAGTATAACCGCCGAAGCGCCCGAAGCATTCACCGAAAGGATTTCCACATTAACATTGAGCCGCAGATCTGTCGCACCGCTGGTGGTAACATCGAGCACCTGTCCCTGAAGCGTATTCTCGCCCACGAGTGTCGATGCACCGCTCATCGTGATAAACTCGATGGTGGGAGAGGAGATGTAAACGTTGAGTTTGGTGGGATTTTTTATTTGCCGCGAACCAATCGTCAGCACCTGGTTGTTGACCTCGGTGGTGATTTTATCCATCAGATTTTCGTCGGCTTCTACCGTCAGCGAGGTAGTTGGCTGCTGGGTGAGAAAAACATCGAAAGCACCACTCACCACTATTTTGATAAAAGGAGTTACGGCACGTTCCTGCTTCACCACATTTTTGTTGCCTTTGGTCGTTTGAGCCTGCGCAATGATGGGAGCCAACAGGGCAAGCGCCATTACGATGTAAATCATTCCCAATTTGTGCATCGTCTTCATGTGTTTTAATTTTAAATGATTATTTCTAAAGTGAGTTACTGATAAAGTCATTTCATTGCTGAAATTTAGACCTACGACGCAGCGGCCACCCGAAAAGTTACATTTATGCCGTAAAGGGTTAGATTTTGAATTCTGTCTTCGAAGAGAGGGGCTGGAACATTCGATTTTTAAAATCAATATCTCCTTTTTTGATTTTTGAAAACTGAGGTCTGCTGCCTGCCTGTTTTTGTTTCTCTTCCGAAAAATTTGTTTCTTTGGGCATATTTTTTCATACTTTTCATCAATCTTATGGAAAACATCGAAAAGGAAGAGCTGATGCAGCTCATTGCAGCGCCCTACATCCAGAAAGCAACGGCGCTCATTGGCGTGGCGCGCAAAGTCGGCGGCAACCAGTTCAGGCACATGATGGCCACTTTTGCCATCCTGCTCGACTATCACTACACCAACCATGTGCTGCTGAAAGCCGCCCTGTTGCATGATTTGTTTGAAGATGTGCCCCTGAGCAACCGCGAGGAGATCAGGCAGCTCGACAAAGATGGCGAGGAGGTGGTGCGGCTGGTAGAGGACGTGACACGCGCTTCTGAAGAGAGCAAAATCACTTACCTCGAACGCATTTTGAGATATCGATCGCCCGAAGCCACAATCCTGAAAGTGGCCGACCGCATCAGCAACATCACACCCCT
>JAAYIU010000068.1 GCA_012523265.1 Bacteroidales bacterium | reverse complement strand
ATTTTGCTACAGGATTAACCGCTCTCAGATGAAAAATAATGTGTTCAATAATATTATTGGCAGGATGGTAGCAGCTGACAAAATCTACCAGACCGAATTAGTATGTAGTTAACTACTGACCTCTATATTTCATTAAAATCATACATAAAATCGGCTTGTATTTGCCCGCCGATGCGTAGCTCCAGGTTGTCCTGATTGCTCACCACAATGCCACCACTCAGTGCGTTTTCCAGTGCATTGCGCGAGAGGTCGGTATCAGTAATTATGTAGTGCTGTGCCTGTGCCTGCTGTCCGATGGCAAAAAGAAAGAGCAATATGATCAACATAAACGCATTGACTTTAATTTTTTTCATGGCCTTTTATTTTACCGTTTCGAAACCATATTTTTTGTAAAGCTGCTGTGCCTTATCCGACACCAAAAAATCCATAAAGGCCTTTGCCGCCTCGGGATTGGGGGCATCTTTCATTTGTCCGGCCACATAGGTAGCCTGCACGTTAACTTTGTCGTCGATGGTTACCATATCGATGGGATGGTCGGTAAGATTGGCGTGGTAATAGGCTTCGCTGTACCACACCGGACCGGCGTCGGACTGCTCGTACATAAGGCGCATAGGTGTTTCGCGGTGGTGAATCTTAGTAAGATAGGTGGTGCCTTTGTCCTTTTTAACTTTCATTATTGTATTGCGCAGGTCTTTGCCACCGGCGTTTTCGTATGCCTGCGTTATACGATCGCCGATGCCTTCCCATTCGGGATTGGGCATGCTTACTTTTACATCATCTTTGCCCAGATCATTTAAAGTTTTTATGCCTTTGGGATTACCTTTGCGAACCATAATGGCCAGCTTGTTTTTGGCATACACCTCTGTGTGTGTAAACCAGCCCTTTTTATCTTTTTCTTCCATGCTGCCCTTTCCGGCAGTAATAATATCGGGCTTTAAAGAAATACGAAGATCGCCCAGGATAAGTGCTCCTTTTTCGATTTGCTTTTCTTCGATGCCTGGCGGAATGGTTTCGGCAAATACCCGCTTGTATTGCCGATATTGCTTACGGAAGGCTTCGAGTAATTCCGGGACAACCATGTATTGGTTGCCGGCAAAAAATATTACCAGATCAGGATTGTTGATGTCGCCGTGAAAATCGGGCGCATTATTAATACCATAGGCGATAAATGATTCGCCTTCGAGTTTGGATTCCTGCCACGGCGGATCGTAGCGATGGGCGTGACCTTTGTCGGGTTGTGCTTTCATAACGGGAACAGATAAGAGCATTACTAAAACAATCAGACAAAATGTTCGTGCTGTAGTTTTCATGGTTATAAAATTTATGAGGTTAATAATAAAAGTTGCTTCAACGAAAAAGAGAGCCTCTCGGCTCTCTGTCGGTAATCTGTCAAATATGTTACACTTTTTGTTCTTTATGAATCCCTTCGGCAAATTCTTCAATCATTTTGCGGTTGAAGGCTTTCAGGTCGCCGGGGTTGCGGCTGGTTACCAATCCTCTGTCCACCACCACTTCTTCATCTACCCAGCGGGCGCCGGCATTTTTCAGGTCGGTTTTCAGCGAGTTGTAGGAGGTAAGCCGGCGGCCTTCGACTACACCAGCTTCGATGAGCAACTGCGGTGAGTGACAGATGGCTGCTACCGGTTTTTTGCGTTCAAAAAAACCTTTGGCAAATTGCACAGCATCTTTGTTTTGTCGCAGTTTGTCGGGGTTCATTACACCGCCCGGAAGCATCAGTCCATCGTAATCGTCGGGACTGGCATCGGCAACTTTGCGATCTACATCATATTCGCCGCCCCACTTATCGTGGTCCCAGGCTTTTACTTTCCCGCCATCGGGGGTCACTACCTCTACACTGGCGCCGGCGGCTTCGAGCGCTTTTTTTGGCTCTGTAAATTCTACCTCTTCAAATCCGTTGGTAACCAAAATCGCTATTTTTTTTCCTTTTAAATCTTTCATGGTATTTTGTTTTTTTATTAATGAGTCCAGTCTAAAAAGGTTTTGGCAAAATTAGGCATAAAAATTCAGGTTTGGAGCTGTTCATAAGATGGCCTTGTAACTGTCACAATAGCAATGAGTTAAAAATTTATGAACAATCTT
>JAAYIU010000268.1 GCA_012523265.1 Bacteroidales bacterium | reverse complement strand
GGCGCGAAGCGCCCGAGCCTCCCTCCCCCCCACAGTCACAATCACCATTGTTACCTCAAAGGATCCGCCGGCTGGCGGAGATTGAGAGTTCAGTTTAATACACAGGATTTCAGTCTCTTATAAAATTCTGTCATTGGTATCCGCCAACCGGCGGAGAGGAATCTCATAAATATCCTTATCAACTTGAAAACACAAAACACAATCTGCAAATATTTCTTTAGTAGTAACTTGTATTGGCGACAATGTGAATTACGATAGGAGAATTGTAACTCGTCTAAAAACAATTAGCAGGTCAGGAGTTCTAAATCTTGCAGAGCAAATTTGGAGGGAGAAATCTGTTATTTTTGTTGAAATTTAGCGAAAGCGAAAAAAAACAAGAAATATTTTGAATGGTAATGACCACATAGCCCATTGGATAAAAGCGGAAGCAATAGCGCTTGGATTTGATGGATGCGGCATAGCGCGCGCCGGATTTCTGGAATCGGAGGCGCCGGCGCTTGAGCGATGGCTACGCCGAAACATGCACGGCACCATGCAATACATGGAAAATTATTTCGACATGCGTCTGGATCCGTGCAAGCTACTCGAAGGCGCACAATCGGTGATTGTTTTGGTAAGCAACTATTTCCCGGACACGCCGCTGCCCGAAACAGAAAATTACATTTTGTCGAAATATGCTTATGGCACCGACTATCATTTTGTAATCCGTGACCGGATGCGGAAGCTCATCGAAGGGTTGCGCCAAAAAGCCGGCGACATTGCTGCACGTGGTTTTGTGGATTCGGCGCCGGTGCTTGAGCGTGCCTGGGCAGCGCGAGCCGGCCTGGGATGGATTGGCAAAAACGCCAACTTTATCATCCCCCGAAAAGGGTCTTTTTATTTTCTTTCGGTAATCATCACCGACCTGTGGCTTCCTGCCGACACGCCAAAAGCTACCGACCTGTGTGGCGCTTGCCGCAACTGCATCGACGCCTGCCCCACGCAGGCCATTGTGGCGCCGGGCGTGGTGGATGCACGCCGCTGCATCTCTTACCTCACTATTGAGCTGCGCGACGAGATCCCCGAAACATTTGCCGGACAATTTCGTGATCGGATTTTCGGCTGCGACATCTGCCAGGATGTGTGCCCCTGGAACCGGTTTCAGAAATCCCACCGCGAGCCGCTTTTCGTTCCAAGTCCTGATCTGACCGAGATGACCAAGCCCAAATGGCACGAACTGACACTGGATGAGTTTCGGAGGTTATTTAAAAAATCAGCCGTGAAGCGAACAAAATATCTCGGGCTGATGCGCAATGTCCGGTTTGCTGGGAAGGGGAATCATTCAGAAAAAAAATAGGTTTAATAATTTCAGAGCTCCTGACCCAGCGTAAAGTTATTGTCGCATTTATTAGATTTCTCTCCGTCGGTTGGCGGATCGAAATGACACGAATTGGCGTGAAAAGGGGGAGGCGGGATCGGGTGCCCAGCGCCCGATCCCGCCTCCCCTCCCACTAGCGCCTGCGCGCGGTCATTTCGAACGAAGTGAGAAATCTCATAAATTTCCTTATCAGCTTGAAAACACAAATTACAATCTTCAAATATTTCTTTAGTAGAAACATGTAATGGCGACAATATGAATTACGATAAGAGAATTGTAGCTCACTGAATAACAAATAACAGGTAAGGAGTTCTGAATTTACAAATAGATTCTAATTCTTGATAGAATCATCAGAACGGTAGCGGGCAGGATCCTTCTTGAATTCGCTCACGGAGATGCCGGTTACATTTTTGAATTGTGTGGAGAGATATTGCACGCTGCTGTAGCCCATCATGTAGGCGATTTCGCTCAGCGTCATATCTCCGTAATGAATCAACTCTTTGGCTTTTTCGATTTTTTGTTGGATGATAAATTTTTCAAGCGTCGTTTCTTCTTGTTGCGAGAACACTTTGGAGATGTACTGATACGACAGGTTGAATTTTTCGACCAGGTAGTCTGAGTTGCGAATCATAGCGTTGAAGGTAGTGTGATGCACCAAATCGATCACAGCGCTTTTGATCTGCTCGGCGAGTTGTTCCTCTTTATCCTGCACAATTTCAAAACCTTCGGCCTCAAGCCAGCGGGCAATATCAGCCAGCGAAATTGTCTCCTCATCAAAACGGATGCGCGCTTCGCCGGTGGTGATGTGCTCGGTGATGATGCCATGCTCGTCGAACAGCCGGCGCACCAGCCTGATGCAGCAGTGGCACGACATGTTTTTAATGATCAACTTATGTTGTTGCAAATTCACCAGCTTTAATATCGATTGGAAAGAATACAAAATTAAGATAATATCCCGGGCTTAAGAATTACGATTGACGATTTTGGAATTTTGATTTGCCGGTTCTTTAGCCCGTCTTTTGGCGTCTGACGCCAGGCATTGGCTCTCGGCTGAAAGTGCAATAAACCCAACAAAAAGTAGTTATGGAATAATATTTTTACGCCCATCAATACATTTCGAAATGAAGTTAACGAAATTTGCTTTTGCCATTATTTGTGCGCTGTTCTGCTCCACTATTATCAACGCTCAGATAGCCATCGGTGAGTGGCGCGACCATTTGCCCTACAACCGCACCATTGCTGTGGCCGAAGCTGGTCAGCGCATTTACTGCGCCACGCAATTCAGTCTTTTTTATTACGACAACGACGACAACAGCATCGGACGGTATTCTAAAGTTAACGGGCTTTCTGATATTGGCATCAGCGCCATGGCCTGGAGCGAGGAGTATCAAACGCTGATGATTGCCTATACCAACGCCAACATCGACCTGCTGAAGGGCGGGCAGATTGTGAATATCAGCGACATCAAACGCAAGCAGATTTTGGGCAACAAAACCATCAACAACATCACCTTCATCGATAATCTGGCCTATCTCTCCTGCGGTTTTGGTATCGTAGTGCTGGATATTGATAAGGAAGAATTCCCGGAGCCTACCTACTACATCGGCGATGAAGGTGCGGCCGTAAACGAGCTCGACATTACTTTGGGCAACGACACTTTGTACGCCGCCACCGCCGAAGGAATTTATAAAGCATCCTTTAGCAGCCCCAACCTGGCGCATTATATTGCCTGGTCGGTCGATCAGCGACTTTATCCTGACGCCGCTTTTAATACAATAGAATTTTATGGCGGTAAGCTGTTGGTGAATTATTTCCACCCTGGCTACAACAGCGATACCCTGTATGTGTATGACTATGCTTCAAACCTTTGGCAGCGGTTTCCGGAGGTGGATCACTTTCGTAAATTTAAACTGCGCACCGAACAAGGCAAGCTGATCGTAGCAGGCCAGGGCAACGTGTTGATTTATGATGAAAACTATAACCGTATCAATGTAATTTATCAGCCCGGAGGCATCTCGCTGAATTTGCGCGACGCCACTCCCGATTCGGATGGGAATGTATGGATTGCCGACTATTCGCATGGGTTGATAAAAACCACCACCGGCTGGGATGCCGAATTCATCAGCCCCAGCGGCCCCTATTCGGCCAACGTTTTTGATATGGATCTTAAAAATAATGAGTTGTGGGTAGCTGGTGGCGGATACACCAGCGGCTGGGGGAAACTCTATCTCGCCGATGGCGTTTACACTTTTAGCAACGAAACCTGGAAGTCGTACAACCGTGCAAATGGTGTTCCGGCTTTCGATTCCATCAGCGATATGACCTGCGTAGCCGTCGACCCCAACACTTCCGGCCATGCCTACGTGGGCACCTGGATGCAGGGTGTAATGGAGTTTCAGGATGGAGTGGTTGTAAATATTTATGACCATAAAAACAGCTCGCTGCAAATATGGCCTGAAGCTGATTATGTGGCGGTGAGCGGCATTGCGCTCGACAAAAACAACAACCTCTGGGTGGCCAATTCGCACGTGCCCGAAATACTATCGGTGAAAAAACCCAACGGAGAATGGAAATCCTTTTCGCTGGGTTCGGCTACCAGCAACACCGATATCGGCAAACTCTTTGTCGACCGCGACAACCAAAAATGGATGACTCTGCGCGCCGACAACAAATTGCTGGTTTCTACACAGGGCGGCACCATCGACGACGTAACCGACGACGCTTTCAAGGTTCTGACCAACAACAGCGGCAACGGCAACTTGCCGGGCAACCTCATACTTTGCGTGGCGCAGGACCACGACGGCGAGATTTGGCCGGGCAGCGACGAAGGCATCGGCGTGATCTATTCGCCCGAAAACATTTTTAACGGCGGCAATTTCGACGCACAGCGCATTTTGGTCGAAGTGGGCGGCTTTACGCAATATCTGCTCGAATCGGAAAGTGTAACATCCATTGCCATCGATGGCAACAATTGCAAATGGATAGGCACCGAGCGGGCAGGAGCTTTTTATCTCTCGCCCGACGGCACCAAAGAAATCCTGCATTTTACTGCCGACAACAGCCCGCTTTATTCTAACCGCGTCATCGACATTCAGATCAACGGCGCCACCGGCGAAGTTTTCTTCGGCACCGACAAAGGAATCATCTCCTATAAAAATACCTCCACCGATCCTCCTGTTGTAAATACCGATGTGCTGGTGTACCCCAACCCTGTGCGCGAAGGCTACAACGGACCCATCGCTATAAGAGGTCTGGTAAACAATGCCGATGTAAAAATTACCGACATCAGCGGAGCACTCATTTTTGCCACACGCGCCGAAGGTGGCCAGGCAATATGGTCGGGCAAGAGCTTTAGCGGGCGCAAAGCCAGTACCGGCGTTTATCTTGTTTACGCCACCGACAATGATGGCAAGGAGAAACTTGTTACAAAGGTTTTGTTTATTAATTAAGCCAGCATGACGGCGCTACCCGTCGGCGAGTTTTGGTATGTTACATTGCACCCGTGCCATCGTTCTTAAAACGGTAAAATATTCGGAAACCAGCGTGATTGTGCGCATGTTCACCGAAGCGTTGGGTTTGCGTACCTATATTATAAAAGGTGTTTTTGGTAAGAAAAAAAATGGAACCCGAACGCTGCTGCAAAGCCTCTCGCTGCTCGACCTGGTGGTGTACGAAAAACCCGGTGCTGGCCTGCAAAACATCAAAGAAATCAGCATTGCCCACCCCTACACCAGCATCCCTTTCGACGCACACAAGAGCGCCATCCTGATGTTTCTCAACGAGATCATCTACAAATCTATCGGGGAACAGGAGTCGGATGGTGCGATGTTTCGATTTATTTATAACCAACTCCTGGCGCTCGACCAAACCGCGAGTGAGATTGCTGATTTTCATCTGAGCTTTATCATCCGGTTTACAAAGTACCTGGGCTTCCTCCCGCGAAATACCTACAGCGAACACAACGCCTACTTCGACATGCAGGAGGGCGAGTTTGTAAATGTGCTTCCATTGCACACCAACTTTATGAATCCGCAGCACAGTTACCAACTGAATATGCTTTTGCAGGAAAGCCCTCATAAGATTTTTCAAAATGCTTCCAGGCGCAACGCTTTGCTCGAAAAAATCATCATCTACTACAGCCTTCATGTGCCGGCGTTTGGGGAGGTGAGGTCGCTGCCGGTCTTGCATCAATTATTCACCACTACGACATGAGATTATTAAAATATATTTTTATAAAAAAAATATTCTTGCTGATCCTGCTGGCTGTATTTGCAATGAGTTGCGGCACGCCGCGCAAAGCCCGCAAAAACGACTGCGACTGCCCGCGCTGGAGCTATTCACCACAACAACCGTCTGCTGTTGATGCGCCAAGAGGAGTATAAAAATATTCTGATAAAGTACATCCCAGAAGCAGCTTTTGAGCAGGTGTATGCGCTGATGATGCGGCATGGGTTGCGCATTGTTGTTACCCGGCACCGCAAAAGCAAGCATGGCGATTTCAGGCCGGGCGTTAAAGGAAAGCCTTCGATTATCACCATCAATCACAGCCTGAACCCTTTTGCTTTTCTCATCACGCTGTTGCATGAGGCGGCGCACCAGCTGGTGTGGGAAAAATACAAGCGTTCGGTTAGCCCGCATGGACCGGAGTGGAAGAAAAAATTTCATGAGCTCCTTCAGCCTTTTGTTTTACAAAACATTTTTCCGGACGGAATCGCCAGCCAACTGGAGCAGGATCATCTCTCGATCAAATATTCTACTTCGGTAGACCTGCCGCTGGCACGGCAGCTCAAGGAATACGACAAACCGCGCCAGGGGCTGGTGCTGCTCGAAACTTTGCCAAACCAGACACAGTTCAGGCTCCCCGATGGCAAAGAGTTTATCAAGCTTAGCCGGCGCCGTAAAAACTTCCTTTGTGTCGATGTTGCCAATCAACGCCAGTACATCTTCAACCCGCTGGCCGAAGTAATTGCCGTTAACAAACCAAATGACAATAAGTAATTATACATTTGCACCATAGAAAACCCAACCTCAAAACAAAACACTGATGGATAAAAACAATTACTGTATCATAATGGCTGGAGGCGTCGGAGCGCGATTTTGGCCCATGAGCCGCACGGATCATCCCAAACAATTTATCGACATCCTGGGCACCGGCCGCACACTGGTGCAGCAAACCGTTGCACGCTTTCGCAAAATTTGCCCCGCCGAAAACATTTTTATTGTCACCAACGAGATTTATCGCGATCTCGTAAAAACCCAGATTCCCGAAATCCCCGACAACAACATCGTGCTCGAGCCTGCCATGCGCAATACGGCGCCTTGTATCGCGTACGCTAATTACAAAATAAATCAGATAAACCCTGACGCGAAGATTGTAGTAGCCCCGTCTGATCATTTGATCATGAACGAAGAGGTTTTTATTAAAAATATCCAAAGCGCTCTCGATGCCGTCAACGATAACGACTGGCTGGTGACGCTGGGCATAAAACCTACCCGCCCCGACACCGGTTACGGATACATCCAATACGACGATCAGCAAAAAGATAACGGCAATCCGAGCATCTCCAAAGTAAAAACCTTTACCGAAAAACCCGATGCCGAGTTGGCGCGCAAATTTCTCGAAAGTGGCGATTTCCTCTGGAATGCCGGGATTTTCATCTGGTCGCTGCGCAGCATCATGAAAGCCTTCGAGGAGCACCTCGACGATGTAAACGATCTTTTCAGAGAAGGAGAAGGAAAATACAACACGCCACAAGAGCAGCCTTTTATTCGCGAGATTTACGCCTCATGTCGCAAAATCTCTATCGACTACGGCATCATGGAAAAGGCGGCGAACGTGTATGTGCTTGGCGCCGACTTCGACTGGAGCGACCTGGGAACATGGGGTTCGCTGTACGACATCCGAAAAAAGGATGAAAACAAAAACGCACTTTCAGGCGATGGCGTCCTGCTTTACGATACCAAAAATTGCATCGTCAGCATGCCCGACGATAAGCTGGTGGTGCTGCAAGGCCTCGACGACTACATTGTGGTAGAACGCGACAATGTGCTGCTCGTTTGCCGCAAAGCCGACGAGCAACAAATCCGTACTTTCGTCAACGACATCAAAAACAATAAAGGAGAACAATACATTTAAATCAATAAATTTTAAAAAAACATGAAAAAACTACTTGTAATTCTTGCGGTAATTCTACTGGGAAGCACCGTCACCGTAAAAGCCGACGAAGGCATGTGGCTGCCTTTGTTCGTCGAACGTCTCAACTATGTTGATATGCAAAAAATGGGCTTACAACTTACACCCGACGAAATCTACAGCATCAATCACTCGAGCCTCAAAGATGCCATCATTATTTTTGGTGGCGGCTGCACCGGCGAAATTGTTTCGCCCGAAGGATTGATTTTTACAAACCACCACTGCGGTTATGGCCAGATTCAATCGCACAGCACCATCGAGCACGACTATCTCACCGATGGTTTCTGGGCGATGAATAAAAATGAAGAGCTGCCCAACGAAGGCTTGACAGCGCGCTTTTTGGTGCGCATAGAAGATGTTACCAATCAGGTGCTGGAAAATGTAACCGACAACATGATCGAGCAGCAGCGCAGCGATAAGGTACGCGAAGTGTCGCGTACTATCACTGACCAGGCTATCGATGGCACCGGATACGAAGGCTATGTGCGCGGCTTCTTTGGCGGCAACGAATATTACCTCTTCGTGTACGAAGTCTATCGCGATGTGCGGCTGGTAGGTGCTCCGCCTTCGAGCATCGGCAAGTATGGCGCCGACACCGACAACTGGATGTGGCCACGCCACACCGGCGACTTCTCCATCTTCAGAGTTTACGCCGGCCCCGATGGCAAGCCTGCCGCTTATGCGCAGGAAAACGTGCCGATGAAATCGAAATATTATTTGCCGGTTTCTATCAAAGGTGTCGAAAAAGGCGATTTCGCCATGATCATGGGATATCCTGGCGGCACCGAGCGGTACCTGTCGTCGTGGGGCGTAAAGCTGGCTATGGACGAAAGCAACATGACCGTGGTCGACATCCGTGCTAAGAACCTGGAGATCATGCGCGGATTTATGGATGCCGACCCCGCCGTTCGCATCGACTATGCCTCCAAATACGCCGGTACCTCCAACTATTGGAAATTTTTTATTGGCCAAACCAAAGGGCTGAAACGCCTGAAAGTGTACGATAAGAAGTTGCGCGAAGAAGCAGCTTTCGAGCAATGGGTGAACGCTGATGCCGCCCGTCAGGCCAAATACGGCGATGCGTTGCAGCTTCGTGAGCAAGGCATCGGGGAGCTGAAAACCGTGAATCTCTCGCAAATCTATCTCAGGGAAGCCATCTCGCGCGGCAGCGAAATACTCATGTTTTCGCGGCGCTTTAAGTCACTGGCCGAGCTGCTCGAAGCCAAAGAAAAAGACCAGGAAGCTATTGATAAAGAAATTGCTAAACTGCGTGGGTACGCATCCGATTATTTCGACGATTATTACAAGCCGCTCGACAAAGCTTTGCTTTCCGCGATGCTTTCGATGTACTACCAGAATGTCCCAAAACAATATCAGCCCGAAATGCTGGCAAAGATCCATGATGCAACGCTGGGCTTCGAACCTTACACCGATAAGTTTTTCGACAAGACCGTTTTTGCTTCGCGCGAAAGCGTGAATGCTCTGCTGGACAAGCCTTCGGCCAAAAAGATTCTGAACGATCCGGCTACCGAACTTATGGATACTTTTATGGACATAATGCCTGAGATAAGAGAAGTGATGAACGCCGCTGATGAAAAGCAATCGCACGGCGAGCGCCTCTATATTGCCGGCTTACGCCAAATGTATCCTGATCGCAAGTTTTACCCGGATGCCAACTTTACCATGCGCCTCACCTACGGACAGGTGCTCGACTATTATCCTGCCGATGCGGTACATTACGATTTTTATACAACCCTTTCGGGTGTGATGCAGAAAGAAGATCCCTCCACCTGGGAGTTTGTAGTTCCCGAGAAGCTCAAGCAACTGTATCAAAACAAAGACTACGGAAGGTACGGCAAAGACGGTGAAATGGTGGTTGGCTTTCTTACCACCAACGACATTACCGGCGGCAACTCCGGAAGCCCCGTGTTGAACGCAAACGGCGAACTCATCGGTCTGGCATTCGATGGCAACTGGGAAGCCATGAGCGGCGACATTGCCTTCGAACCCGAGCTGCAGCGCACCATTTGCGTCGACATACGCTATGTGCTCTTTATCATCGATAAATTTGCCGGCGCTAAAAACATCATCGACGAACTCAACATCGTTTCCGAATAGAAACGAGAAGTAATTTTTAGATTTCTCTGCCGCACCTGCGGAAGTGAAATTACACAATTGGTGTGAAAAGGGGAGTTGGGTTCGGACGCACAGCGTCCGAACCCAACTCCCCTTATTAATGTCTGTGAGCCGCTATTGCTAGGCTATTCCTTAGAGGTCACCCAGAGTTTTTGGATCCGTAGCCCAGGCATTTATGCCTGGGTTTGAAATGAAGGGTGATCGAAAAAAAATATTCAGCAGGTCTGGAGTTCAGAATTTGCCAATGCCGGTGTGTTGGAGGAGTTTAAGCGATGAAGGTGTGTTGGAAAAGTCAGGACAAAAAAAATGTCCTTTGCCCGGTATGAGGATGGAAGGAGTTGGGCAAAGGACAAGTGCAATCAATTAATCCCTAAAAATCTGTTTGTCATTTAAAAAAAAATTACCCTGTTAAAAAATAAATGACAATGCAAATGTAAATGAAGTCGCCATGAAAGTCAATACCACAATCAGTCAACGGTTATGTTTTAAAAGTTAACGGCTGCTCCCATCGAACGAACGTTAAGATGAAAAACCAACAGATTGGTTCAGAAACCGCAGCAGTGGCTGGATTGCTTCAAATGTGACGATAACTTCGAAAAGAAACGCGTCATTCATTACCTGTTCGTCGGTAAATGATCTCCCAACCGTAAAGCTTTTGTATTTCAAATGCTCAATCATGGGGGCGTCAGCCGGAAAGTCTTTTGGTGGCCTTTTGAGTTTATCTTCCCGGAGCGTTCCGAAATTTTTTACAAAAACAGGATCCGACAGGATGTCCTGAAAATCCTGTGGGGAGTTGTAAATTTCGTAGCGAATGGCCCGAAGTAATTCTGGCGCGGGCATGTATTGTCCGCCACCGGCAAAGGTAGCGCCTGGCTCCAGGTGCAGATAATACCCGGCATAGTCGCTTTTACGGCCACCTCTGCGAATTACAGCACCCACATTTGTTTTGTAGGGGTCTTTGTTTTTCGAAAAGCGCACATCCCGGTAAATTCTAAACGTACAATCTGCCGCTGTAATCAGTTGTATGTCGCTGTCGGATGCCGCCACCCCGTGAATAACCTTATCCAGAAATTCGACGTGCAGTGCTTTTAGCCTAAGATATCTTTCTTTATTGGCATTGAACCAATCCCGGTTGTTGTTGGCTTTCAGATCTGATAAAAAACTAAGAATATTCTCCATGTAAGGATAAACTCATTTTGATCAGGATTATGATTTTTTTTAAGATCATTACAATCACAAAAGTTTTTTTTCAGCTCTGTCAAGATAATGTAAGGCTGGAAGGCGCACGGTAAAAGAAAACTGCTGGTCTAAAAAAGCTACTTTTGAAAAAATATTCAACGATTCAACATTTTGCAGCAGGATAAAAAATCGAATAAAGTGATGGGCAGCGGGCTTAAGGTTACGCTGCTTCTCACCGGAAGCCTTACTGTGATGGCTGGTGCTATAATTACCACAGCCATCTCTGATATTACGCAGCATTATGCTCATGTGCCCTATGCTGAGCTTACCAGCAAACTGATGCTCACCTTGCCATCGTTGTTTATTGCACTTCTCGCTCCCATTGTCGGCAATATCATCGACCGGTTCGGACGCATCCGCCCGCTGTTAATCTCTCTTTTTTTGTATGCTTTAGGAGGTGCCTCTGGTTTTTTT
>JAAYIU010000394.1 GCA_012523265.1 Bacteroidales bacterium | reverse complement strand
TTTTTAACTAATTCCATTTTAAACAATATTTAGTTTTTATTATTATTTGTAATTATCAGGATTATGATTCTAATTTTTAGGATAATTACCCAAAACTACTCCGTCTCCCTTATCCATCCCATTCTGATGGCGGTCATCACCAGTTGGGCGGTGTTGCGGCTGTTGGCTTTCGAGAGGATGTTGCTTCGGTGTTTGTCCACGGTGCGCTTGCTGATGAAAAGTTTTTCGGCAATATCCTGATTTGACAATCCGTCACAAATTAATTGTAGTATTTCAATCTCCCGCTACGAAAGTTAGATTTCAGGTGTAGCTTCCGCGGGAGAGGAATGCGGCATTTACAGGATCACTTTCAGCAGCAGCGCATGCGAGAAGTAGGTCTCACCCTGCATTACCGTCTCGATGTCTGCGCGCACCTCTGCTATCTCCGAATCTTTCAACACAAAACCCTGCACGCCGGCATCGATCATTTTATAATAATAGGCTTCGTCGCCAAACATCGACAAGGCGATAATTTTTAGTTGTGGATACTGGGCCAGCGCCTGTCGCGTGGCTTCGGCGCCATCCATGCCGGGCATGCTGATGTCCATCAGCACCAGGTCGGGCACCGATTGTTGCAGCAATTCCAGAAACTGCTCGCCACTGCCGGCCTCGCGGATGTGGATATTTTCGTAATGACTTTCCAGCAGCGCACGAAGCCCGTTGCGGAAAAGCGTATGATCGTCCACGATGATCAGATGCAGGCTTTTCATGGCGCTATCTTTACCTGTATGGTGACGATGATTCCTTCGCCCGGCCAGCTATCCACCTCAAAAGTTCCGTTGAGCGATCCGATGCGTGAGCGGATGTTGTTGATGCCCATGCCTTCGGTCTGTCCATCGAGAACCTTCTGAAATTCATACCCAATGCCATCGTCCTGATAAAGCAGCATCAGGTTTTCATCTTCACGGTCGAGGCTGATGAGTATCTTGTTGGCTTTGGCGTGTTTCAGCGTGTTCATGGTCAGCTCGCACACCGCGCGGTAAAGGATAACTTCGGCGTTGCTCTCGAATCGCTGGCTGCCCAGGTTGCTGGTGAACTCGATTTTTATCTTGCCGGTATCGTTAATTTTTTCGGTGAAGGTGCTGATGGCGCGATGCAGCCCGAAGTTGTCGAGCAGATGCGGGCTGAGGTTGTTGGAAATTTCGCGTAAGCTTCCAATAGATTCGTTGATGGCTTGCAGGGCATTTTGGTAAATGGTTTTGTTTTCGGCCACGGCGCCTTGCTGCTCCGTAAGTGCCGACACCGAGAGCTTGGCGGTGGCCAGCAAAGGTCCCAGCCCGTCGTGTAGCTCCTTGGCAAGCCGCTTTCGCTCGTTTTCTTCGGTAACGATTACTGCGTTGAGCACGCGCTTTTCGGCGGCTTTTCGGGTTTCTTCTGCTTTGCGCAAATAGATAAATATTTTGCGGATGTAAAACACACCGATCACCATCAGCAGCGACACCAGCACGCCCAGCCAACTGTTGAAAATCTCCATACGGTGCGACAGCTCGCGGTTGACGTAGGGCAAAAATTCCAGCAGCCGGCGTCCGGCCATCACCATCAATCCTATCGAGAGTAATATCCAGCTCGAATTATACTTGGTGCTGCGGATGAGTGTGATGGCAAAAATCATTGCCACAAACTGCAACACAATCGAAACGATAAGTCCGACAACGGTTAACATGTGCGTAAGTTTTTATTTTGAAATGCGGATGCGGGCATCAACGGCAGTGACGCCTTGTGGGTTTCCCAGCAATGGGTTGAGGTCGAGTTCGGCAATTTCGGGCGCTGCCATCACCAATGCCGAGAGGCGAACCACCACATCGGCGAAAGCCAGCTCATCGCTTCCCTGCTGGCCGCGCACGCCCTGTATCATTTTGTATCCGCGCAGGCTGCGAATCATTTGCAACGCCTCGTCGTGTCCCAGCGGAGCAATGGCGGCGGCCACATCTTTGAGTACCTCTATAAAGATGCCGCCCAATCCGCAGATGATGGTGTGTCCAAAAAGAGCTTCGCGGTTGACGCCCGCAAATAGTTCCTGGCCGCTAAGCATAGGTTGCAGCAGGATGGAAGTGGTATCTTTGATTTTTATCATTCGGGCAAACTGCTGTTTCACTTCGTCCGGATTTTTCACATTCAGCACTACGCCGCCAACATCCGATTTGTGTACCGGCCCTATCACCTTCATCACCACCGGGAAACCAAGTTTTTCGGCTCCGGCCACCGCTTGTTCCCGGGTCAGTGCTACCA
>JAAYIU010000132.1 GCA_012523265.1 Bacteroidales bacterium | reverse complement strand
GGGGAGGATGTGCCGATGCCTACACTGCCGTTATTAAAGAAAAAATCCTTACCGGCAGCATTGAATTCCAAATCCTGGCCGGGCTTGGTCTTGATGAAATGGTTTTTGTCGACAAGGTAGATTGTGGAATAATAATTACCGGCAGATTCGATGTACAGTGAGGCATCGTTAGGTCGCAAATAATCGCTATCACCTACAATATGTAGCTTCGCCGATGGGTCAGTTACGTTCCCAATGCCAATTTCGCCCGTTGAATTTAACCCGTATGCCTGACTGACAAAAAACGTATGCCGGTTGCTGTTAAAGCCTACCATTAAGGAGCCTGAAATATTATTGATAATCCTTTCGTCATTTGCTAAGCCTCGTCCGATTACTACCGCATTTTCGTTTGTAGTTTCCACAAAGCATCCCATAGCGATAGCATTTGTGCCGTAAGCCCTGAGAAAACTACCAAGTGCCAGACTGATACTGCTTTCGGCAGATGCATATCTGCCCCAAGCCAGCGATCTTTTACCGGCCACAATAGAACCTCCGCCACCTGCCAGCGAATACATACCCTGTACAGTATTGTTATATCCTAGGGAGGTTGCAAAATTCCCCAGTGAAATATTTAGTTTTCCTGAAGCAAAGGAAGCTTCTCCTGAGGCCGTGTTTTGAATCCCCAATGCGCTTGACGTGTTGCTGATGCTATTTTTCATGCAATCCACGCATTTTTCTCCAATCCCTACCTGTGCAAACAAATAGGAATAAGAGAATAGACACATCGTTAAAATAAAATAAAGTCTTTTCATAATTCGATTATTTTTCTTTAATAAAAATATTATTTGATCAATTTTCCACTTTGAACGGTCGTACCCTGTTCATTGTAGATGCAATAAATATAAACTCCTGGCAGTATGCCGCTGGTGTTGATGCTTCCCGTGTTTGTTGCACGGATGGGTGATTGAAGCAATCGTTCACCTTTTAAGTTGTAAAGACTGAAAACCAGACCTTCGTTATTTGTTTTGGTGAAAATCTTTTCGTTGAATGGATTAGGATAAACCAGCACATCTTTTGAGTAGGGCAACGAAACCTCAGCCATCCCTGTAAGGATGTCTTCAGGCATTACTTTAAGGATAAAGATATCGGTGAGGTTGGTTCCATATTCCTGCCGGATACTTCCTGTTACAAGGCAGCCTCCATCGTTTGTTGCAAGCAAATAGTTAAACCTGTAATCGCTGTCTCCTCCAAATACTCTGCTTTCGATAATATTAAGCTGTGAATCAAGCAAAAATATCTCATAATCCTCAACACCGGTGTAAGTGGGCATATCATTATGCATCAATACCCATATTTGATTGGGATCGGTATAGTCCATACCTTTTAAAATTGCCGGACATTGTCGGCCTTCCTTTTCGATTACGGTATCCATAACATGCTCAAATTCAGGAGTGAAAATCATTAACCGCATATCGTAGAAGTAATTGGGATAACTGGTTCGGTCTAAAAAACCAAAGTTACCATCAGCCAGGTAGATTGCTGTAACTGGTTTAGAAAGGGAATATGGATAACTACCCAACCAATTGCTACTATCGACCAAATCAAGCGCATTATTGAATTCGAGGATATTCATGGATTGGGCTTTAAAATAATAGTATCCACTTGCGTCAGCTTTTCTTAAGAGATCAGATTCGCCGGTGCTGTCATACCATTGCGGTGATACATAGTAATCAAAGTCGAGAAGGTTCCCTTCCTGATCTACTCTAAATATCATCATTCCATACAAACTTGTAGGGAGATGATCATCCATGTGACCCACAATAACAATATCCCCATTCTCATCCTTTGACATGTCAAACAAATAAAACCAATCATATCCTTCAGGTAAAATATCAAAATACTTTTCAGTAAGAATAACCAAATCCTCAGACATAATGCAGGTGTACAAGTAATGCATGTTTTCAACATCAACTCGGCCAACCAAAATAATATTCCCATTATCCGTTGTTGCTCCGTAATCGAGCCTGCAAAGGGTGTCCTTTTTAACGATTTCGTGTTCGATCAAATCGTTACCATTCGAAAACCGGATTACGCTAGCGCCATGAGAGCGATCTTCTGAATTTTTTAGATTAACAATATAATAGTATTCCTCGGATTCAAAAATTGATGAACCGTAATCGTAGAGCTCAGAACCAATTCCATAGGAAAACGATTCCTGGGCAAACCCTTCATAAACCAGGACTAACAGTAGAAAACTAATGAATGTTATTTTTTTCATTGCTATGTTGTTGATTATAAAGGAATAGCCGGATCATTACCTGGTCGGTCGCTCTTTAAGGCAAAGGTACAATCAAACTCATGAAAGTATTTTTCAGTTTGATTTGGATTTATACCTTGTGCACGTGTAAAACGAATGAATTCGTGTGAGGAGGGGATGTTAAACCAATCTAGGGCTAAATCCTGCACAACATAGTCCAGATACACATAGTACTGCCCCATCACCGGTGATAGTAGGCACAAGGTTGAATCATAAATAAAAGGATCAACATTTTCGCTTGCACAAAAAATGTAATAGTCATACTCATTATCCAGTACATCATTTGGCCTTCGCAACCAGGGCTCTCCTCCCGTTATAGTTTTTTCAATCGGCCCTACCAGCGTTTGTTCTTCTGTAAGTTCAGTTTGGGGATAGGCATTATTAAGCTCCTGGGCTGCATCAGAAAATAGAGCGTTATTTCCCTCGCAGCCACCCTCATTCTCTCCATACCACCAGTTTTCAAAAATCGGCGAGGATGGATTGTCTCCACCCAGGTTACCTGTAATGGTTTCAACCATAAAAGTAACATCGGTTTCGGTTTCTTCGGTAATTTCAAGGATTACTACATAAAGCCCCTTTTCTTCAAAACCTGAGTTGTAGTAATCCTCCCTTGCTTCATCGATCACCTGCTGGTATTTCGCAGCCAGCTCGTTGTAGTTAATCCTGCCTTCGTTGTCTTTCTGCAGGATGATCGTGGCTTCCCCTGATTCAAAATCAGTGTACTCATTGTGCGGGAATCCATAAGTAAGGTTCATAGCCCCTTCGAGCAACCAAATGGCCGAATCCACCTCCACACTTTCGTTGCTTTTTAGTGTGGGATTGTTTTTGTAAAACTCCATTTGCGTTCTAAAAGAAGAAAGCTTGTTGTAAATGGTGTAATCCTTTTGCGGGTTTTCCACCTTTGCGGGACTTTCAGTTTCCTGCTTGCTGCAGGCGTTAAACATTACTGCGCCCGAGATGAGCAAGGCAGCTAAAATCGTTGGGATTGGTCTAAAGTGTTTCATTAAATTTATTGTTTGGTTCGCATTAAAAAAGTTTAAAATAATTGCAAACATACAAAACAGTTTCTTACCAGCCATGAAAACTAATGTTTATTTTCAGTGCGAAATCTTTAAAATTTATCAGGCATGTCAGGGGGGGGGGAGGTGATAATCAATGAGTTAACTCTTATTGAGAATGAAAATAAATTTCAAATTTTTTTTGATAATTTTTGGAAGGTGGGTTCAATATCCTTGAAAATCATCATCAGTAATTTTTCGAGGATGTTGCTAAATCCGGGCTGCTTTGAATTCAATGCCAGGGGAATTATGAAATCAGCGTTTGCGGTACGTAAGGTATTTCTATTATTTTTGTAAAGTCATTGTAAAAGCATACTTACTAAAGCAATAGGTGAAACAAAACAGGCGTTTGCCACAAAACAACACGAATTATGAATCTACAATTTATTTCGGATAGTACAGGGAAACCAACAGGCGTTTTTATTCCCATCCAGGATTGGGAAAACTTAAAAGAGAAGTATGCCGGCCTGGAGCAAGAAGAAAGCAAGATGGTTACCATACCAAAATGGCAAAAAGAAGTAGTACGCCGAAGACTTAAAGATTACAGAGAAAATCCCGATAAGGTCTTGGATTGGGATGAAGTAAAAGATAGTTTTAAATTGGGGTAATGGCTTACAAACTGGTAATTAAACCTGAAGTTTACACCGATATCCAGTCGGGGATTGATTGGTACAATAGTAAACAAGAAGGCTTAGGCAGGCGTTTCTTTGAAGCCATCGAAAAAGAGTATGCTGTTTTAAAGAAAGCACCCGCTTTTCAGGTACGATACGATGATGTGCATTGCTTGCCGGTGAAGAAATTCCCGTACATGATTCATTTTATTGTAGAAGAAGACGCTAAAGTAGTGGTAGTTCTTGGCGTTATCAACACCTACCTGAATCCCAATAAATGGAAAGAGCGCAAATGAAATCGAAGATTTCTGTACTTGGGCTATTTCTATTATTTTTGTAAAAGCATTGTAAACGCATATTTACTAAAGCAATAGTTGAAACAAAACAGGCGTTTGCCACAAAACAACACGAATTATGAAACAAGTAGTAATTGACATACCAGACAATAAATTCAGCTTTTTTATGGAACTGGTAAATAATCTTGGCTTTACGAAAGTAAAACAGATTTCAAAAGAGCAACAGCAATTTGTTGCCGATTTGCAGCATTCTTTGCAACAGGTAAACCAGCATCAGGAGGGAAAAATAAAACTACAATCTGCAAAGGATTTTCTCGATGAGCTTTAGTATTGTTGTTACCGATGGTTTTAAAAAGAATGCCAAAAGCATTGCTAAGAAACACCGTTCACTTAAATCTGATCTTAACAAACTGATAGATTCCCTCGAAGAAAATCCGATACAAGGCGAACCTTTAGGAAAAGACTGTTATAAGATTCGCATGGCCATAACTTCTAAAGGCAAAGGAAAAACTGGCAGTTCGCGTGTGATTACCTGCGTGAAAATTATAAACCAAATCGCCTATCTACTTACCATTTACGACAAATCGCATAAAGAAAGCGTTTCTGATAGAGAACTCGACAACCTGCTTCGGTTGGCAGGGTTGCTATAAAAAAGGGTGAGGATGCTTTACAGTGCTCCATGCACCTGCACAAAACTGACTATCTTTATTTATGCTGTTGAAACCCAATTTTAGGACGATTTTTAAAATTCTCTTGTTCCTTTTTGGTTTTTTCGATTCACTTACCCTTCACCACTCCGTTAGCCATTGCAATCATTCCGTCGATCTCCTGCTCCATCATGCATTTGAAGTGGCCGCGCGGACAGTTCTCAAAACCTATTTTGGAACAGGGACGGCACGATAAGCCTTTCACTTCAAAAATTGAAAAATTATCCGGATGCTTGGGCATGTAGGGATACATCCCAAACTCCGGCACGGTGTTGCCCCAAACGGAGATGATCTTTTTGTTGAATGCTGCCGCCACGTGCATCAGCCCGGTGTCGTTGGTAATTACCAGCAACGCATGTTCGATAAGCCGTGCCGACTGGCTAAGGCTGAATTTGCCACAGGCATTAAAAATATGATGCGGATCGGTGGCAGCGATTGCGTGGCCCTGCGCGGCATCTTCGGGGCCACCCAGCAAAACTACAGGTGCCTTAATGCCACGGCACAGCGCGATGGCTTTTTCGGCAGGCAGTTGCTTGGTGTTGTGCCGTCCGCCAATTACCACGGCCACATATTTCTGCCGGTGTGGTAATGGCAACGATTCCATCGGAACGACAATTTCGGGCGGGATGAAATAATCGAGCCCGCGCCCGTCGTTGGTTACTCCGAGGTGAGCCACCGCCTGCATGTATCTGTCAACAATGTGCACACGTGGCAGCCGGTCGATCTTACAGTTTACCAGCAGCCATTTGCGGATATTGAGTTTGGAAAACGATGTGCTTTTAATTCCCAGCTTGCGCCTCACGGCCATCGAGCGCCAGTTTTTGTGCAAATCGATGATGAGGTCGTAATGTTCATTTTGCAATTCCGGTAGCACTTCCTGCACCGAGTCGTTGATGGTAATAACGCGGTCGCTGTAAGGATTGGCTGCAACCACCTCTTTGTACGCCCGGCGTGTAAGATAATGTACCCGGCAGGGGGCGCCTTGCTCTTTGAGGCAGCGCACCACCGGCGTGGTAAGCACGATGTCGCCAATAGAACTCAAACGGATGATCAGATACTTTTTCAAGCGTTTTGTTTTTTGCAAAAATAGTAAACCCTCCCAAGCGAAAACATCTATTTTTGCCCGATGGCGATGATCGACACCCACACACATCTTTATCTCCAACAGTTCGACGGCGACCGGACGGCGGTGGTGCAACGTGCGCTCGACGCAGGCGTGCAGGCAATGCTGCTGCCCAATATCGACAGTAAAACCATCCGACCCATGCTGGCACTGTGCGATGCGTTTCCGCAGCAGGTTTTTCCGATGATCGGGCTGCATCCCACCGATGTGAGGGAGGATTATCAGCAGGAGCTGGAGGTGGTAAAAAGCGAACTCACTTCAGGGCGTTACATTGCCATCGGCGAAACCGGCATCGATTTGTTTTGGGATAAAACTTTTCTCCCACAGCAGCAGCTTGCGCTGGAGGCGCAGGTGCAAATGGCTAAAGATAATCATTTGCCCATCGTATTGCATGTGCGCGATTCGTTTGATGAGGTGTTTGAAATCATCGGTGCGGCTGCCGGCGAAAATCTTACCGGCGTGTTTCATTGTTTTACGGGCAACCTCGCGCAAGCCGAAAAAATTATCAGTTGGGGATTTAAGCTTGGCATTGGCGGCGTGGTGACGTACAAAAACTCCGGTCTGGCAGAGGTGCTTGCGGGCATCGACTTGCAGCATTTGCTTCTGGAAACCGATGCGCCGTTTCTTGCCCCGGTGCCCTATCGCGGCAAACGCAACGAAAGCGCCTATCTGAAATTGATAGCAGCAAAGTTGGCGGAGATAAAAAGTGTTTCCGTCGGGGAAGTGGCACGGGTCACCAGCCAGTCGGCCAGGGAGGTTTTTGGTATTAAAACTAAAGAATAAACCGCGGAGGCGCAGAGACGAGGAGGAAAACAAAGAATAAACCGCAGAGGCGCAGAGGCGCGGAGGAAAGTTAAAAAAGGATAAACCGCAGAGACGCGGAGACGCGGAGGAAAGTTAGAAAGGAAAACAGAATTTAAAATAAACCTAAAGTATTGATGGATAAAAAAAGCGAAACTTCATTGTTGGTGATCTACACCGGCGGCACCATCGGCATGATAAAAGATCAGGAAACCGGGGTGCTGAAACCCTTCAACTTCTATCATCTCTACGATCACATGCCAGCGCTGCGGCTCATCAACACCCGCATCGACAACTATTGCTTCGACCCGGTGATCGATTCATCCAACATGAATCCCGGCCACTGGCAAAAGCTTGGGCAGGTGATCTGCGAAAACTACGAGAGCTATGATGGTTTTGTGGTACTGCACGGCTCCGACACCATGGCCTACACAGCTTCGGCGCTCAGCTTCATGCTTGAGAATCTCAACAAGCCCGTGATACTTACCGGTTCGCAGCTTCCTCTTGGGATGATTCGCACCGATGGCCGCGAGAACTTTATCACCGCCATCGAAATCGCCGCCGCCTACGAAGACGACATGCCGCTGGTGGCAGAGGTGGCCATCTATTTCGAGAATCAGCTCATGCGCGGAAACCGCACCACCAAATCCAACGCGGAGAACTTTGAGGCTTTTCGCTCGCCCAACTATCCCTCCCTTGCCGAAGCGGGCGTTTACATTCGGTATCACAAAAACGATTTGCGGAAGCCTAATTTCAAAAAATTGAAGTTTAGGGCTGAAATGGATACAAATGTGGGCGTGCTAAAACTCATCCCCGGGCTGTCGCAAAATTTTGTAAGGTCGGTTTTGCAAACAAAAGATTTGAAAGCGCTGGTGCTCGAAACTTATGGCTCGGGCAACGCCCCCACCGATGCCTGGTTTCTGCAAATGCTGGCCGAAGCCATTGCCGATGGCTTGCTGATACTCAACGTAACGCAATGCCTGGGCGGCGCCGTGGAGATGGAGAAATACCAAACCGGCATCGCTCTGAAAAATATTGGCGTGATTGGCGGCGCCGACATCACCACCGAAGCAGCCGTTACCAAATTGATGTTTTTGCTGGGCAATTATAAAAATTTTGACGACATCAAACAGTTGCTGATCAACAGCTTGTGTGGAGAAATTACAATCAGTTGAAAACAGCACGACAATATCATTTTCAAAAAAGAGTTAACCAAAACCGTGGGCAACGTTTTCACAGATAAGATTTAAAAAAAAAGATGATTATTTTGCGGTACCCAAATTTTTTCTACTTTAGCCGCTCGAAAAAAGACTGGTGAATTGCGTGCAATTCGACCGGGAGAGGTGGCCGAGTGGTCGAAGGCGCACGCCTGGAAAGTGTGTGTACGTCACAAGCGTACCGAGGGTTCGAATCCCTCTCTCTCCGCCACTTTTTTGTGTAAATTATTAAAAGGAAGTATTAATTAAAAAAGAAAACAAAATTTATTTTCTAATCAACTGAAGTAAACCATGAAAAAATTATTCACTTTATTAACTATCGTTGCCATGCTGTCGTTTGGCTTCGTTGCATCTGTTCAGGCTCAGGATCAAACAGGTACACAAAATGAAATGGCACAGACTGACGAAATGCAGGCCGACACTGCTTACGCTGAAGATGATGATGCAGCTCCTGCTACCACCTTGACGGCCGAACCCGCTGAGGCGAAAGACTTTCAACAAGCGCTCAAAGAGAAATTTATCGAAGGTAACTGGGCTTTCATGGGTGTCGTTTTGCTCACCCTGATCTTTGGTCTGGCGCTGTCTATCGAAAGGATCATCTACCTGAACCTTTCTACCACCAACACTACCAAGCTGCTCAACAAAGTTGAGTCGGCACTGGAAACCGGCGGCGTAGAAAAAGCCAAAGAAGTTTGTAAAAATACCCGTGGCCCGGTGGCCAGTATTTTCTATCAGGGGCTTGACCGCTACACCGAAGGCATCGACATCGTCGAAAAGTCTATCGTAAGCTACGGCAGCGTACTGATGGGACGCCTCGAATCCGGCATCTCCTGGATTTCGCTTTTCATCGCCCTGGCACCTATGCTTGGATTTATGGGTACCGTTATCGGGATGATCCAGGCCTTTGACGATATTGCTGCTGCCGGCGACATCTCGCCAACCATTGTAGCCAGCGGTATCAAAGTGGCGCTGCTTACCACCGTGTTTGGTCTTATCGTTGCTATCATCCTGCAAATTTTCTACAACTACATCATCTCCAAAATCGACGGACTGGTAAACAGCATGGAAGACAGCACCATCTCTTTTATCGACATCCTTACCAAACACAAAGCTTTAAACCGATAACAGAAAGGCGAAACCATGAAAGATAAAACAGCAACAATACTGAGAATTTTTCTCACAGCGTTGTTGGTAGTTTCTGCCGCCTTGTTTGTGTACTTCTACATCCAGGGCGAAGAGTTTACCAACACCATCCTATGGTGGGCATACGTTCTGCTCATCTTCACCATTGCCATTACGCTCATCTTCCCCATTATTAATTTTATCTCCAATCCAAAGAAAGGTCTTACAGCTATCATAGCGCTGGTGGGCTTCGCGGTGTTGTTTGCCATTGCCTACTATGGCATTGCCCAAGGTAATGTAGATGGGAAAGTGTATGAGCAATTTGCCATTACCCCGGCAGTGTCCAAGTTGATTGGCGGCATCCTGTGGATGACTTACATCCTGGGTGGGCTGGCAATACTATCGATTGTTTATGCTGGTATCTCCAGCTTATTAAAATAAAAAGGAATTTGCTATATGGCACGACGCGCAACACAAGAGATTAACGCCGGATCGATGGCCGACATCGCTTTCCTGCTGCTGATATTCTTCCTGGTGACTACCACCATGGACGTGGATACCGGTATCAGCCGAAAGCTACCTCCGCCGCTCGACCCATCCGTTAAGCCTCCGGACATCAGACAACGTAACATTTTTACCGTTTTGGTAAACAGCCGCGACAGATTGGCCGTGGATGGCGAACCCATCAACATCAGCGAACTGCGCCAGCGTACCAAAACCTTTATGTCGAACCCGCAGAACCGTGAGGATCTGCCGGAAATGACACTCCGCAACATTCCGCCGCTTGGCAATGTGCGGGTTTCGAAAGGGGTGATCTCGCTCAAAAACGACCGGGGCACCTCCTACAAAATGTATATAGCGGTACAGAATGAGCTGGCAGCAGCCATCAACGAGCTTCGCGATGAGCTGGCCATGGAGAAATTTGGCCGTAAATACGGTCAACTCATCTCCGAAGATCAGATCAAAGCCATCCAAAAAGCCATCCCTGTGCCGATTTCAGAAGCTGAACCAGAAGATATAGGAGAGAATTAATATGGCAAGATTTAAAAGCTCGAAGAAAAAGGGTGTACAAACCATCAACACCTCCTCGCTTCCCGACATCATCTTCATGTTGTTGTTCTTCTTTATGGTAACTACGGTGATGCGTGAGGTAACGCTTATCGTTAAAGTGCTTCCTCCCGAGGCCACCGAAGTAGAAAAACTCGAACGCAAGTCGTTGGTGAGCTACATCTACATTGGCGAACCCAAAAAGACAAACTTTGGTACCAAACCACGTATCCAACTCAACGATGCCTTTGCACGTGTGGAAGATATTCCTTCGTGGGTTACCGCCGAGCGCCAGGCACGCGACGAAGCCGAGCGCCGCTACATCACCACCTCTCTCAAAGTGGATCAAAATATCCGCATGGGTATCGTCACCGACGTAAAGCAGGAATTGCGTAAAGCCGGTGCTTTTAAAATTAACTACTCTACCCGTAAAGTGAAAAATATTGATTTCGGAAGAATAAATTAAAGTTTCATTTTGCAACCGTTTTTGTTTATTAAAAAAAGAGCGCTTCACCAGGCGCTCTTTTTTTGTTGTTTAACATCTTACAATTTTATAAAACAAAACGCGATGTAGCGGGGCTGGGGAGTATGATAGTTGAAACTGGAACGAAAGCGAGGATTTTGAAAAACAATGGTTCTGATATGAAAATTTACGGCCATTTGATCATTAACCCCGGCCTTTAGGCCGGGGTTAATAGGCAAATATTTCAGTGGGCTTTAGCCCTAATAGGACACGTTATGATAGGGTCATGGAAAGATATTGATGTAAAATAGCGGGCTAAAGCCCGCCGGTTTCCGACCGGCTGCTATCTGACCCCGCCCTGAAGGACAGGGTTATTGCCATGTCGCGAAGGAGCTACGTACAATAAATAATAGCAGAGCCATTTTGAATAATAAAAAACCCCCGACGCAGCGGGGGTGGGGAGTATGTTAGTTGAAGCGGGTCTGATCAGAGGATTGTTTTAAAAAAAACGTTATCCAAAAAAAACTAAGGATGCTTAAGAGCAGGCTGTCCAGTTGCAACTGTTGCAGGTTTTGCAGCCCTCTTTGTATTCGAGGGTTCCTTCCATTCCGCAGTCGGGGCAGGCTTCTTTTTTCACAGCGGTGCCGTCGGGGATGTATTTCTTGAGTGAGCGCACGATGCCTTTTTTCCAGGAGTTGATGGCGTCGTTGTCGAGCACGAGTTTTTCGACGATGTCCACCACATAAGGCAACGGCATGCCGTGGCGCAGGATGCCCGAGATGAGTTTGGCGTAGTTCCAGTATTCCTTGTTGAACTGGCGCGAAAGGCCTTCCATGGTAATTTTATAACCGTCGCTGTCGAGGAATTGGAAATCGTAGCGCGACTGGTTGTTTTCTTTGTTTTTTATCACCCATCCTTTGGTGACCCATTCCGGGACAAAAAATCCTCTGGCTTTGCCCGTAAAAATCTCGTACGGGCGGTTGTCGAGCAGGCCTACCACGGCTACCCAACGCTCTTCGTCGTTGTGGAACCACATCACGTCGGCCTTGAGTTTGCGCGGACGCTGTGGTGCCTGCGTTTCTTTAAAAGCGTTTTCGTCTTTCTTTTTGTTGGAAACCAAAACGCCGCTGCGCGAGCCGTCGCGGTATATGGTCATGCCTTTGCAGCCACTTTCCCAGGCGGTCATGTAAACATTGCTCACAAGCTCTTCAGTAGCATCAGCGGGCAGGTTAACGGTGACGCTGATGGAGTGATCGACCCATTTTTGAACCGCGCCCTGCATTTTCACCTTTTCTACCCAATCGATGTCGTTGGAAGTAGCTTTGTAATAAGGCGATTTTTTCACCAGTTTTTCTATTTCGGTTTCGGTGTAGGTGCGCACCTCTTTGGGGTCGTGTCCGTGTTGCCGCAGCCATACATCAAACTTGGGATGAAACACCTGGTACTCTTCCCACGAGTCGCCGATATCATCCACGAAAGTGATTCTGGCATCCACGTCGTTGGGATTTACTTTGCGGCGGCGCTTGTAGGCAGGCATAAATACCGGCTCGATGCCGGAGGTAGTTTGTGTGCAGATGCTCACGCTGCCGGTAGGAGCAATGGTGAGCAAAGCTATGTTGCGGCGGCCATGCTGTTTCATATCCTCAATTATCTGCGCATCTTCGTTGCCCAGGCGTTGGATAAAAGGGTTGTTTTTTTCTTTTTCAAAATCAAAAACTTCAAAAGCGCCACGGTCTTTGGCCAGCGCCACACTCGAACGGTAAACTTCGGTAGCCAGCAGCTTGTGGATGTCTGTCGAAAAAGAAGTTGCTTCGGGCGTGCCATAGCGCAGGTTGAGAGCGGCAAGCATATCGCCTTCGGAGGTGATGCCGATGCCGGTGCGGCGTCCCTGCAGCGTTTTTTTGCGGATGTTCTCCCACAATTTGCGCTCGACGCGTTTCACTTCATCGCCTTCCGGATCTGAATCGATTTTGTGGAGGATGCCATCCACTTTTTCTACCTCCAGATCGATGATGTTGTCCATCATGCGTTGGGCAACATGGGCGTGTTTTGCAAAGAGTTCGCGGTTGAATGTTGCATTTTCTGTAAAAGGCTGCTCCACGTAGCTATACAGATTGATGGCCAGCAGCCGGCAGCTATCGTAGGGGCAAAGCGGTATTTCGCCGCACGGGTTGGTGGAAACTGTAGTAAAACCCTGATCGGCATAGCTGTCGGGCACCGATTCGCGGATTACCGTGTCCCAAAACAAAATGCCCGGCTCGGCCGAGCGCCAGGCGTTGTGGATGATCTTATTCCACAGCTTGCGGGCGTCGATGGTTTTGCTGTAAGTCGGTTGGTCAGCATCTATCGGAAATTGCTGTGTATAGGGCTTGTTGTCGCGGACGCACTGCATAAATTCGTCATCAATCTTCACCGAAACGTTGGCGCCGGTCACTTTGCCGGCTTCGAGTTTGGCATCGATAAAGTCTTCGCTGTCGGGGTGTTTTATCGAGATGGTGAGCATCAGCGCGCCGCGGCGGCCATCCTGCGCCACCTCACGGGTGGAGTTGCTGTAGCGCTCCATAAACGGAACGATGCCGGTGGAGGTGAGCGCCGAATTTTTTACGGGGCTGCCGGCAGGGCGAATATGCGAAAGGTCGTGACCTACGCCACCACGGCGTTTCATCAACTGCACCTGCTCCTGGTCTATTTTCATGATGCCGCCATACGAATCGCTTCTGGTGCCGTTGCCGATCACAAAACAGTTGCTCAGCGACGACACCTGGAAGTTGTTACCGATACCGGCCATGGGGCTGCCTTGTGGGACGATGTATCTAAAATCTTTGAGCGTGGCATAGATATCCGCTTCGGCCACGGGGTTGGCGTATTTCAGTTCGATGCGGGCCAGCTCGCGTGCAATGCGGCGGTGCATGTCGTCGGGGGTGCGTTCGTAGATGTTGCCGTCGCTGTCTTTCAGGGCGTACTTCGACAGCCAGACGGTGGCTGCCAGCTCGTCGCCACCAAAATAATCCACCGAAGCCTGCATTGCCTCCTTACGGGAAACGGGCCTAAGGTCGGGCTGTGGCGAAAGCCGTGGCGGCGAAACGATTGGCTGTGGTGGCAGAAACTGAGCCTCGCGGTTTTTGGGCTGATCCCTTTGCGGGACAGCGGGCTTGCTGATGGCCGATTGTTGTGCCATCTTTCGCTGTTCCTGCTCTCTTTCAAGCTCCTCTATCTGTGCAAAAAGGTCTTGTTCCATGACGATTTATATCTTTAAAATTTCTAGGTTTATCTTTTCACAAATCAGCTTCTGCAGCCGACACTTTTCCGTCTTAAGCAGAGCGAAAAAGGTGGCGCAAGATACAATCATTTGACCCTTTTGGGCAAGATGAGTTTTAAACGAATGGTTGTTGATAAATCGCAATCTATTGTTTATTAATAAAATAACATGCTTCTGTTGAAAACAAAAGTACGATTTGCCGCCTTTGGCATTTGTAATTTTTGTAATAGGAAAATCTCGGGAGAAAAGGAAAATATAAGGAAAAAAGATGGTTTTTTTTAAACGGCGTGGGAAGTGATTGTTGTACAGCCACTCTGCCATTTACTTTTTAAAAAACATATTCACCGCCACCAAAAACAAAGCGGCGGCAAAAATCTTTCGCAGCATATTTTCAGAGACCATGAGTGCGTATTTCGATCCGATGTATCCACCGATGATAAACGCTGTTGCTATGATCATGGCGTACTTCAGATTTAGCTCACCGGCTTTCCAGTAATTCCATGCCGCCAGCAGGCCAATGGGCGGCAGCATTACCGCCAGGCTGGTGCCCTGTGCCATGTATTGCGACATGCCCAGGAAAAGCACCAGCGCCGGAATTATCACAATGGCGCCGCCCAGACCGATAAATCCGCTCAGGATGCCGGCAGCCAGCCCGATGGTTATCAAAATTAAGATCGTCGACATATTCATGGTTTTATAAAATTTACATTAAAAATCAAGGCTCATGGAGAGGTAAAAAATCGGATCACGTTTTATCTTACCATCTTCGATGCCCCAGGCCAGGTCGCCTTTGAGGAAATAGCCCAGCAGCTTGGTGCGCGCGCCAAAGCCGATGCCGGCAATGAGCGGGTCTTTTTCGTATTGCACTTTGATGCGCAACGGCCCCGAATTGACGTAACGTGTGTAGAGGACGTTGTCGGCATCGTAAGGATTCCAGCCGTTCCAGGCCGTGCCAATGTCGCCAAATCCTACCAACTGGAAGTTTTTTATAAACTCCGACTTTATCGGCTTGTTGAGCAGATAGCGAAACAGCGGCAGCCGCAATTCACTGTTAAGCACCACGAAGGTGTTGCCGTTGCGGGCATTTTGCTTAAAGCCGCGCATGTTGGTGGCCAGCGCCTGATACACCCAGTTTTGGTCGGGATCGGTGCGGGTGTCGTCGGCAAAGCGTGGCAGCATCCAACTGTCGGTGCCGCCCATGTAATAGAGCAGGCGTTCGGTGCCGAAGTTGCTGCTTGCTGCCAGGCGGTTGGCCCAAATCATCTGACGATGGATGCGCAGGTAGTTGCGAAAGTCGAAGCCCACGACGAGGAGACTTTTGTTGATCTGTTCGATTTGCTGATTGTATTCGCCAAAAACCATAAATCTTGTGCCTTCCGGCAAATTAAGGCCCAGCTCTTTGGTGTCGTCGTAGATAAGTTGCAGTTTGGCGCCGCCCCAGTTTCTGGTTTGGTTGGGATAGCGAATAGCCAGCTCGTCGGGGCCGCTGAAGAGCAGGTTTTCGTTGCGAAACAAAAAGGTGCCCCTAACCCGGAGCACTTTGTTGAGCGGGTAGGTGAGGATCAGGAAGCCTTCGTTGATTTTTTGCCTTGTCACGTAGGCTGCTATTACCGCTTGTTCGAGCGAGCGACGCTGGAAGACAAACTCCTTGTCGAGGCGTTTTTTAAGATTAGCAAAACTGAAAAAATACTCTTTGTCCACCAGGTCGAGGCCGATACGCACTCCGCCCAGAATCCGATAGTTTTCCATCAGATCGGTAACGCCAACCATAAACGTAGGGCTAAGCCCGGGGTTTTGATAATCGGGTATGATGCTCAGACCTGGCAACACATCGTCCAGCGCATTATTGGTGGCGCCGGGATAGGGCTGGTACATCTGGCTGAGGTACGAAAAATCTATTTGCGTCACCAACTGGTTGATGCTGTATTGGGTGTAATAATTCAGTTGTTTGGGAAGTGTAAAGTCATCTTTGGGTTTCCCCTTTGCCGCAACCTGCCCGCCGTGGCCCGAAGTCTTTGTGTCGGGGCTGAGGCTTATGATTCCTTGCTGGCTAAGCTGGTAATTTTCGATGTTGATTTTTTCGTCAGCAGGTTTCGCTACTTCTGCCGAATCGCGTGAGTAAGTATCGTTGCGCAGCACATTTCTGAAGCTTTTGCGCTGCACGGGCGTCCGCGGTGGCGGCGGCCTGACAGCAGTGTCGGCTGATGCCGGTGGAATGGGGGCAATCCGATAAGGTTCTCTTAGTTTTTGTTGTCGCAAACCCAGCATGTAGGGAGTTGATGATAGTTCGACAGGTTGCAGCATCGAAGGCAGAACCATTGGCTCCAGATAAAGTTGGTTGTATAGCTTTTCGTTTGTAAACATCTTCTTGTATCCGGCGCGCGGTGCAATGTGATGACCCGTGATGTTGTGGTTGTAATTGGTAATAGGGAACGAAGAGGTAAAATAGCGGTAGTGTACGGTAGTGTCCACAAAAGCAACAGCACTGTCGAGGCGCCCGAGGTATTGGTTGTTGATGCCATTTTGGTTGCTTAAAAACGCAAAATACCCGTCGGCATAAGGCATGGCCTGGCGTTCGTCGGCCAGCGGCGTGCTGGTGACGCGTCGCAATACCGGGTTGCGGGTAGGGAAATCGAAAATAAAAAGGTCGTACTGGCTGTCGAAATCTTCGGGCAGTGTATTTTGGCCGTATTGAAGGGTGTCGGTGGGGCGGTTGGAGCTGAAGATGATGCGATCGCCGTGGATGAAAGCCGGATCGAGGTCATCGTAGATGTCGTAGGTCAGGCGCTCGTAGGTTGATGAGGAGATGGTAAAAAGAAACAAATCGTTTTGTCCTTTCTGAACGGCCGAAAAAAGCAGCGACCGGCCATCGGGCGAATAGGTGAGGTGAGTAATTTTCTCGAAGCCGTAGATGTTTCTACTGGTCCATTGGCGTTCGTCCACATCATACAGGTAAAGCCACAGCAGGCCTTTTTTTTCGAGCACCATGGCCAGCACTGCCCCCGAAGGATGCCACGCGAGCAACGGGTACGACAGGTCAACCTTTTCGTCGAGTTTAAAACCATCTACATAAAGTTTCCTGATCTTCCCGGTTTCGAGGTTATGCAGCCATACCTTGTATTTACCGCTTTCGTTGGTAACCAGCGCCGTCAGGATCCCATCGGGGCTTACCTGCAACTGCGAATAGTTGCGGCTGATGTCGTTACGTTTTAATACCCGTTTTCCTTTTATTCTGTTGTCGCTGTCGGGCAGGCTGGTGGTGGCTGCCACTGCCTCATTTTGCTGCCGATAATATTGCAGCCATTCGTCGTACACCGTTTCCAGTGTAATGCCCAGCACATACTGAAAGCCTGTTTCGACGCTGCGGCTGATGCGCGTCATGTTGATGATGCTCAGGACTTGCTGATGCCCATAGCGCTGTGCCACAAAATGCCAAAAGCTGTGGCCGGCGTCCTGCACCAGCGTTTCGTCCATTACCAGACGGTTAAACTTTTTGTACCTGCCCGAGCTTACCACGTTGCGGATGCGGTTGTCGATGTCGGTGTTCCAATCTTCGGCCAGATAAGCTATCAAGCCACGGGTGTACCATTCGGGGAAGTTCTGTAAAAAACTATTCATCACCTGGCTGCCGATGTTGCTGCCAAAGATGGCATTTTGCAAAAGCACATGCACTACACCCTGGCGTATCTGCAGTTCAAAATCGACCATGCTGCCGTCGAAATAAAGCACCACTTTGTTGTCGAGAATATGCGACACGCCGCCGGGATTGTATTCAGCTCCGGTAGTAAGGCCGATGTTGCTTTGTTTTAATTCGTTGAGATTATTAAAAATTATAAACTGGATTTTTCCTTCCAGATAGGTGTCGAGTTCATCTTCGTAATGGCGGAGCTGCTGCCCGCCATAGCGCGCGGTATGCTCGGCCAGCTCTTTGCCGTTGAGATAAAAATAGGTGTCGAAACGGTCGAACTTGTAGTAGGTCCACAGAAAATCCTCGAATTGCACTCGGCTGCGGCCAAATTCCATCTGATAGCCATTATAAAACTGAGCATGGCCCACCAATGGCAAAAGCAACAGGACGGATAACACTGTCTTTATCCAAAAAAAATAAAACCGATGATGATGTGATAAACGTTGATCCATTCTGTAAACGTTGCTTAACCTGCTGTTGTCACATTTTTGAGCACCGAACAAATCTATAGGTCTTGGTGTTTCCAATCGGTTACAAGCAGCAATTAATCATAACTTTGTAAATTTCAAAATATTTTATTTCCAACAGCGACAAAATAACGACATTCTCAACAAGAAAAGAAACCATGAAGCTACAAATCCATCGATTCATTTTTAATCCTTTTCAGGAAAATACCTACGTGCTTTACGACGAGAGCAAAGAGGCAGTAATAGTAGATGCAGGCTGCAGCGATGAGCAGGAGGGCGAGGCGTTGTCCGGATTTATCCAAAAGCATCAACTCAAGCCCGTTGCCCAAATCCTTACGCACGGGCACATCGACCACGTGATGGGGGTAAACTTTGTGTGGGAGCAATATGGCCTGAAACCAAAGGCGCACGCCGATGTGGTACCTTTTCTGGAAAACGCTACGGAGCAGGCGCAAATGTTTGGTGTGAAAACCGGAAAGCTGGTGATGCCCGAACGGTTTCTCGAGGAGGGCGACCAGGTAAAGTTTGGAAAATCTGTGCTGGAAGTATTGCATACGCCGGGGCACGCCGCCGGGCACCTGTGCTTTGTTAGCCACAGCAACAATTTTGTGCTCTCGGGCGATGTGCTTTTTCGCGGTAGCATTGGCCGCACCGATCTGCCCACATGCGATTACGACCTGCTGGAGGAGAGCATCCGCACAAAACTTTATACCCTTCCCGAAGATTTTGTGGTGTATCCCGGCCACGGCCCCGAAACCAGCATAGGCATCGAAATGAAGTCGAATCCCTTTGTGATGGGATAAAAGCACAAATAAAATCCAATAGTTAAATTGCAAATCACAAAAAAGATCTTTTTTTAAAAAAATGAATTCCACGAAGCAAAAATCAAATGTTTGTGACTATTCCTTTTGTCTGAAGTCGAAATCCTCCGAGTGTAACCCACAATATCCTATGCGGAGGTAAGTTATGTTTTTGTTAAAAAAAAAGAGGGATTTGCCTCAGCCGGCACTTGAAGCCACCTGAACAGCGATAATCGTAAAATAGTTAATCTTAAAATTTGTACCTTTGCGCGGTTTGAAATAATAAAATTGCTACAACAATGAATAAAGCAAAAGTTCTGTACGTAATGCAGGAAATTACTCCCTATCTCAAAGAAAACCCCATCAGTCATATTGGACGGCATCTTCCGCAAGGCATTCAGGAGCGGGGACGTGAGATAAGGACTTTCATGCCGCGCTACGGCAACATCAACGAGCGGCGCAACCAGCTCCACGAAGTGATACGACTCTCGGGTATGAATCTTATTATCGAAGACGCCGACCACCCGCTCATCATCAAAGTAGCTTCGATACAGCAGGCACGCATGCAGGTTTATTTTATCGACAACGAAGACTATTTTCATCGCAAAGCTCTTTACAGAGATAAAAATGGTGTCTTTTTCGAGGACAACGATGAGCGTATGATTTTCTTTGCCCGCGGGGTGCTCGAGACGGTAAAAAAACTTGGCTGGCCTCCCGACATCATTCATTGCCATGGATGGTTTACCAGCTTGCTGCCGCTTTACATCAAAACTGCCTTTAAAGACAACCCGCTTTTTTCTGACTCCAAAGTGGTTTATTCTATCTATAACGATGTGTTTGATGAAACGCTGAATACCAGCATGCTGAAGAAACTTAAGTACGACAGAATTAAAGACTCTGAACTAAAGAGCTACAAAAAAGCCACTTACGAGGGAATTGTAAAAGGTGCTTTGGATTACGCTGATGCGATAATTGTGGGTAGCGACACACTGGAACCAATTTTTGAAGCCTACATACAGCAGCTCGACAAACCAACTTTGAAATTTCAAGATGGCGACACATACATCGAAGCTTACAACGATTTTTATAATGAGCTTTTAAAAGACGCCGGTCATTGATACAAACAACACTTTACCTTTTTAACTAAAATCCCGTATGCTAAAACTCCCCCTGCAGGCCGTGTCGATACTCATGGTGGTTGCAATATTAATATCTGGTTGTGAAAATGATCCCGACAAAATAGGTGTCGACCTGCAACCTGAAGCCGACAAGCTCAACATTTTTTATACCGATACCGTCACCGTGCTGGCGCATACCATTCGCGTTGATTCGGTGCGTACCGACAAGACTTCTCGCACCATGCTGGGCAGCTACTACGATCCGGTGTTTGGTACCAGCACTTCTGCCGTGGCAATGCAGTTGCGTCTGGAGAGCACCGCCGTTGAGTTGGGACCTTCGCCGGTACTCGATTCGATGGTGTTTTCGATGGATTATACCACTGTGGCCATGGGTAGCAATACAATCATGCGCGCCTACGGCGATACCACTACTGCACAAACCTGGAATTTGTATGAGCTTGACCAGCCGATTTATACCGACAGCATTTATTACAGCACTTCACAGATAGCACTCAAAAGTGGAGAAATAGCAACCACGACTTTTGTTCCGCATCCCACCGACAGCATCTTTGCCGATGGTGTGAAAAGTCAGGCTAAGCTCCGCATAAAAATGGACGACACCTTTGTGCAGAAGTTCAGAGACGCTGCCCCTGATGATATTTCGTCGTTAGAGAAATTTCTTCAGTTTTTTAAAGGATTCTACATCCAACCCCAGGCAGTGACACAAGGTGGTGCCATTTTATTTTTTAATGTCGGCGCTACAACTTCACGCATGACGCTTTATTATCGAAATGCTGACGAAGATTCGCTGCGCTATCACTTCCCGATAACCAGTGTGAGCGCGCGCTTTATGAACTTTACCCACAACTACCAGTTTGCTGCTGCTGAGTTGCAGGGTCAGCTCAACGGCGACACCGCACTGGGGCAGCAACAACTATTTGTGCAAGCCATGGGGGGCACTGCCGTGATATTTGAATTTCCCTACATCCGCAATCTCACACGCGACGGCAACCTGGCACTGAATGAGGCAAAGCTCACATTTACCAACCCGGTAGCTGTTTCGCCATTTATGGAACCAGCCGAATACCTGCTTTACAACGTAACCAAAGATGGTACGTATCGGCTGCTCGAAGACCAGACAGAAGGTGCCGAATATTATGGCGGAAGCTACAACCGCAGCACCGATCAGTTTTCGTTCAGAATAACCCAGCAATTGCAGAAAATACTTACTCAGGATACCCTGGCCACGCGCTTTTATCTGGGTGCCAGCTCCGGCAGCATCTTGCCAAACCGAGTGGTGCTCAATGGCTTCGAGCCTTCGCCAAATGCGGAGAACCCGCAGCGACTTAAACTGGAACTTATTTTTACCCGGCTTAATTAATAATACGAAAACCCCCAATCAATTATGTGTGGAATAGTAGGATACGTAGGAAAAAAAGAGGCTTACCCCATCCTCATCAACGGACTGAAGCGGCTGGAATATCGCGGCTACGACAGTGCGGGCATAGCCTTGCTCAATGGTAACATCAATTTGTATAAAACCAAAGGCAAGGTATCGGAGCTTGAAGATTTCGTAAAACAAAAAAACATCAACGGACAAATAGGCATAGCACATACACGGTGGGCCACACATGGCGAACCCAACAATGAGAATGCCCATCCGCACTTCTCCGAATCAGAAGAGCTTGCCATCATTCACAATGGCATCATCGAAAATTATGATGTACTCAAAGAAGAATTGCAAAAAGCCGGCTATCATTTTCGCAGCAATACCGACACTGAAGTTTTGATACAGCTTATCGAATACATCTGTAAAGAGGAAAAAGTGGAGTTGGTAACGGCCATACAGTTGGCCCTCAGTCAGGTGATAGGTGCTTATGCTATTGTGGTAATCTCCAAAAACCATCCCGACCAACTTATCGCTGCACGCAAAGGAAGCCCGCTGGTGGTAGGCATTGGCAAAGATGAATTTTATCTGGCCAGCGACGCCTCGCCAATCGTTGAGTTTACGCGTGATGTGGTGTATGTGGAAGAAGAAGAAATTGCCATCATGAAGCTGGGCGAAAAACTGCATATCAAAACCATCAAAAATCAAGAGAAGACACCTTTTGTGCAGCAACTGGAGATGGATTTGACTGCACTCGAAAAAGGTGGCTACAAACACTTTATGCTTAAAGAGATTTTCGAGCAGCCCAAATCCATCCGCGACAGTATCCGCGGACGTGTAAATGTGGACATGGATACCATTTCGATGGCCGGCATGATCGACTTTCAGGAGCGCTTTCTGCAAGCCGGGCGCATCATCTTTTTGGCGGCAGGCACCTCGTGGCATGCCTCGCTCGTGGGCGAATATCTCTTCGAAGAGCTGGCACGCATTCCCGTAGAGGTAGAATATGCTTCCGAGTTTCGCTATCGCAATCCCATCATCAACAAAACCGATGTGGTGATTGCCGTGAGCCAGTCGGGCGAAACCGCCGACACGCTGGCAGCCATTCGCCTGGCCAAACAAAGCGGAGCTTTTATCTATAGCATTTGCAACGTGGTAGGCTCGTCGATAGCCCGCGAAGCCGACGCAGGTTCCTATACCCACGCCGGCCCTGAAATTGGCGTAGCTTCTACTAAAGCTTTCACCTCGCAGGTAACGGTGCTGGCGCTGATGGCACTCTATCTTGGCCGCCGCAAAGGCCTTATTTCTGAGAGCCGTTTTACGGAATTGCTCATCGAGCTAAATAAAATCCCACAAAAAGTGGAAGAAACGCTAAAATTAAGCGCCCAGGTGGAAGAGGTCTCCAAGATTTTTACCTATGCCCGCAACTTCCTCTATCTGGGACGTGGCTACAACTTCCCGGTAGCCCTTGAAGGTGCTTTGAAGCTCAAAGAGATTTCTTACATCCATGCCGAGGGTTATCCCGCTGCTGAGATGAAACATGGCCCCATCGCACTTATCGACAAAAAGATGCCTGTAGTGGTAATAACGCCCACCTCATCCATCTACGACAAAGTGGTGTCGAACATACAGGAAATAAAAGCACGCAAAGGAAAAGTGATTGCCGTGGTTTCCAAAGGCGACAAAACGGTGTCTAAACTCGCCGACTACACTTTTGAAATCCCTGAAACCGACGAAATTTTCTCGCCGCTGCTGGCGGTTATCCCGCTGCAGTTGCTCTCTTATTACATTGCCGATATGCGCGATTGCGAAATAGACCAGCCACGCAACCTGGCCAAATCAGTGACGGTGGAGTAGAAAAAACAGCCTTCAATTTATCGCTGATATTTTGTAGAAAGACATGTCCACGAAATGAGTAGGTGCAGCGCACCGAAAATTTTTTTTTAAACAGGGGCAAAGCCTGTAAAGATAATATGGCCGAGGCTCATCCTCGGCCAAACAGAGGGCGAAATAAAAAAGGGCTTCCGTTTTTGGGAAGCCCTTTTTTTATGTCTTGATGCAGGTAACCGCTAATAAATCATCAGGCGGTTATCATTTATTTTCACATCCTCTTTCAGCACGTTCATGTAGCTGTTGGGCACGCGTGAGGTAAACCGACGCTCAAGCATGCCGGCGGTAGCTGAGTAATCTTCGGTGGGAGTAGCTTGCGTTACATCGGTCACTTTTACCACAAACACTGCGTTGTTGCCTTTGATGGGTTCAGAAACTTTGCCGGGTTCCAGCGTAAAGATGGTTCCGATCAGTTCGTATTCGCTGCCAAAACCCGGGAGGTTTCGTGAAGCGTAACTTACGGCAACAGAGTCCACATTTTGATTCATGCTTTCGGCGATTTGCTCAATGCTTTGTGCGTTGAGATCGCTGATGCGTTTGGCAATCAGGTCAGCTTTTTTCTGGTTGACAACCAGCGGCCGAATTTGTTCTTTTACCTCCTCCAGTGGTGTGAAGCCTTTTTCGCGGATATTGGTGAGTGTTGCCACGATAAATTGGTCGTCGTCTTCAAATACGTTGGAAACGGCGTCGATTGGCCTCTTTTCCTCAAAGGCCCAGCGTACCAGTTGACGGGCATTCTCAACACCTGCGATGCGGTTGGAGCTTTCGTTGAGGCGCTCGGCGGTGCGTTTGTTCAGTCCCTGGCTCACAACAGCGGTATCGAATTTAGTGCGGGTGTTGTTTTCGCCGGCAAAGGTGTTGGCTTTCATGTAAGCCTGCTGGTAAGTAAGATCGCTGGGGACGATATTGCGCGTAAGCGTAGCAATTTTTACCTTCATCAGCGGATTGGTTTTGTCGGTGAGCTTCACCAGATGGTAACCGAGAGCGGTTTCCAGTTCGGCCACTTCGTTCACCTTCATATTTTTGCCTTTGTTATAAAAATTCGACATGCCGGCGTTGCCATCAATAACCCAACCCAGGTCGCCTTTATCATCGGCTGCCGAAGGATAGTCAGAAAATTGAACGGCAATTTCCTCAAACTTGCCGGGGTTTTTCTGCAGTACATTGTTAAGGCTGTCGACGAGTGTGCGGGCACGTTTTGCGGTGCGCTCGCTGATGCCGGCAGCGGCGGGAGCGGTGGCATAGCTTATCAAGATCTGACTAATTTTGAGCGAGTCGGAACGCTCGGCGCGATCGAGTACTTTGGACATGTAATAAACGTCGCTTTCGATGTAAGGGCCTACCACGGTGCCGATTTCTGCTTCCATGAGCTGGGATGCTACGCGTGCCGGCAATTCCGATTCTTTTTTGTAGGTGGTGTCGATGCGTGTGTCGCTTGAAGAATTTACGAAAGTAGCATCGTCTTTTATGTTTATAAATTCGGCGTAAAGTTCGTTGACCTGCGCAGCGATTTCTTTGCGATCATCTGACGAGGGTTGCACCGGAAACACCACATAATCGATGGTGCGACTTGCTTCCTGCTTGTATTGCGCTTTATTGTCGTCATAATATTTTTTCAAATCCTGGTCGGTGACCGTCACGGCTGTATCAGCTATTGTGCTGAGCATGGTGGCTGTGTACACAATATTGGCGGTGCTGTTGATGCGCTCGTAGTCGAGTTTGGCAAATGCCGTGGGCATAAACCAGGCTTTGGTAAGCAGATTTTGGTATTTGGTTTTTCTGAGGGCGTCTTTTATCATTGCCTCGAGGCTGAGATAGCGCTTGCGCATCTCCGGGTCGGCTCTGTCGAGGTTCTGAAGAAAGTTGACTACTACCGACGGGTCGAAGTTGCCCGAGTTGGGATCGGTAAAGGATTGCTTTACATATTGGTGTGGCTCCTCACCCACGATCTGGTCGGTCAGTTCATCGGAAGTTACTGCTAATCCCAGCTTTTCGTATTGGCGGGTAAGAAGTATTTCGTTCACCATTTCGTTCCATACAGCCTGCCTTATCTGAAAGAGATCGTCTTGTGAGAGGTTTTCGCTCTGCCGTTGATTTTTGGTGGCCTGTGTGCGTTCTTCCACGCGCATGCTGAAAGCCTCGCTCGAAATCTCTTCACCGGCTACCTCGCCAACGTAAAGACGTGGATTTGTGTTTCTTGGCTTCAGGAAATCCCCGAGCACAAAAGCTGCTAAAGCTACCCCGATTATTACGATAAGTAATCCTGAATGTTTTCTGATTTGTCCTATTGCTGCCATTTTTATGCAATTTTTTTTAAAGTGGGTGCAAAAATACATAAGATAATGAGACAGGAAAGTTTTTTTTGGCTTAAAGCCATAAAAATGTAGCAAACCCGCATCATGTAACATAATGATATGGGAAGCGTTAACCGCAAAGTTGGAAGGTTTCTTTTTTAATGTTGATGTTTCCGGCTTCTTTGTTGTCGGTTAAAGTTGTAAAACCATAAAAAGTACCCACTTTAATAGTTTAAATAATTACCTAAAAAAGCGAATGCTATGATTTACAGAGTTCAGAACCGGATTGAAAAAATTCCCCGGCAAGGTTGAAAACAACCATGAAATTTTATTATTAAAAGGAAACCAGGGAGAGGAAACGTTATGAATTCTTTGGAGGAATACAATTCAATTTTGGAAACAGTTCATTTGTTGAGTTCTAAAGCAAATGCCGACAGCTTTACCAATCGATACAGCAAATGAAGGGTGGGAAAACCGTTGAAAGTGAATTAATTGAAGACGGTATTTCAAATCCACAATAAATCACCCTCCCTTACAACAAATTACTACCAATTACCATCAATTACTACCAATTACCATCAATTACAACAAATTACAACCAATTACTACCAATTACTACCAATTACAACAAATTACTACCAATTACCATCAATTACAACAAATTACCACCAATTACAACAAATTACTACCAATTACCATCAATTACTCCCCTAATTGCTAATGATAAGTTTTACTTTTTCTATGCGTGCTTCGGTGGCTTCGAGGATGATAAAGGTGAAAGGAGCAAACTGAATTTCATCGTCAAGTGCTGGAATGCTTTGGTGATGGCTGATGATAAGCCCTGCCAGGGTTTCGTAGTCTTCGCTTTCGGGCAGGTCGAGCTGGTATTTTTCGTTGAGATAATCAATCTCCAGCCGCGCCGAAAAAATATACTCGTTGTCGCTGATTTTCTTTTCTGTGAGGTCTTCCACATCAAATTCGTCGTCGATCTCTCCAAAAATCTCCTCTATCACATCTTCCATGGTGATAATGCCCGAAGTGCCGCCAAATTCATCCACCACCACTGCAATGCTCTTGCTCTGCTGAATAAACATCGAAAGCACCACGTTGGCGGGCATGGTTTCGGGTGCCACGATGATAGGCCGCAGGATGCTCTGGATGCTCTGCGGGTTTTTAAACATGTCGGCGGAGTGCACGTAGCCAATGATGTCGTCGATGGATTGCTGATAGACCGGGATCTTGCTATGTCCTGAAGTGATGAAAGCTTGCCGCAGATTGTCGATGGTATCATTCTTATCGAGTGCCACTATTTCGGTGCGTGGTATCATGCACTCGCGCAATTTGATGTTGCGAAATTCGATGGCATTCTGAAACATCTGAATCTCCTGCTGCACGTCTTCCTGTCGCGTGTAGTCGGGCGAAAATTCTTTGAGGTAATTGTCGAGGTCGACAACACTGAAAATCAAATTCTCACGCGAGAATTTTATTTTTATAAAATTTCTGAGAACCCATTCTGAAAAGCCAATGTAGATGTAAATGAGTGGATAAAAAAGATAATAAAACACCACGGCCGGGAGTGCGAAGACATTTAAAATTTTGTTGGGGTTGAGCCTGAAAAGCACCTTGGGCGTAAACTCCGCCACCACCAGCACCAGGAAGGTTGCCAGGAGCGTTTGCACTATGAGCATAAGCGTTTCACTCATCACATACCCGGGGATGAGATTCTGAAGGGCAGGCTCGAGAATGCGTGCCATGGCAATGCCGTAAATCACCAGCGCCACGTTGTTGCCCAGCAGCAGCGCGCCGATAAATCGCGACGGCATCCTGGTAAAATGAGAAATGATGCGCGCGGAAAAGTGCCCTTTGTTTTTATCAACTTCTATCTTCAGCCGGTTGGAGCTTACGAAAGCAATCTCCATCCCCGAAAAGAAAGCGGAAAAAATAAGTGTGATAATAATAATCGGCAGCGTACTCATCAGTTAATGATTTTGTGGTGCAAAGATAATTAATGTCCCGAACAGGTTATTATGTGCTATCATCCTGGGCGGGTTCCTCTTCATACATAAATTCACCACTTACATCGCGTAGCTTCCAGTTGCGCAGCGATTCATCGGCATCGAAACCTTTGCCATACAACACCCCGTCGGGAGTGGTTCGTTTTACAAAAACATCTGAGTAGATTTTTTTTGTCTGCTGATCCCACACCACATGCTCTGTGTTGAGTGTCTCCTGCGTTTTATAGTTTTGGATTACTACGTCATCTTTCACTTCCATCATTTTCTTGTTCTCCCAATTGATGCCGTAGTTGGCTGTAAGCTCCGACTGAACGCGCATGGCAGAGTCGTAAAACAGCAGACGCAGCCCCTCGGGGAATTCCAGATACGGCTCGTCGCCAAGATAATGATTCAGTGCCGGCGAAATCAGTCGTATCATAATGCGCCCGGAATCGCTGTAAGTCATCTCCACCTCGCGTGCAGTTTCGTCGGGACGGTCTTCGGCCAGGGTGAGCATGTCGATGGTCTTCATGTCGTTTTTACAAGCAAAAAGCATTGCTGCGATTAGTATCACAACAATGCTTTTGCCGGCTATACGCAAATAATGTTTTGTAGAAGTCAAATTGGACTTTTGTATTATTTCACTGCTCTTACGGTTGTGCGCTCGTTAATCCAGCATCCTACGGTGTATTCGTCGCCTTCGTTGAGGTCATAGAAAAAGATGGTTTCCTTTGATGGAAATTGAGCGGAATAAATAGCGATGCGGTTATTGGCAATGTCGGTCACGTCGGGATCAATATTTTTAGCTTGTCTGTATTTATCCACTGCAGCCCAGTAAGCTACTTTTTTTGTTAGGTCGTTGTCGCCGCAATCAGCAGCGCTGGAAGCATACATGTCGCCGATGAGCAGATAGGCGTTGCCTTCGTCGGGGCGCAAATCCAAAGCATTGTAGGCATAGGAGCGCGCTTTGGTGTAGCTTCTGTTGTGGCGGTAAACACTCGAGAGCAGTATAAAGACATCGGCTTTTGTATTGTCATCGTCCACTTTGAGCGCCTCTTCGAGATGCGGGATGGCTTCGTCGAATTTTTCTTTTTTAATAAGCATCTTAGCAATAAGGTAGCTCGAGTTGGGCGATGGCTCCAGCTCGTTGAGTTTTATGGATGCATTAAAAAACAATTCGTTGTCGGTGCAGCTTTTCTTGTCGAGCATGCTGGTAATTTTTTTCAGCGTCTCTATATCGTCCGGGGTTTCATCAAATTTTTTCTGATAGATGCCAATCAGGTCGTCGCAGGTGGCATAGGGTTCAAATGAAAGCTCTATGTTTCCTTTCACGTTTTCCCAGGCCGATAAAGAGTTGGGGTCGTTTTGGCTCTCTTTTATGTTGTGGTCGATGATGTTGCTGAGCTGGTCGTAGGTATCTATTATCACAGCTTTGTCGAGTTTGTTGTCGCCGACCATGCTCAGGATGGAGCGGAAATAATACACCAGCACAAACGATTCTGATTTGTTACCACGCAGGTCGATGGATTTTTTAAAGATATGATAAGCTTTCTCGTACTCCTGGGGGGCATACTTCATCAGGTCGGAGCCTTTGCGCCCCAGCACGTAGCCTTCGCGTCCAAAATACTTGATGCGCTGGTCGTAGATCATCATCATCGTATCGACGTATCGAAGTTTGGCTTCTTCGGTTTTGGCATTTTTCATAAAATGCTCCATCATGTTCAGTCCGTCGAGGTATGCATTTTGAGAGGCCTGTGGGCAGTTTTTATACACCCACCGCCAGGGGCCTATAGCGTCTTTTACCGCAGGACTGGTGTAGTTGCTTGCTTTCCACTGTTTGTAAAATTCGCGGTAAAGCGACAGGTTGCGCAGACACGTCAGGCTGTCTTCACCAAATTTCTCTACATCCTGTGGCGCTGTTGGCGGGCTGTCGAAAGTGTTGCCCGCAGTGGCCATGCTCCCTGAAAATATCAGAGCTATCAATCCCAGTAATACTGTTTTAGCTGTTGTTTTCATTTTTGCTTTTTTTGAAACCAAAGTTAAAAAATTTATTTTCCTTTTTAATTGTATTTATTTTTAACAAACCAACGCTCCCAAACTGAAATCCCAACGGTGATTCTGTAAAAGTTATTTTGAATTAGCCCCGAAGCAGTGGTTCCTTTTCTTCCTATTTCAAATCCCAGATTCATCGTTGAGTAAGATCGTGGAATGGGCAGTCCCAAACCAAAACTTATACCAAATTCATTAATCCGGGTGTCGCGCAGGTCGAGGTAGGTTTTGTTGTATCTGAAGCCAACGCGGTATTTCACGCGTCTCCAGTAGCTTGCCATCAAATTTGGCGAGGGCGAAAACTCTCCGCCCAATGAAATCTGCATCGTGTTTTGCAGCGAGTCGTTGCGCTCGAAAGCTTTGTAGTTGCTCCAGTTTTGCCATTGGTAATCGGCGCCCACCATCCATTGGTCGCTGCTGCGCAAAGTAAAACCAAAGCCGTATTTGTCGGGCAATGTGATGGTACCTTCGTTTTCGAGCCGGCTTACGATGGTGTCGCGAAAAGCTTCTATGCCGAGGTTGGTCGGAAAAAAGGAGCGAACCAGATAGTTTTCGGTGGCATAAACTTTTTGTTGCGGCGCATACACGGCTCCAAAGCCCAGGGTGAGTTTGTCGGTGACCTTGCGGTGGTATTGCAATCCCAATTCAAAAATCAGGTCGCCTACCTCTATGTAGTTGTCCACGCGTGTGTTGAGCAGCCCCACAGAATCGGGAAAGAAGATGGTGCGTGTGAGGTCCCCTTTTCCGAAGAGGTACGAAAGCTTAGCGCCGATAGCCAAATCTTCGACCAGCTCCACCGAGGCGTTGGCGTAAAACTCGTTGAGGCCGCCGGAGCCTGAATATTTGAAGTCGGTGCTGCCCACCTCGCTAATTATTTCGTTGGCGGTGATATTGTAGCCGATGTTGCTGTATGGAGTTAGCCCGATGGAGGTTTTGAGCCAGTGGGTAACGGGAAAGCCAAAAAGCAGATAGCCCAGGGTGGCGTAGTTGGTGCGTCCGGTGAGTTCGTCAGTTTTCAGATTGCCGGTGCTGGCAACGATGCCGCCGGAGAAGATAAACGAAAGCGAATCGAAAGCGTGGTTGGCTGCAGGGTTGTAAGGATTGATGTGGCGGTTGCTGTTCACAGCCATCGCGATGCCACCCATCGAAAAAAGATAGGCGTCTTTGCGGCTGGAAAGGTCGCCGATGCCAAAACGTGAGTAGGGTGAATTGACCGCAATTTGAGCACTAACGCCGCTCGCCATCAGAACCAACAGAATGAAAAGGAAGAAATGCTTAATTACCTTCTTGTTGTTTGTTAACATTAAAATCTAAAATTATATTCAACCCTCTTAGCACCAAATTTGGGATTGCAAAGATGTTACTTTTTAATTTCTTAGCAAAAAAATTACGATCACCACCGGTTATCAATACTTTAAGATTTGGATGGTCAAATACAAAACGTTGGATGATGCCCTCCATTTCGGCAACTATTCCCAGGGCAACTCCTGCCTGTATCGATTCCTGTGTGGTAGTGCCGGCGAGGCCTTCAAAATTTTGATCAGTTACTAACGGCAGCCTTTCTGTAAAAGTATGCAAGGCGCGGTAGCGCATCGTCAGCCCCGGCGTGATGCCGCCGCCCCGGTAGCAGCTATCGGCATCCACAAAATCCCAGGTAACGCATGTGCCGGCGTCTATCACCAGGCACGGCGTGCCCGCGAAAACAACGCCCGCGTACACCGCCACCGCCAGCCTGTCGAGGCCTAAAGTTTCAGGCGTTTTGTAAAGGTTTTGGATGGGAATGGCGGTGAGATGTGTAAATTCGGTAAAGTGGAAATTTTGGATGAGATACTGCCGCGCTGCGTCGGGCATATCCACAACACCTGCTGCAATGGCGTAAACCGGAGCATGCGCTTGCCGTACCTTTTCCAGTTGGTCGATGGTGAGATGCGGCGTGCTGCTGAAGAAAATTTCGTCATCACCGCTATAAACAGCCGTTTTGGTGAGGGTATTCCCAAAATCGATGACCAGCCGGGGAGCGGCAGCAGGCTCTGAGGCAGTGAGTTGTCGTTGAAGTTTTTCCATGCAGTATCCTTTCTGTGGGGGCAAAGTTAATTTATACTGGGTTTAAATTTGCATTAAAAGAAAAAATTTTCTTTCCAGAACAAAAAACATAGTTACATTTGCAGCGCCAAAAAACAAGGTGCCATAGCTCAGTTGGTAGAGCAACGGACTGAAAATCCGTGTGTCCCTGGTTCAATTCCAGGTGGCACCACCACCCGAAACCCGGACAGCAGTGTCCGGGTTTTTTCGTTTTGGACAAATTTTCAGAACAAATTCCCCCTAACGATTGTGCCTTTGCAAGGATTATTTTTGTGAAGATCGCCTTTATTATCCGCGATGTGGCTGACCGAGCAAGTAATTTACTATTTTTGGGCTGATTATTTTTAGTGCATTACAAATTAGGATTTCTCCCTATCCTGCGAAGTTTGAGGATGCGGAGAAAGAAAAATGACTCGATCAGCTATGAAAGTAAGCCTGCGGGATGTCTTGTATGGATTCGAAGATCGCGAAGAAGAGCGGCTGTTCATCTTCGATTACTTCAAGCGATTCCAACGGCAGGTGCGCTTTGGAATCTTAATCGCCATCTTCATTTACTTCATATTTTATTTTATCGACATCAATGTTTTTCCGGAGTTAGAACCCCGGCTTCTGGTCAACAGGCTGTTGGTAACCAGCATCTTTGCGGTGATATTTTGCCTTTCGTTTACACGATTTTTTGCCCGATACATGCAATGTTTCCTCTTGCTCTTTGGCATTGTAGCCGCCTTGGGAATACTTTGGAAGCTGCGTTTGCTAAATCAAAACGGCTATGACTTTAGCTTTTTCTATCCTGGCCTCATCCTCACCTCGGCCATCGTTACCTTTTATCTGCGCTTACGTTTTGTACATTCGGCACTGCTCAACCTGTTTGTAATAGGAACCTATGTGCTGCTGTTTGTTTTTTGTATTCATCCTGTTGCCGGCAATTCTCCCATCGATCTTAACCAGACATTTGTAAATAGCCTGTTTTTTATCGTTGGCAGCAGCTTCCTTAGCCTTTACGGCGCCTACTATCTCGAAATTATTACCCGCAACGAATACCTTACCCGGCTGCACATCAATCAACTAAACAGCAATCTTGAGATGCTTGTAAAAGAGCGCACTGCTGAG
>JAAYIU010000192.1 GCA_012523265.1 Bacteroidales bacterium | reverse complement strand
GTACAGAGAATAAGGCCAAGGGGTGTTTCTTCGCCTGTTTGTTTTTCGTGTTTATCGAGCCATCGCAGGTAAAGTTCCATTTGGCCTTTGTAAGCGGCTTTAAACTTGCCCAGCTTTAACTCAATTGCAATTAAGCGTTTGAGTTTGCGGTGGTAAAATAGCAGGTCGAGGTAAAAATCTTCGCCATCTATAATCATGCGTTTTTGTCGTTCCACAAAAGAGAAACCAACGCCCAATTCCATAATAAACTGTTCGATGCTAATAATCAGGCTGTCTTCGAGGCTTTTTTCGCTGTACATTCCTTTTAATCCGGTAAAGTCGAGGAAATAGGGGCTTTTAAATATTAAATCTGCAGATATAGATTCGCCTTTTCGCATATTAGCAAGTTCTGATTTAATGAGTTCGTTGGGTTTTCCACTAATGAGCGTGCGCTCGTACAGCATGCCTTCAATTTTATTTCTGAGGGTATCTCGGCCCCATGACTCGCTTAAGGCCATGGTGAGGTAAAATTCTCTCTTTAATGCTTCTTTCAGAGATAAAAGCTCAATAAAATGCGACCAACTTAATTTGGTCGCAGCCTGCGACACAATTTGAAAGTCAGGAAAAAGAACAGTAAACTGTATCATTCTACGAATATTTCGTTCTTCAAAACCTCGTTTTCCATAGTTCAACTGTAATTGTGTCGCTAAGTGCGACACTATTTGCTTTCCGTATTGGGCACGCTTACCATCAAGCAAATCAGTATTAATTCGTTCGCCGATTTTCCAGTACAACAAAGTCATTGATTTGTTTGCCGTGTTTGCAACAAAGGTTCTGGCTTCATCTATAAGCTTACAAATGTCGGAGTATAAGTTGTTATTTAATTTACCTAGTTCCATACAAACCCCATTTTTTTCAAATGCCCATTAACCCGTTCTTCCATCTTTTTCAGTTCCTCGGATTGTTTTGGCAGTGTTGTTTCATAGCGTTCAGCCAGTTCTTTTATGCGCTGCGTAAGACGTTGGCTAATGCGTTCCATTTCGGTTTTTACATCCCGTTCCAATACAGTCATCCATTTATCGTCCACTACCAATTTTTTTATTTCTTCCTCGGTTAGGGTAAGGTAGCGTTCAATTACCTTTTTATCGAGTTCGGCGAGGGCTTTTTTAATTTTTTTGGTATGGGCTGATTGCTTATCCACCAGGTTCAGGTACAGTTCCAGAATAGCTTGCTCACCATAAGCAAAATCAGGATCGGCTGCTATAGTGAGGGTTTGTTTTTTTTGTGTTGGTTTTGCACCCAATAGTTCTTTCAGTCGTTTTTGAACATTTACTTTGTTTGCCTTGTCGAGTTCAGCAAAAAAACCATCTTCAACATTGTGTTCTTCTTCCAGTTCGGTAATTCGAACAGCAATGGCTTCCCTGTCGGCTTCGAGTTTTTCAATGGCTTGTTTTTCGGCTAAGAAATAGCGGTCAATTACCAGGGCTTTTGGCACCAGGTCGCAATCCCATTCGGTTACGGTTTTGGTTTGTTTTGTAATGGTCAGTTCGGCTTTCCAGCCTTCCATTGCAATGTAATAGCAATCATCCTGCATTACTTCGTTCCAGTAATCCATCAGGTGCTGGTACACGTCGTATTTGTCCATCAGGGCTTTACCTGTGTATGTTGACAGAATGTCTTCCGAAATGCGGTAAATAACTTCTTTTGGCTTCAAGTCTTTTTCAAGGGCTTTCAGAATCTGGGTGTTTTTTGTTTTCCATGTTTCAAACACATCGTCCATTTCTTTTGAGAAAGTGGTGAATTCGGGGTGGTTGAAAATGGTTTGTTTTACCACTTCTTTATCGATTTTTAAATCGCTGTAATTATGGCGCTCACTTGCACTAAAAAGTTCAGCTTTCAGCGAAGGATACACTTCCCAGTATTCATGTAAAGCATCAATATCAGCATTTGGTATTCCGCCCAACAAATGTGCTTCAATATCCTGTATGTCTTCAGCTTCCTGGCTGTCGATATAGCGGGGAATATTTAGGTTGTAATCGTTTTTTGGGTCGCTTATTTCATCAACACTTACCCAGCGGCTGTATTTTGGAGTATCGGTTTGTTTGGTAAAAACATCCACAATTTTATGAATGTCCTGCTCACGCAAACGGTTTTTGTTGCCGTCTTTTATGAAGCCTTTGCTGGCATCAATCATGAAAATATGTTTGCGTTCATTGGCTCCTTCCTTATCGAGCACAATCACACAGGCAGGAATTCCCGTGCCAAAAAACAAGTTGGCAGGTAAGCCAATAATACCTTTTATGTATCCGCGCTGAATGAGGCTTTTACGGATTTCGGCTTCGGCATTTCCGCGAAACAAAACACCATGAGGCAAAATACAAGCCCCTTTTCCTGTGCTTTTCAATGATTTGAGAATGTGGAGTAAAAAAGCATAATCGCCATTTTTTTCGGGCGGTGTTTTGTAAATGGTTTTGCCTGTTTTTGCACTTTCTTCTTCGTCTTTTTCAAAGCGTCCGTAAAGATCGTTTTGCGGGTCGAAACCATTCACCCAGTTTTTTGATGAAAAAGGAGGATTGGCTACCACATAATCGAAAGTACGGAGGTAACCATTTTTGTCTTTGAAAAACGGGTCGGAAAGGGTACTTTGCCCGCGGTGGATTTCGTGACCTTCAATACCGTGCAAAATCATATTCATACGGGCCAATGCTGCGGTTGCCACATCTTTTTCCTGTCCGTAAATAGAACCTTTGCCATCAGCTTCGTCAATCACTTTCAGGAGCAGTGAACCTGAACCACAGGTGGGGTCATAAAAGGTTGTTGAGTTTTTAGGATCAGTAATTCCCAAAACTTTTGCCAACACCCGGCTTACCTCGCTGGGTGTATAGAATTGTCCTTTGCTTTTGCCACTTTCGGTAGCAAAGTTTTTCATCAGGTATTCAAAGGCATCGCCCAGAATATCATCGCCACTGGCACGGTTTTTACTAAAATCAAGCGCAGGTTTTTCAAAAATGGCAATCAATCTGGTAAGTCGGTCAACCATTTCCTGCCCTTTGCCGAGTTTCTCATCATCATTAAAATCAGCTACATCAATAACCCCTACAAGGTCGTTGGCTTTTGCCAATGCCCCGATGATGGTGTTCATCTTGTCGCCAATTTCTTTGTTGTGTTTCAGCGCCATCATGTCTTTGAAACTTCCATCTTCGGGAATTTCAAGCAATCCGTCGGGGTCGTTCTCGTACTTGTCAGAAACGTATTTTACAAACAACAAAGTCAATACATAATCCTTGTACTGGCTGGCATCCATTCCGCCCCTTAGCTCGTCGCAACTTGCCCAAATTGAGCTGTATAATTCTGATTTCTTAATTGCCATATTTTAATTTCCAATCCATTTCAGTTTAAAGCTCAAAAGTAACAATTTAGTGCAGGTGCGAAAGCAAAATTATGCGCCCATTTTTTTAATTTTCAAAGGTGCTCATTAGCTTCCTTCGGTCGGTTGCAGCTCTTTTGCAAGCTTTGGTTTTGAGTGTCAGCTTCCCGAAAGACCAGGACAGGCTGTGTGGGTCTGCAAATGTGCTCCAAAGCGGGTTGGGTTTCCTTCTTCTTTTTTGTTGAAAAAAACAAAATAAATTTCCATCAAATTTGCACCGTCCTGTCAAAAAGCTAAACCCTTTTTGTTTTAATTTTATCGTTATCGTATCCGTTTGCTCGTCTGCGATGGAAATTATTATCCGGTGTAACCAAAGGATTTCTCATTTGGCGCGTGGCGCGTGGCGCAGGGCGCTGCAAGCAGGGTAAACGGGAAAGAGTGCCCGGCCTTCCGTATTATCATTATTAAAAATTTGTTTGATCGTCTCTTAAAACCGGAAGTAAACGCACAAGATGCTACTTTTGCAGGCATCATCAGAACTGACCATATTTTGAAAAGAGTTAGGTGCCGCATAGTTGCCGTTGCAATGATTTTTGTTTTCGTTGCCACCGGATGTAACATTACACGCCGGGTGGGCGAGGATGAGTACATGCTGCACAAAAACAATATCACCATCGACAAGTCAGAAACCGGTGTTAAAAATCTTCCTTTTAGCAGCGACGAGATGTACAGCCTGCTGGCGCAGAAGCCCAATGGTATGTTTTTGGGGATGTTCAGGGTGGGGGTTTGGGTGAACAGCGTTACCGCCAAAGGGCGCGAAACAAAGCTCAAAAAATGGCTCAACAAAAAGATAGGCAGCCCCCCGGTGATCCTCGATACTTTTATGATCGATCGCAGCAAAGACCAGCTCCGGCTCTTTCTCAACAACAACGGGTTTTTCCATTCCGACATTCGTTCGGATATTCGTTACCACAAGAAAAAAGCCACCATCAACTACAACATCGGCCTGGCAATGCCTTACCGCATCAGCGATATCGAATACAAAATAAACGATAGTTCCGTGCGGCATGTGGTGATGAACGACGTGGGCAATTCACTGATTCGGCGTGGCGAAATTTATAACACCTCCACTTTTGATGATGAGCGCTATCGTGTGGCTAACCTGCTGCGCAATTCGGGGTATTATTTTTTCGGCTCGGAGTTTATGTATTACGAGATCGACAGCGCTTTCGCAAATAAATCATTAAAGGTTTATCCCAATATTGGCCAATTTTCTCAGAGCGACGATACGCTGACCGCCATCGCTGGCCGACGCAGCCATCAGAAATATTATTTAAATAACATTGCTGTGCTGCCTGATTTTGATCCGCTTCTTACCGACACCGCCAACATGAACAAGTTGGTGTTGCCAGCCAGGGATTCGACGGCGGGAAAATACATCATCTATTATCGCGACAAGCTCCGCATTCGTCCCTCGACGTTGCGCAACAAAATAATGATGGAGCCTGGCGAAATTTACCGGCAGAAAGACGAGAAGGATACCTACCGGCAACTGTCGGCATTTCCGCTGTATGGCTATACTTCGATAAATTTCAGGCGGGCGCCGCAGGTTGTAGATCCCGCCGACAGCACGCGCAAATATTTGAACAGCCTCATCGAACTTACGCGACGGCCGGTGCAGTCGTATTCCATCGAGGCAGAGGGAACCACCTCCGGCAGCAAGCTGGGCATCGCCGGCAATTTTGTGTATCAAAACCTGAATCTTTTCCGCGGTGGCGAAGTGCTTACGCTGAAGGTTACCGGTGGGATAGAGTGGCAGGCGGGTGGTAGCGATCGCAAGACAACGCTGTGGTTGTTCAACACCATACAAACCGGGGCTGAGCTAACACTGGATTTTCCCAAGTTTTTGCTGCCGGTGTCGCCGGAAATCCTGCCCCGCGTGCTGCGTCCACGCACCACCATCAAAACCGGGGTCAACTATCAAAACCGCCCCGACTACGAGCGCTACGTCACCAACGCTTCTTTTGGCTATAGCTGGCGCTATGGCGATTTTTCGGCGCACACCCTTACGCCTGTTGAGGTCAACTCTGTGTCGATTTTCCCTGACTCTGCTTTTCTCCGGCGCCTCAACAAACTTAACGATCCGCGTTTGATCAACCAATACACCGACCATTTTATCATGGCCGCCAAGTACACCTATATTTTTAATAACCAGCGTCGTGGCCAGGTGAAGAATTTTATGTTCTTGCGCTGGAACCTCGAAACTTCAGGCAATGTGCTCGATCTGGCTTCACAGGTTTTCGATCAGCCTAAAAATGCAAACGGCGAATATGGCGTCTGGAACATTCCTTTTGCCCAATATGTGCGCACCGACATCGATTTCAGGTACTATTTTGCTTTGCAGCAAGAGCATACTGTGGTGTATCGCAACCTCTTTGGCATTGGCATCCCTTACAGCAACAGCCAGGTGTTGCCGTTCGAGAAAGGCTTTTATGGCGGCGGTTCTAACGACATGCGCGGCTGGAATTATCGCTCGCTGGGGCCAGGGTCGTTTCGCGATACTACGGGGATTTATTTTGAGAAAATGGGCGACCTGATCCTGGAAGCCAATCTCGAATATCGTTTTCCCATTTATAGCTGGTTTAAAGGCGCTATTTTTACCGACATAGGCAACGTTTGGCTGCTCAACCTCAGCGAGAATTATCCGGGAGGGAAGTTTGATGTGACGCGTTTTTTGAGTGAGCTGGCGGTAGATGTCGGGGTGGGGCTGCGCTTTGATTTCTCCTTTTTCGTTTTTCGTATCGATGGTGCGGCACCGCTCAAAAATCCGGCGTTTCCGGCCGGCGACCGTTGGCGCATCCACAACCTTCAACTGCGCGACCTGGTGTGGAATTTCGGAATCGGCTATCCGTTCTAATGGTTTATTAGTAAAAAGATGCCCTGCCATGTAGGATGAAAACATCAAGCAAATTTTTAGCAAGGTTTTAAAAAAAAGAGAGATAAAATATGATTGAAGAAAGGATTCGTAAATCCGAAATCGTAAATCCACAATCGTAATTCGTAATTTCAAAAAATGAGAAAGCTTCCATACATAGTCGTTTTTACTTTGGTAATGGTGCTGCTGTTTTTGGCTGGCTGCCACGATACTTTCAACGAGTGCCTCAGTGGAAAAGGAGCCACGGTAACCGAGCGCGTCGGCTTGTATCCTTTTGGTAATGTGACGGTGTACGACAATCTGGAGCTTACCCTCACGCAAGACAGCGAGTACATGGTGCAGATCACCGCAGGCGAAAATATTATTCCTATGCTGGGTATTAATATCAAAAACAATACGCTGGTGCTGCGCAACGAGAGTTCGTGCCCCATGCTCAAAGATCCCTGGAAACCCATCAAGGTGGTCGTTACGGCGCCGCAGGTCGATACCCTCACCATAAAATCGCATGTCGGTGTTTTTACGCTGCTGCCCATCCGGCAGGACGCGTTTCTGATTCGTGTGAATGAGAGCGCTGCTAAGGTGCAGATGGAAGTGGATTGCCAAAAATTATTCATCGAAAATATCAGTGGCACTGCCGATATTGCCATCAGTGGCAGGGCGTATCGCTCACATTGCCTCCACGCCGGCTTTGGCCGGCTCGACCTCACACAGCTTCATTCTGTTTACATGAATCTGGGCGCACAAAGCCGCAACGACTGCCGTGTGCGCGGCGGCGACGACTATTTTTTTGTTACCCTGCGCGACATCGGCAATGTATATTATACCAACGACCCGCAGCACATCGAGCTTTTCCTCGAGAGCAGCGGGCAGTTGATAAAATCTAACGAATAAAAGTTTTAATATGCTTTCGCGAAAATAACGCGTTGCTGGCTGGGCTCTCCACTAAAGATGCACTTGCCCGCCTCTTTTTTGTTGTTGAGCGGTATGGTGCGGATGGTGGCTTTGGTCTCTTCTTTTATCTGCAGCTCCGTGTCGGTGGTGCCATCCCAGTGTGCCAGCACAAAGCCGCCTTTTTCTATCTGCTCTTTAAAATCATCCCAGGTATCTACTTTAAAAGTATTCTCTTCGCGGAAAGCAAGCGCCTTGCGATAGAGGTTGTCCTGGATATGGTCGAGCAGATGCATGATTTTATTTTCGATGTCGGTGAGCTGATAGGTCTCTTTTTCGAGCGTGTCGCGGCGTGCTACTTCCACGGTGCCATTTTCCAGGTCGCGCGGGCCGATGGCCAGACGCACCGGCACACCTTTAAACTCGTACTCCGAAAATTTCCACCCTGGCTTGAAGATGGTGCGGTCGTCGTACTTTACAGAAATGCCTTTGGCCTCGAGGGCTTCTTTGATGGCATTGGCCTTTTGGGAGATGGCCGCCAGCTGGTCGCTATTTTTATAAATAGGAACTATGGCCACTTGGATGGGCGCCAGCTTTGGTGGCAGCACCAGGCCATGATCGTCGGAGTGCGCCATGATGAGCGCGCCCATCAGCCGCGTGGAAACACCCCAGGAGGTAGCCCACACGTATTCCAGTTTGTTTTCTTTGTTAAGAAATTTAACATCAAAAGCACGGGCAAAATTTTGTCCCAGGAAATGGGAGGTGCCTGCCTGCAGGGCTTTCCCATCCTGCATCAATGCTTCGATGCAGTATGTATCTACGGCGCCGGCAAACTTTTCGTTGGCCGATTTCAACCCTTTGTGCACCGGCAGCGCCATCCATTTCTCAGCAAACTCGGCATAAATATCCAGAATCTTTAAAGTTTCTTCTATGGCTTCCTCTTTGGTTTCGTGCGCGGTGTGCCCTTCCTGCCAAAGGAATTCGGTGGTGCGCAAAAACAAACGGGTGCGCATTTCCCACCGTACCACGTTGGCCCATTGGTTTATGAGCAGCGGCAGGTCGCGGTACGACTGTATCCAGTTGCGGTAGGTGTCCCAGATGATGGTTTCGCTGGTAGGGCGGATGATCAGCTCCTCTTCCAATTTGGCATCTTCATCCACCACAACTCCTTTTCCATCATCCGAATTTTTGAGCCGGTAATGCGTTACCACAGCACACTCTTTGGCAAAGCCTTCTACGTGATCGGCTTCTTTGCTAAAAAATGATTTTGGAATAAAAAGTGGGAAATAAGCGTTCTGATGTCCGGTTGCCTTAAACATCTTGTCGAGCTGGGCCTGCATCTTTTCCCAGATAGCATAGCCATGCGGCTTGATGACCATGCAGCCACGAACGGCTGAGTTTTCGGCCAGATCGGCTTTAATCACCAGATCGTTGTACCATTGTGCGTAATTCTCTTGCCGTGTCGGAAAATCTTTTGCCATAGTGCTTTTTGGTATAGTTTTTGGAATTTTTAGTTCAAATTCAAGCGATGCAAAAATATAAAAATATAATTCATACATTAACAAAACATACATTACAACTAACCAGCCATAAGGAGGGACTTAGAATGAAAAATTTAATTTATCTGGCAATCGTACTCTTTGCAGTCACCTCGTGTACTGCCACCTACGAAACAGCCGCAGTGTACGACGATGTTTACTACACCCCCGACAGGGATAAAAAAGTGGTAAGCCAGTCCACTACAAAAACCACACGCACCATTCACAGTGGCACCGCTGCCAGCGATTCCTATTCCTATTCGTCACAGCCGGAGTCGGCAACGGTGGAAAACAACCAACAGAAATCGTATCAATACGTCGATGATACCATTCCCGCCGCTTCCAACAATGAGTACTACTATGTGGAGGAAACGGAAGAATATTACGACTACGACTACGCCAACCGCATCAATCGTTTTCATAACAACTACGGCAACTTTGGATATTATGCTCCCGTTTACGGCGGCTATCCTTACTATGGTTCCGGTTTGTCGTTTAGCTACGGGATGGGATTTCCTTCGTCCTACTTTTCGATGGGCTTCGGATGGGGCTGGGGCGGCGGATATTATAATCCGTGGTATTACGATCCGTGGTATTCTCCATGGTACGGTGGTGGCTCCTACTGGATGGGGTACAACCATGGTTATTATAATGGCTATTGGAATGGCTACTATGCCGGCGGCGGATATTATCCCGGCGGTGGTGGATACTATCCCGGCGGTGGTGGAGAGGGTGTATACCCCGAGCGTTATTATGGTCCGCGCGACTCGCGTGGCAGCTCCATCATCGGAAGTCGGGAAGCTCGTGGCTCACGCATCAACAACAGTGGCGATGATGAGATGAAAAGCAGCGTTTCGCCTGGCCGCGAAAGCAGAATCAATGGCGCCGCTGCTGCCAAAGCAGGCGGAACCACTACACCCGCTGTAAACGAACGCGCTTCGCGGAGCATAGCTCCCGCT
>JAAYIU010000277.1 GCA_012523265.1 Bacteroidales bacterium | reverse complement strand
CCTTTCGAGCGTTTCGTTTTCGTCGATAGAAAGGTAATACGCTTTTAGTGCAGCGTAATCGTTATCGGCCAGGGCTTCGATAGCAAAAAGTTGCCTGAGCGAAGCCTGCGCATATTTTGTATTGGGCCAGTTGCTTACGATTTCTTTGTAGGCTGCTTCTGACTGAATAAAGTTTCCTGAATCGGCCAGGGTTTTGGCATTTTCGAAAGCCAAAGCGGCTCCTTCGGGAGGCACTCCGCCCGGCTGCAGGTTCCAAAGCGGGAGATAATCGAAATACTCAGTCGGGCATAAGTCGCGGGCAGCATTGAAATTCTGACCCCAATAATTGTATTTTACATCATAAGGTGTTTCTTCGATCATAGTCTCGTAATGAAACAGACAATCGTTGTCTTCGTCCACAATAGCGTTCCATTTTACCTCGTAGGGAAAGCTGCCACGCGTTGCATAAATCTGGCTGATGTAATTGTCGCGTATTTGCTGGGTTTGATAATCATACTTTGCAGCCCTGTTTCCAGTAATGCTTACATCGCTGTTGTTGAGGCACTGAATGCCATATGGGTTGTACGATATCACCACATTGTTATCTACATCGGCATAGCTGTGATAAATTACCAAACCCGCCTCAGTGTTGTTTGTGCTACCGTTGGCAGTAATGATGTTGTTGGTAATAGCATGAAATCCTGCGGCGGAATATCCCGAGTTGGAAATTTCGATCCCGCCGCCTTCAAAACCGCTTATCGAAGATCCTGTGATGCGATAAGAGGGATAGGATTCGATTTTGATGGCAAAGCTGGTATTGCCAGAGCTGTTGAAATCAACATTTTGAACCGAAATAAAATTTTCAGGATCGGATGCGTATTTTGCTTCAAGATAGGCGTTGGTAAAACTGGCATTTGATATACTGATGTTTCCAATACCAGATTCCATCCCTCCGGTAGTAATATCGCAACTATCGAGAACCAGCGAGCTTGCCCGGCTTTTAAGCAGGCAATTTTCAAAATCTACATTGTTAAGCGAGAGCGATAGCAAGGTATTATCGATTTGTAAGCCCTGCCATTGCAGGTTGTTTTCTGAGGTAAAAAATACGTCCTCGCCGATCGAAATATTTCCGTTTATTATAATTTGGTTTTGAGGATTGGTGGCAATAATGGTATCGCCGGCTTCGATTACAAGCATGGCTCCGGCATCCACAATCAGTTTGGATTCGTTGAGCAGGTGGATGTTGGCATCAGCTTTTAAGGTAAGCTGGCAGCCGGAGGTTACATGTATGGTTTTGGAAATGCCGATAATACCACGATGGCTTTGCTGCAAGCCGTCGGTGCCTATGTTTTCAAAAAGGAGGGTTGGGAATTCGAGTGAGGTAAAAGCTCCAATATTACCAAGATCTTTATATAGCGGTGTTTCACTCTTGGTTTCGTGGTCTCTTTCCCAAATCCATGATTCAAATAAACTAATAACACTATCCGCATTCAAATCACCAAAAGAATAAGGCTCAGTTCCATAATAATCAGAAAATGCCGGGGATTCTCCCATTGTACAAGAATACACATGAAAATTGAATTCGCCGTGTTGATTAGATACACTATTAATTATTTCGTTTTCTGTATCCCAAAAATCATCTGCGGGGTAGCACTCTGTCCTTCTAATCCAGCAGAATGAAAAATTGTGTATGTGTTTTGCAAGTTATCAGCAAATGAACCACCCAGGCACTGCTGCATCCAAAATGCCTTTTTATAGGCAGGTATTGAATCAACGAGTTCTGCTAATTCAAAATCACAAATGTATTCACTGTAATGCAAATGGAGGCAAGGGAAGAATTGGAGCTCACCACAGATGCCACCATGCCCAAAAGTCCAGACAAACAAAAAGTCATTTTGTGTGATTTTTGGGAATCCATTTTGTCCGCTGGCCAAGCCCTCAAAAACATTAAAAACATTGCCTCTTGTGGCACTATAATCCGTAATTGGATAATATTCTTCATGTCTCACCTCAGCATTGTAGCGATTTGCTATGTCATTGATATAATAATCGTTGCCATTGGCAAAAAGCACAAATACATTTTTATCGGAATAACCTTTTTCGAAAACCAGCATTTCCCACATCAGGTAGGTATCGTTCCAAAATTCGTTTTTAATTGTGTCGCCGGGATCGCCCCAGCCGGTTTCAGCATTTGCCGTGTAATATTCCGTTGGCTTTTGACCACAGATTAGAACGGCATATTTTTGCTGCGATAGCAGTGTTAATGAGTATCCAGCAATTAAAATACTTAATAAAATAATCTTTTTCATAGTTATTGAATTTAGTAGTTAATAATTAATTTATTTTTTCTATCGATCGTGTTATGATATTTTTATCGGCAATGATTCTTACTAAATACACGCTACTTGCAGTTTCATTGCCATTTTTATCCTTTCCGTCCCATACTACCCGGCACTTACCCGATACCAATTTCTGACTCAACAGGGTATTAATCAGCTCCCCTTTCAGGCTATAAATTTTAACAGTAACAAAGCCCGGCATATCCAGGTTAAACTGGATGCTTATGAAATCTGTAAAGGGATTTGGAAATAGTTGTAATTTATCAAATGTTGATATTTGTTTTTCTTTATTTATTGATGAAACAATATCAGTTTTTGTAAAGAATAAATCGGCTTCATTATTAGTAGTAGGTTTATTGTAAATTAGAAATAGCGTTTTTTTACGATTTAGAACCGAATAGTGGGTTGTATTCCATGGTGAGGTACCAACAACACATCCTTCCCATTGGTTATTTAATTTATAATGGTGAACCAACATACAGCCATCTTCCGTTTTTTCAATATCAAATATGTTTGGTTTGTCATATTCATCAATTAATATTCTTTGGTGGCGTGGATCTTCAACTACCAACTCCGGTTCTGTCCAGTTAGTTCCCACAAGATGAATATAAACTGTACTGTCATTATTTGGCGGAGTAATCGGGCTTTCCTGCATAAATGCAACGTGTGGAACACTATATGAATCGATGTCAATATCCTCACCAGGGCCTTCGGTTGGTTTACTAATTTCCTCCAAAGATGACCAGGTGTTATCCAACATGTTAAAATAAACCAGTCGATCCTTATTATGATTTTCACCTACAGCATGATATTTTGCAATGCAATGCATTTTGTTGGTTGCGTCGCAAACAAGTTTCATGATTGTCTGATAATGATTGCCTGGATATGCGGCCATTGTTTCACTCCAAACATTATTTTCAAAATACTTATAGAATGTGGTGCCGTTATTCATATCATGATACCAAAAGCAATACAAACGGTTATTCTGGTCAATCACCAATTTGCTATGGCGGGAGCCTGGCATTTCAGGAGTAATTGTATCTGCAGCGCTCCAGCTTATCCCGTCAAAAGTTTTCATCAAGATTATTGTGCCTGAAGGGTTCCCTGTGTTAAAGTCGTATGTTACAAAGATTATGTTGTTAGAATCTGGAATAATCTTTGGTGTTCCTAACATTTTTTCGTTATTATTTGATATGTCTTTGGGGGTTGTCCACGTAAAGCCTCCATCAATTGATCTGGAATAAAATATTTTTGCAAAATTCAGTTCATAGTCATGCACCCAGACACAATGAATGCTGCCCTCCCCATCAATACAAAAATCCGGCGATCGATCCTGACCCTCCATATTCGATACATTCACCGGCGTGCTCCACTCCTGGGCGGCGGCAGCCCAGGCAAGGACAAAGGCAAGAGATATTAATAAAAAAGACTTCATAATTTTTGTGTGTTAAAATGAAGCATAAAGATAGGATAATTTGATGAACCGGATTGGATGAGTTATCCAATTCAAGCCAACAAAAAAACCCTCTGCCGAACGACAGAGGGTTTTTAGTTTTTATAAAATATTGTTTGTTGCTGGCTTAACGCGAAACCACCAGTCGTTTGGTTTCGATAATGTAATTATCCACAACGATGGAGTAGAAATAAATTCCTTCTTTCAAATCGTTGACGTCGAAGGTAACTTTGCCACTTGTTCCCAAAAGCGGAATCTCTTTCACCTTGCTGCCCAGCAACGAGTGCACACTGATAACAGCCTGACGCGCATTGGCCGGAAGCTGATAGTCGAAATTAACGCGCGACGAAGCGGGGTTGGGATAAGGATTGGAAATGGTTACATTTTGCATGCTTGTCGCATCATCGATACCCACTCCGGAGGCGAAAAAATGCACCTCAAACCATACTGAATCATTCACGTTGTCAATTTCAAAAAAGCTATAAATCATTCTGGTAACGCCGTTGTGCTCTCTGGGTTCGTAATGTCCGCTAAATTCGTTGGATTGGGTATTTGGAAAAATGGGCACTACCGTTGGCGAAAGGTACACATTGCTTGGAAAGCATGCACCCCAGCAGTAATAGTTGCTGGTAAACGGAATGGTGTCCACCACAATTTTGCGACATTTTATCATCAATGTATCTGTGGCAGAAAGATTTTTAACAGAAATTTCGGCAACCAGTTCGGGCTGCGACGGATCACCGGGAATGGTGATGGAGCTGCCCGAAGGGATTATCTGGCCTTCGTGCAGGATTTGCATCTGCTGAGCAAAAGCCCCTAAAACAAATGCGACTAAAAAAGTTAAGGATAGTAGTAAGTTTTTCATAATTTCAATATTTAAAGTTAGTACGTTTCAGTTTCAATATTTGTGCCAGTATTCCTACGAACGATTAGTTTATAAAATCGTTACAAAAGTACAGCAAAAAAATTTAGCTTCGCAAAAAATAATCGTTAAAGAAAGAAAAAGAAACATCCATAAAATAACAAATCAACGATGATGCATGTAGAAGAAATCCGCGACTATTGCCTAAAAAAGCCTTGCGCAACCGAGAGCACTCCTTTTGATGAAGTGACGTTGGTATTTAAAGTTTGTGAGAAAATGTTTGCTTTGGTTCCGCTGGATGAAGTGGATTGCAAAATAACGCTCAAATGCGAACCGGAGGAAGCCATCCGCCTGCGCGAGCAGTATCCTGCGGCAGTAGTTTCTGCCTGGCATTTCAACAAAAAACACTGGAACACCGTCATTGTGCCCAACGCACCAGGCCGCCGCCAGGTGGAACAATGGATCGACGACTCGTACGATCTTGTTGTGGCGGGTTTTACGCGAAAGCAAAAAGAATTGTTGAAACAGGCGGGTGGTTAGGACTCTTTTTTTGCAGGCGTTTCGGAAGTGGTTTTCTTTTTTGTAAAAATACCACCAAGCAAATACCCCATCAAAGCTCCCCAAATAATACTCATGTATGGATTGGAGGTGATGGCGCAGGTGCCGCTGTTGCAGCCAATCTCGGTGTAATAAATCCAGCCGCCGACAGCTCCCGCTATCAGGCCGATCAGTGCCGGCAACGGCAGGATTGCAAAAAAGCGTTCTTTAAAAGTTTTGTTTTTGTTTTGGGTCATGGTTGTTGTTTTTTAGTCAATCTCACCAAACAGGCAGAAGCAAAAAATGTTTGTTTTTAAAAACGCCGGATAAATCACTTTAGTATCACTACCGTAATTCCGCTGCCGCCCATTTCTACCTTCTCATCGTGGTATTGTTTTACTTCCGGATGGCCGTGCAACTGCTCGCGGATGATGTCGCGCAGGATGCCATTGCCTTTGCCATGCAGTACGCTCACTTCTCTGATAGAAAGCAGCATGGCGTCGTCGAGATACTTTTGCAGTTCGGCGATGGCTTCTTCGGCACGCTTGCCGCGCAGGTCGAGGGTGAGCTTGAAGTTGGCCATCTTGGTGTTGAGTTCATCCACGATATGGCCGTAGGACCGGCGGCGCATGAGCACCTTTTGATGATATTCTTCTTCGCCCACATTCACCAGTTGCACCACCGGAACCCGCATCATCACGCTGCCAAAACTTACCACGGCCTCGCTGCCGGCAAGTTCGATTACCTCGCCCACGGTGACCTGCGGCGGGATGCGCACCCGATTGCCCACCAGAATGCGACTTTCCTTTGCAGGTGGTTTTACTTTTTTAGGTTTGGCTGGCGGCTTCGTTTCGGGAGCCGGCGTGGCCTGTTGCTGCACCTTATCACCTTGCTGCTGCAT
>JAAYIU010000324.1 GCA_012523265.1 Bacteroidales bacterium | reverse complement strand
CGTGTGCGTCCATTTTTTTAATGAACGTTACGAAATAATTATGTCAAAGAACGCTTTTTAGTAAAAGGTGTCAACAATGTTATGCTACGATTAAAAGTGTCAACGATGTTGTGCTATTTATCAATTAAACCTTTAAGATTTCAAACAATGAATCATTGATTTCTTTTTCAATCTTATTCTCAAAATAAAGCTCGAAATATCTTGAAAGAATATCAATAAAAACCTTTCGTTGTGATTCCGGAATTTTATTGAGGTGTTTGGTTAAAACTGTGAGGTTTTCATTAAATTCCCTATCAAGCTCCTTAGATGACAATCTGTTGTAATAATCAGTGTAGTGGTTCTGAAATATAGAATCATTCCAATAGCTCTGGAGGCTTTCTCTATTTAAAAATTTTAAATCTTGTTCTTTATCGAATGTCGCTTTCATACTTTCCAAATCTAATCAATCAACATGAAAAACAGTAAAAATGTTGTTTGGCTAAAAAGCAAAACCTCTGAACTTTCGTGCTTAGCCTCAATTATCAGACAATTTGTTTTCAATGTTCTTTTTTTTTGACCTCACCCCGTCCTCTCTCGGCGATGAGAGAGGTGAGTGCCCAAGCTGACAAAAGGTTTTTTGCCAAACAGAGCACTGCGGCGTGGGGTCAAAAATGGGGTGCGTTATCGTTTAAAAATTGTATTTCCCTGCTTTATGGTTTCCATTACCTGAATGTTGATAATTTCCTCCGGTGGTATTTTCAGCGGGTTTTTATCGAGAATCACCAAGTCGGCCAGTTTTCCAGCCTCTAAAGTTCCCTTGGTATCCTCTTCAAAATATTGATAAGCTGACCACTCGGTGAGGGTTTTGAGCGCAATGTAAGGTGAAATTCGCTGATCCGGACCGATAATATCACCCGAGCGACTTGTGCGGTTTACAGCAGTATGCAAAATCATTATGGAGCTGGCCGTAGCCACGGGAGCATCGTGGTGTTCAGTAAATATCATACCCCGATTAAGTGCCGAAACAGCAGGCGATATGCGATAGGCGCGTTCTTTGCCGAGGGTTTCATCGCGGTGCCAGTCGCCCCAGTAATAGGTGTGCATGCTAAAAAACGAAGGGATGATTCCTAACACTTTCATCGAATCCAGTTGGTCTTCGCGCACTGTTTGCGCGTGGATCATCACCGTACGTCGATCGTCGTTTCCATACTTATTGGCAGCATGACGTACAGCGCGAACAAACTGGTCGCTGGCGGCATCGCCGTTGGTGTGCGCAAATAGCTGCCAGTTGTATTTAAAAGCGGTATCTGCCAGAGCAAATACTATATTTTCATCTTCGTAAGCCGGATAGCCTCTGTAATCTTTGCTTTCGCCAGCCGGAGGAACTTTGTATGGCTTGGTGAGCCAGGCCGTTTTGCCTTGTGGCGAGCCATCGAGGCATAATTTTACACCTGCCACACGGTAATGATTGGAGTAGGTGCTGCTCACGCCGTGGGTTTTCATGTATTCCATCTCCGCCTCCAAATCGACATAAGCAGCAACATCCAGAAACAGCTCATCCCTTTCGCTGAGCGTTTTCCAGGTTTCTGCTACCGATTTTGTAGCGCGCCCCTCCTGAGCAGTGGTAAAGCCGTAAGCAGCATAATTATTCAAGCCTGCTTTGGCAATGGCTTCGTTGGCTTGCGGATCGAAATTTTTAAGAAAATTATAAGCAGCATTAAAAAACGCAATCTCTTCCAAAACACCATCCGGCTGCTGGCTCCCGCTTATTCGCCTTATCACGCCACCGACAGGGTTAGGTGTGTCAGCAGTGATATTGGCCATCTCGAGGCCTTTGTGATTCATCACACCCAAATGGGTGGACTGATGAATAAATAGTACCGGAAACTCTGTGCTGATTTTATCCAATTCGTCAGCCACCGGATGACGGTGCTCGGCCAACTGTGCATCGTCGTAGCCAAAGCCAACAATCCACCCCACTTTTCCAATGGCCTTTTTGTTGTTGGCTGCCCACTCTTTGGTTGCATCGATAAGTGCAGGAATGGAGTTGCCTTTGCCATCAGGCGCTGGTAGCAAGTTAGCTGCCAGCGACTGCAAGCCCGAAATCCACAAATGACTGTGAGGATCGATAAAACCCGGCAACAACGTGCGCTGATTTAAATCCACAAGTACCGTCGAATCGCTTTTTAATTTCATCGCTTCTGCCTGGCTGCCGACGAACAGGATTTTGCCATCTTTTATTGCCATAGCTTCGGGGTATTCGGGCGTATCGCCACGCATGGTGAGGATATCGCCACCTGAATAAATGGTATCTGCCATGTTTATAGGGGTTTGTTGGCAAGCTACAAACATGCTTGCAAGAGTAATTACTAATAATACTTTTTTCATACGCTTTTAATTGTTTGGTGATAAAAATAGGTGATTGGTTGCTAATCGATGTATTAAAAAGTCAGGATTTTGTCGCTGTCGAGCACCCAATCAGCCAATGCTGCCATGGTCGATTTTTCGGCGCCTTCAAAGTAGGGATGGTTTTTATAAATCCCGCAACGCGCCATGCAGGTTCCGCAAACTTTTACTGCAACATCCAGCGAAATCAGGTCGCGCAGCATTTGCGACAAATCCTGATCGTATCCTTCGGGAGGTTTGCAAACATCACGGGCCATATCCACCGAATCATTCATAAGAAAAATCCTGACTTCGTGTCCTTTTTTCCGGAGGGTTTCGGCAAGACGCAGTCCGTTCCAGGTTACATCGGTGTTGTCGTAAGGTTCTCTGTTAAAAACAATTAATACTTTCATTACAGCTTTTTTATTAATAATCAAAAAACAAACTGATTCATTGCCGGCAAAGCTATACTTTTTAGCTCCAAAATGGAGGCTTTACCATAATAGGCGGCCAAATTATTCACTATTTGTAAAAAACTATAAACCCGAATTCTTACGGTTGACCGTAATATTAGGCCTAATTTTTACGGTCAACCGTGAATTTTCAGCTTTTGAAATTAAATACAGCAAAGCCAAATTGGAGCCTCCGAAAAGCTGGGTGGAGCATTACGGCGAGAATTACCAATGCATTACGCGCGATAACTTTCTGGAATTTGTGCTTTAAATGTTGCCGGATTATTCAAACAGAGCTTCCACCAGGTAATACGCATTTGTTTCTGAATTCTTCTTGCTGAGCCTGCCCTTTTTATCAAGTTCGGTAATGCGCTCTTGTTCCTGATCGCTGAAGTCGATCACGGAGAGCAATGATTCCAGATTCAATTTGTAAATTTCGGCTGACATATCCGAGCTAAAATAGAGGATGGTCTTTGTGCCGGGAATAATCATGTCGCCCAGGATGATGGTATCGTCCTTTTTATCAAAGTAAATGACGATTCGATCGTTGTGACAATCTACTTTCAATGGCATATCTTTCCGCACTCTGTACAAATTCCCCTTCTCGTCCTGGTATCCCCAGATTGACGACATGAGAATCCGGGTTCTTTTGTTGGCGTCGTCCTTAACAATAAGGTAGTTCTCAAGGCTGGGGCCTGCTTCTCCCGTCTTTTTGTAGGCATCGAAAACCCCATTAGCATAATCGCTGTAAGAATTAAAAATTTTAACTTGTCCAAAAGCAGAAAATGGATAAGCTAAAGCTAAAAAGCAAATGAGCATTATCACGTTTTTCATATCTGTTGATGTTTTGATTTGCTTCCAAAGTTAAACAGTAATTTGATAATAATATCGGGATACTCATTGTTATCCGGAAAAAAAAATATCAGGGTTCCTTCGCCAACTTTATCAGCAGCCTTATCACATTGAAGTTTTTAAAATAACCACTCCATGAGCCGGGACTGTGAACCTGCGCCCCTCCCCTATTTTGCCAATGTTTTCGTGACGCCACAAATCTCTCAATTGGCATTTGGCGTTGACGCCGATCATTTCGGGAGAAAGAAAAAAGTCTGCATTTTCTCCGCCGCGATTCATCAGCGCGACAGCTTTCTCTTCGCCATCAACGCCCAGTAGCTTCAGCCAGATTTCAACATCGCCGGGCGAGGATATCCTACTGGCCTGCCGGTAGCCGGAATCCTGATTGAGTGCTATCACTTCCCGGTTGGTAAGTATTTCTATCGTTTCCGCCGACATTGCGCGCAGGTCGTTTCCGGCCAGGAGCGGCGAATTCAACATACACCACATCGAAAAATGTGTCTTGTCTTCGTCGTAGCTCATGCCCCTTCCCACCTGAAGCATGTCCATATCGTTGTAATGCCCTGCTGACGCGTATTTGTAAAGCTCTGCATTCAGGTCGATGATGTGCAAAATCGACCCGAACGAAGCTTCGATGTCTCCGGATATTCGCCAGGAATCAGCTTTCTGCGTGACCCATTCGCCCGGAAACTGCCACCGACAAACATTTACCATAAAAGTGGAATCCAGACTTTTCACATGATCGATGATGCGGCTGTACTCCGTCTCTTCGTCAAGCTCCATCTGTTCGGCGCCGCACCAATCCACTTTTAAAAAATCGAATCCCCATGCGTCAAAGAAGAGCTGGCAATCCTGCTCCAGATGTCCATAAAGCCCTACGTCAATCCCATTTGCATCATTCTGCCACATAGAACCACACGTGTTACGCCCGGCATCCGAATAGATTCCTGCTTTCAGATTTTTAGCATGGATGTACTCCACCAGCGATTCGAGGCCCGACGGAAACTTGGTGCTGTCCACAAGGAGTTGCCCCGAGGCGTCGCGTCCGCCAAAATATCCGTCATCGATATTGATAAAGCGATAGCCGGCATCGTAAAGCCCCGAAGCAACCAGCGCATCGGCCTGCTGGCGAATCATCGCTTCATCGATGTTTATTCCGAAATTGTTCCAGCTACTCCACCCCATGATCGGGGCTTTAGCTGATTGGCTGTATAGCGAGGTAGTCGTTAAGACCAGCAGCGACAAGGCTAATATTTTTATTTGTTTTGATTTTTTCATAATGTTTCTAAAGATTCCCCTTACCTTTTATTTTCAAAAAATCTGCGTAGCAAAGCGGCGCATTGTGCTTCCATGATGCCGCCGGTGACAATTGTTTTAGGATGTGCCGCCGAGGGCTTCATGCGCAGGAACCCACGTTTGGGATCATGGGCGCCAAAGATAATGTATTGCAATTGCGTCCAGAAGGCGGCGCCGGCACACATCACGCAAGGCTCCAGCGTTACGTAAAGGCGGCACCCTTCGAGATATTTGCTGCCCAAAAAGTTGCTGGCGGCGGTAAAAGCCTGCATCTCGGCATGGGCTGTGGCATCGGTGAGCTGCTCGGTAAGGTTGTGCGCCCGTGCGATGATGCGATCGTTGCAAACCACCACCGCGCCTACCGGCACCTCGTCTTTGTCGTAAGCCTGCTGCGCCTCTTTCAGCGCCTCTTCCATAAAATATTCGTGGGTGTAAAGATCTAGCATAATAGGTTTTATTCAAAATTAAAAAATCAAAATTCGATCGTCATTCGTAAATCTTAAATCTCATTTTTGTCAATGATGTCGCCCCGTTGGGGCTTTGGCTCCTTCCGACCTTTAATAGCATAGCGCGTTGCGCTATGCTAATGATGTCGCCCCGTTGGGGCTTTGGTTCAAAATTCAAGATTCAGGATTCGATATTCAAAATTCTTTTTCTTCTTCTCACTTCTCATTTCTCACCTCTCATTTCTCACCTCTCACTTCTCATTTCTCACTTCTCACTTCTCATTTCTCACCTCTCACCTCTCACTTCTCATTTCTCACCTCTCACCTCTCACTTCTCACCTCTATCTTCATCCCTGCCAACAGCACAAACAGCGCAACGAGAAATCCGGGAATAAAAGATGCCTTGGCTTCAAACTGTTGGGGAGCGGCGATTCCCCAGACAAAAAATCCCAGGTTTACCACGAATCCCGACAAAATACTGTAGAGCGCAGCCATGCGCCAACGATGGACGCTCCGGTGCGTAAGTGCTAAAACGGTTATTGGAACAAAAATAACGATGGTTCCCAGTCCCACCACCATCAAATCGACGATGCGCGGAAACACAAGCGCCATGAGCAGCGCGATAATGCCAAACGCCACAGCGGTAATGCGAATGCTTCGGCGCACCGCCCCGCTGCTTCTTTTTTTGCCACGCCCCGAAGCCAAAAGATCTTTGACGGCGGAGATAGAAATGATGTTCAGGAAACTATCAGCCGACGACATGAGCGCGGAGAGCAATCCCACTACAGCAAATCCCAAAACAAATTCGGTGCTGTGGCGGTTTATGAAAAGATAAGCTACGTCGCGCGGAGCAGTGTCCTGCGTGATGGTGAGACGCACCGCCATTCCTACCAAAGGAAAAATGATGTAAAATGGCAGCATGCCCAGCCCTGAGATGATGCTGGCGCGACGGGCGGTGGCAGGATTTCGGGCGGCAAGCATACGCTGCCAGATGTCCATGCGAACCATCACCGAAGGCGCCAGGAAGAGCGGCAATCCCACCAAAAACAAAATTCCATAATGGGTGCCGTTGAGCATGGTGGCTGGAAGTTCACTAAGCCTGTCCAGCCCGTGGGTGTCGTGCCAGATGCCGGGGATGAAAAGCAAAACGATCATCAGCAGGATGACGACAAATTGGATCATATCGGTGAGGATAACGCCCGAAAGCCCCGCCAATGCCGTGTAAAAAATCACCACCAGACACGAAATGATCGCTGCCGGCACATAACCAATTTCGAACGCATAACGCAGCAACGAAGCCATGCCCACAAACTGCGCCGCCAGCAGAAAGAAAAAGATGAAAATGTTGACACCGCTCACCACCGCTGCAAACATACGCGCATGGCGCCGGTGGCCGCTGTCGGTATAGTGCAGATTGAGGTATCCCGGCAAGGAGTAAATCGATTTTTTGGCACCCTCGGCATTGATCTTTCCGGCAAACCGAAAAAGGATAAAAAATCCGATGACATACGCCACGCCGATACCCACCGCTGCAAACCCCGATTCATAGCCCATGGCCATCAGCCCGATGGAGGTGCCGCCGCCCACAAAAGTTGCCAGGGTGGTAAAAACTAACGGCAGCGTGCGCGTCTTGCGACTATTTACCAGATAAGCCTCCGAATCGCCGCCACGCACATGCCGCAACGTGAGGTACAACACCAGCAACAGATAAACCCCGATCCAAAAGTACAACCACATCATGCGAAAGATTTTTTTCAAAAATAGTTTTTTTCGCAAAGGGGGCGGTCAAACGCACTATACGAAACACGAGTCCACGAATTCCCGCGAATGATGCAAATTCCCGCGAATAAATATTTCTCTGTTCCCTTTCTCTGCGTTCTCTGTAGTTAAAACCCTTCGCCGTGTTCTTTGTGCCTTCTCTGTGTTCTCTGTGGTTAATTTTCACAAAGTTTTTTCCGTTTCCTCTGTGCCTTCTCTGTGTTCTCTGTGGTTAATTTTCACAGAGTTTTCTCCGTTTCCTCTGTGCCTTCTCTGTGTCCTCTGTGGTTAATTTTCACAAAGTTTTCTCCGTTTCCTCTGTGCCCTCTCTGTGTTCTCTGTGGTTAAAAATCCTTCTCTGTAGTAAAAATCCTTCTCCGTTGCAGAAAAACAATATCAGCCCTTAGCTGTTATTCGATCAATAAAACATTCATTAAAAAAATAATAGTTATGATTTCGAAAAACTTAGAAAAAGCCATCAACGAACAGATAAAACTTGAGGAGCAATCTTCGCGCATCTACATGGCCATGGCTTCGTGGTGCGAAGTGAACGGGCTGGCCGGAGCGGCCAAGTTCCTGTATGCCCACAGCGACGAAGAACGCGACCACATGCTCAAGTTTGTGCATTTCCTCAACGACCGAGGCGGCCATGCCCAGCTGCAGGAACTCGAAGCGCCCGGCCACTCCTGGAACTCGCTCGAAGAGCTGTTTAAAAGTGTGCTCGACCACGAACGCTACGTTACCAGCAAAATCAACGATCTGGTAGATATTTGTCTGGAAGAGAAAGACCACACCACCAACAGTTTCTTGCAATGGTTCGTCACCGAGCAGATTGAAGAAGAAAGTCTGGCGCAAGAGATCGTGGATAAGATAAAGCTGGTTGGCGAGAGCAAAGGCGGCAACTTCCACCTCGACATGTTCCTCAGCGGACTTGCCCAAGCCGAAGCCGGCGCTTAAAAAATTTGTATGTGTTTTAATAAATAAGGACGACCGTGTGTCGTCCTTTTTTTATGCTTTTCCGCCGGCCTCAATCTCTTTCAACAAGGCGTCGTACCACTTTTTGCCATAGCGCCGGGTAAGTGCATCTTTCAGGAAAACGTAAAGCGGCACCTCGTTGCGCCGCCCGTTTACCAGCGCCGGACGGCAAATGTGCCACTCGTGGTAATTCACTGCTTCGAAGGTGTGGTAGTCGGTGATGCGCACCGGATACAAATGACACGATATCGGTTTGCGAAATGAAATTTTCTTTTGCTCCCACGTACGTTCGATGGCGCACCAGGCGATGCCGTCGGTAAAGTTGGCAAAGGCGCACTCGCGACCATTCACCAGCGGCGTTACAAGCTGCGCCGACATATCGTATTCGTACACTCCCACCTGCTCTATCACGCGCAGACCTTCCGGGCGCATGTTAGCTTTCACCTCATCGAGGCAATCTTCGAGCAGGCCTATCTCTTCGTCGAGCAGAGGCGCACCTGCGTCGCCTTCCACACAACAGGCTCCTTTGCATTTCTTTATGTTGCAAACAAACTGCACGCGGCGCAGATCGTCAGAAATGGTGGTTTTGTCCAATACTATCATGCGGCAAAGTTATCTCATTTGCAGACGCATGTAATATTACAAATGTTGGCGTTATCTAAGATGGCCAGCACCTCCGACAAGGTTTTAACACTCTGTCGGGATTGGTTAATCGACAGCCTCGCGAAATATTTGTTACCTCAACAATCATCGGGAAATCAAATGGTGCGGGGCACCTGATTAGTGCCAGAAAGAAAACCCGGAATTTTGGTAACCATTTACGTGCTCTTCGACAGCTCTGGTTTGGCCGCTTCCTGCGACCCCCTCTAACTCCCCCTGAAGGGGGAGGATGCCACAGTACTGGCCGCTGCAGTGGGCTTGTGCGTGGGGACTCCCTTTCCGCCAGCTGGCGGAAAATGCCTGTCCCGATTATCGGGAGGCTGGGGATGAGATCATGATGTATGGTGATTCAATTATGCCTCTTAAATAATTACGAATTTTGATTTTCAACCCAGGTCGTTTTCTTTTTAACACTGATTATTAGCAACCATAGGAAAACCTTATTTTTGCGCTAAGCAATTTATCATAAAAATGAAAAGAATTTTCGCCGCCGTTAAAATTGCGCCTGACGCCAACTTCAGCAGCGTTTACAACCAACTGAAAACCGCCTTGCGCCACGACCGCATTAACTGGGTACCGCTGCACAACATACACCTTACGCTGAAGTTTTTTGGTGAAGTACACGACGAACAAGTCGAAGCCATCGATGAAATACTAAAGCAGGTAGCTGTCCGGCATAAACCCTTCGATATGGAGCTTTTTGGAACAGGCATCTTTGGCAGCAGCTACGATCCGCGTGTGGTCTGGTTTGGCATCCGCCACAGCGAACAAATCAGCGCACTGGCAGCCGATGTACTCGATGCTGTGACTCCCATTGGCTTTCCGCGCGACCGCCAGAACTTCAGGCCGCATCTCACCATCGGCCGTGTTAAGCATATTACTGATAAAAATATTTTCCAACAGACCATCCGCAAACACAGCAACTCATTGATTCAGGTAGTTAAAGTGGATTCATTCGGGCTTATCGAAAGCAAGCTCCGGCCACAGGGGTCTGCTTATATGGCGTTGGCGAGCTATCGGTTGGAAGCTAGATGACAGTCAGGAGTCCTCAGTCGTCAGGTCACAGTCGTCAGTTCTCAGGCTTCAGCTCTCATGCTCCAGTTTTCTATCCTCAGGAAATAATAGAATGAAAAGGCTTTGATATTATTTATTGTGTGTAACTTATCTGTAGCATTTCAATAACCCCGGATGTCCGGGGTCAGAAAGCACTTTCAGAAACCGGCAGGCTTTAGCCCGCAATACTTTTACATCACTATCTCTCCATGAGCTATTCATATCATGCTATTTATTTGGGCTAAAGCCCACTAAAATAGGTTTGTCTTTTTACCCCGGCCTAAAGGCCGGGGTTAGTGAACAGCCTGGCCACAAAATTTTATATCAGAGCCAATGAAATTTGAAACCTGGAATTTGAAATTTTCCCACCTCTACTTATTCCGCTCCACGGTGTAGCGCACCAGTTGTTCAAACGATCGGCGCATGGGCGTGTCGGGGAAAGTGAAAAGTAGATCGAAAGCTTTTTGCTGGTATTCGAGCATGCGCTTGCGGGCATAGTCGATGCCGCCGCTGTGGTTCACTTTTTCGATAACATCATTCACCTTGTCGGGATTGTTGTTGTGGCGCTTCACCACGCGGATCACCTCACGTTTTTCGTTTTTCGGGCTGTTGTTGAGCATGTATATCAGCGGCAGCGTCATTTTTTGTTCTTTGATGTCGATTCCGTTGGGTTTGCCGGTGGCAATGTCGGCGGTATAGTCGAACAGGTCGTCTTTGATCTGGAAAGCAATGCCCACGTATTCGCCGATGCGGTGCATCTTTTGAACCGTCGCGGTGTCGGCACCGGCAGATTGTGCTCCGGCAGCGCAGCAGGAGGCAATGAGTGAAGCCGTTTTTTTGCGGATGACTTCAAAATAAATTTCCTCCTGGATGTCGAGGCGGCGTGCCTTTTCTATCTGCAGCAGCTCCCCCTCGCTCATCTCGCGCGTGGCCGACGACACTATTCTAAGCAGCTCAAATTCGTCGTGCTCCAGGGCCAGCAACAGACCGCGCGAAAGCAGATAATCGCCCACCAGCACGGCAATTTTGTTTTTCCACAAAGCATTGATTGAGAAAAATCCGCGTCGCATGTTGCTATCGTCCACCACGTCGTCGTGCACCAGGGTGGCAGTGTGCAGCAGTTCGATGAGCGAAGCCGCGCGATAGGTCGATTCGCTGATGGTGCCGCAGATGCCTGCCGAAAAAAACACAAACATCGGACGCATCAGCTTGCCCTTGCGGCGGATGATGTAACCCGTAATCTTGTCGAGCAAGGCTACATTGCTCTTCATCGACTTGCGGAACCTTTGCTCGAAAAGTGTCAGGTGGTCACTGATGGGGGCTTTGATTTCTTTCAGATCAGGCATTTCATTATTTTAGCTTTCAAAAGTATCTTTTTTCGCCGATAAGCTGTTTATTTGTGATGGGAATAACATTCGGTTATCTGTTTTGTTTGTCATCAATGAAAGCCATCTTATTAAAGAAACCATAAACCATGTCGACTTTTCTTTTTAATGAACTCATATTTGGGCCGGTGCGCAGCCGACGTCTGGGGGTGTCGCTGGGCATCAACCTTCTGCCTGTAAACCAAAAGATGTGCACGTTCGATTGCATTTACTGCGAATGTGGCATTACGCCCCACGACCAGGATGTGTCTGCCGCATTGCCCACCCGCAGCGAGGTGGCTGAAGCCCTCGAAGAAAAGCTGATAAAGATGAAAGCTGCCGGAGAAACACCCCACAGCATCACCTTTGCCGGAAACGGCGAGCCAACTATTCACCCGGCATTTCCCGGAATTGTGGATGACACCCTGAAGCTCCGCAACCTGCACTTCCCCAATGCTGAAACTACGGTTCTCTCCAACGCTTCAACGCTGAACAAACCGGAGATTTTTGATGCGCTTAGCCGCGTCGACAACAACATCCTGAAACTCGATGCCGGCCTGGAAGCTACTTTTCAGAAGATCAACAAACCACGCTCGCCACAGCTTACCCTCGACAGCATCGTGAAGAACCTGATGCGCTTTCGCCAAAAGGTGATCATACAAACTTTGTTCGTTCGTGGTGAGGTCGATGGCGAAAAAATCGACAACACCAAACCTGCCGAGCTGCATGCCTGGCTGGGACACATCCGCCAGATACAGCCACGCTACGTGATGCTCTATCCCATCGCTCGCGCCACACCCTCCCATAGACTTGAGGTAGTTGGCAAAGAGGAGTTGTACAAAATCGCCGACATGCTGCACGCTATGCGTATTAAATACAGCGTTTATTAAAAGCTGGTTATCGCTTACGCTAAATGTTATCGTTGTAATGAAGCATTTGTATGAATATGATATTAAAATCCTGGTAGCCTTCGAGCGGGCTGTTGCCGGAAAAGATGATTTTTTGTACTGGCTGATGCACAACGGTTACCCGGAGCTGGCAGCACTGGCTAACTCCATCCGGGGCAACGGCGACGCCATCCGCTGGCTCATCGGCAATGGTTACAATCATTACGCTGCCTTCGATGCTGCCTCTGTCGACGACGACCGCGCGCTGCAGTGGCTCCACAGTCACCAATTCCACTTCTACGTTATTCTGGCAAAGGCCGCGCGCAACAACCAGGAGGCTATCGACTGGTTTCGCAGCCGGCAGTTGGAGATTTTTGTCCGCATCGCCGAACAGATCCGGTACTTTTCAGAAGGCCAAACTTTCGACCATCACAAAATGCCGTTTTGAACATTTGCTTACCGTTGAGTGTCTGTCGATAAAGTCACACTTTTTGTAGCCCAGGCCTTGGAATAATTAATTTCTCATTTTTTTATCCTTCGCCCCTCGCTGATAATGCGTTAGCTGGTTCTCCCCTTCAAGGGAGTTAGAGGAGTAAGCACGGAAAGAGAAGTTTATCGGCAGGCTCTACTTTAGAATACGGTACCCTAAAATGAGAATAACAATAGCTAAAGCAAAAGTAGTTGGCTGCATCCACGATACGTATCCGATAATGATTATTTGTACCAGCAACCAAATGATCACCACCATTGCTGTGAGCAACGACAACAACCGACCGACCCGCCACCTGCCAAAAACAGCAATAGCAGCTATTGTTGACAATCCACCTATTGCACCAAATAAAAACATACCGGGAATGAAATAGCTGGTAAAGGGGCTTCCTTCCAGCCATTCCAATGGAACTCCTTCGGCACCAGCCATAGCATAATAGCCACCACCAAAAGCATTCAATGCCAAAAAAACCAGAAGAAGCCCCAGCGCGATACGAATAATACGTTCCTTTTTTGTTTGGGTCATAAAAATTAGTTTTTGATGTTGTAAAAATAAAATCTTTTTTATTACCAAAATAATTTCCCAAAAGAAATTTGATACACTACTGTCCGGTTGAGGAACAGATTCTTCGCTCCGCTCAAAATGACAAGAGATGTGATGGTTTTTATAAATAAACAACTATCACTCTGATTCGGAAGAGTCTAAAGTCAGCAAGATTAATTCGATCGGAAAGTAGTGTTTTAGATAATAATATGGTGCACAAGCAATGGAAAGTGAGCAGGGTTTTTGCAATCCAGATTACAACCGGTAGTGAACAAATCAGTATATTTTCCACTTTTTTAATAAACAAATTTTGATAGCAAAACAAACCTGACTTTACAGCGATGAAGAAATTTATTATTGAGATAAAATGGGCGTTGATTTTTGTAGCGATGATGCTGCTTTGGATGCTTTTGGAACGGCTCTTTGGTCTTCACGACCGATACATCGAATACCACCCGCTGGTAACAAATTTTGTAGCCATCCCGGCCATTCTCATCTACGTGCTGGCACTGCTCGACAAGCGGCACAACTATTATCACGGACAAATGAGCTATTTGCAGGGATTTGTGTCGGGGGTCATTATCACAGTAATCGTCACCATTCTTAGCCCGCTTACGCAAATAATCACCTCTCTTATCATCACACCCGATTATTTTCGCAACGTAATCGAGTACACCATATCTACCGGCGCAATGAGCCGGGTAGAAGCCGAGGAGTACTTTACGCTCAACAATTATCTGGTGCAGACAATTCTATTTACACCGGCGATGGGAATATTTACCAGCTCCATAGTAGCTATTTTTACGCGCCGAACAAATGCTGATGGGCTATAAGTTGTAAGGTGTGTGGCTTGCTGCCGGCGATAGGAGATGAATGTATGCAGAATTTTGCGGGGAACTTACCTGGGGCTATAGTTAATACCGGATTTTGATGCGTGAGCTGATGTTGTTGTCGAGCACCTCGGCCAGGGTGTTGGTGGTGGTAATGGTCATTTGATCGGCAGAAACGGAGTACTTGCCTTTGCTGCTGATGTTGCGCATAGGTTTCGGGACGTGGTAAATGGAGGTAATGTCGATAAATTCGGCTACAGCCGCATCGGGCATCTCGTCGCCAGCCGCTTTCAGCAGCAAGCGCAGCCATCCGGTGGTGTTGGTGCGCACAAAGCCGTGGTTTCGGGTTTTGTAGATGGCGGGTTGCCAACAAGTTTTTCGGGCGCCGGCAGCAGCATAAAGCGCATGGTTTAAAGCACGGCTGTCGGCAAAGTCGAACGAAAGCTCCAGCGCACCGTTGCGGCCATGCTTCCTTACGTTCACTTTGCTGATGCCCGGCTGATACCGCAAACCGGAAGCAACGATACGCGCCTCCTGCTCCAGATCATCCATAAACGATAAATCGACGAAGCGTCCCAGCAGCGTCATCAACGGGCTGCCGCTGCCGGCATCCATCCGCAGCGACACACTGCCCGAACGGTCGGCGTGCACCGTTACCTCTTCCACGATATTGATGCAGCTTTGCAGCAACAGACTTACAGCAACCAAAGCTACCAACCAACTCCTTTTCAATATTTTTTGCATAATGCAAATGATGATTTTTAAAAAGATAACATAACGGCAATCGATCCTAAACATTACCCTGCAAATAGTTTTTGCATTGTTCCCAATAAAATGCTCCCTTTCTTCTTTGCCGGATGCAGAGAAGAAAGGGAGCGGAAGCGGATTATGCTGTTTTTGCTAATGCAATCAAAACCGCTGCTTCTGCACTTTTACGGTGGTTACTTTTTGTTGGTTGTTGTAGAACATGAGCAGGTAGGTTCCGGTTTTGAGCGTGGTGCCATAGTCGTTGTCGCCTTTCCATATCAGGTGGTAGTCGCCGCGGGGCATGGTGGCGTCGAGCAGGGTTTTTACGCGCTGTCCGTTCATATCGCTTATCACTATCTGCACGTGGCCCTGATTTTCCATTTTGAAATCGACAAAGGCATGCACATAAAATGGGTTGGGATACACCGCAAGCTGGAAGGCATCCTGTGTTTGTCCGTATTCCTGCACTGATACGCCGGTATCCTGGTATTCATAAGCGCCCATATCTATGCGGTTGCCCGAGATGCGCGGCCGGCCGGCCAGGTCGGTGGCGGGCAGGTGCACGGTGTCCATGTTGTGCATGTAGAGCACGTTGCGGCCATCTTCTTCTTTGATGTAGGGAGGGCTCATGCCGGCTTCGTACATAGGTGTGCCCGTATTTATGCAGGGTGAGTTGTACTGCAGGTAGTAGGCGGTATCGCCGGTGCCCACCCACCTGGGGTCTTCATCCATATTGCCCTCCAGCCAGTTGAGCGTGTGCACATTTTGCCAGTTTATAATATCATCTTCGCCTCCCTCAAAGTTGGAATAGGAGATACTGGCGGTAGCCGGAAAATCGGAACCCCAATAGCTGCCCAGACTAAGCTCTTTGAGCGAATCGCCATACATGATGGTATTGTAAAAGTTCACTTCGGAACCATTATCAATATTTGTAGCAGTACTTAAAGCACTCCGGCTTGTGTTGTTACCTATGGTGGCATTTATCAGATTTACTTTAGCACGATAGTAAATATATAGAGCAACAGAAGTACTGGGACCCCAGCCGGGATTAGGAATGCGCAAATTATCTGTTATTTGCAAATTTGAAATAGTTCCTGTAAAGAGATCATCATTGTATAGACTACCTTGTACCCCCATCCCCATTCCTTCACCGCCTGTTTGAAAGGGATTTGCATCAGGGCCACAATTGCGTATCGCAATATTTTCACATCTGAAGGTTTTACCAGGAGCCAATGGATTTCCCATGATTAAAACACAACGACCTTTTAAATTATTAAAGTTTATATTTCTCATTATTAGCTTATCGGGATAATCAAAGCCCATGCCTGGATTTGCGTTATCTTCACAAAATCTTACTGTTATGTTCTCTAATATTGTTTCTTTGCATGCTGAAAAATACATACCGCCACTTGTCATTGAATTAAGATTCCCTTCATAAGCATTTTGCATGGTTATATTTTTTATGCTAAAGCCGGTTTGTCTGCCGCTGCTTTTATAAAAGTAATAGGATGAATCGGCATCAAAAATGGTATTTTCCATACTTTCGCCAAGCAAGGACACATAACTTCTGCCATTAAACGGAAATCGTTCCTGGTTGGTTGAAGGTGAATAAATGCCATCCATCAAATAGATATTTAGCGGATTATTGCTATCAGATTCGATTTTAGTACATGCCCATGAAACTGTTTTTAGGGCTGTTTCGGGTGTAAGTCCGTCATTGGTATCATCGCCTGTTGCAGGGTTTACGTATAGATCATGGTTTACCGGTTCTATTTTACCATGCTCAACAGAAATACTAATGTCGTTGTTCGGAAAATTGAACAAATCAAAGGAATAAATGAAATAATAGTCAGGGTTCAACACTGTACAGGTATCAAGTATAATATCCATCGGCCCGCTATAGCTAATCTTTCCAATATCCATTGCTTTAGGAGCATAATTTAAAAAAACACTGTTCTTGTGTACAGGGTCAAATAATATTTGTGATTCGTAAAGGTTATTGATCCCCCCTCCGATAGAAAATGCCCGATTACGACATATCACATTACCCGATAGAAAAACATCACTCTGGTTTACAAATATTCCACCACCTGCTGCTGCAATATTGTTTGTGATGATATTCGAAATAATTGAAACGGCCGAGGCGTTTTTTATATACATACCTCCGCCCTGAGCTGATTCAGGAAGCCCTGAGCCATTTGTTAGTGTAAATCCCTCAACGGTAATAGGATTAATGGAGGTGTTATTGATAAAAATGCAACTTCCTGTTTGATTTCCATCAATAATTGTGTTTTGAATAAATGAACGATCCAATGTGGTTAGATACAAACTGGCCAACGTAAGGTTCATTGATTGTTTCAAAATTATGTTCTCATAATAAATGCCGGGATATACAAGTACCGTATCGCCGGGTGAAGTTGCAAAACATGCTTCCTGTATAACAGTAAAATCGCCGGTACCATCCTGTTTTACGGTAAGGATGGTGGCGGAAAGAAACGCAGGCATCAACAGTAATAATATTAAAACGGTCATTAAGATTTTGGCAGATTCGGTGTTGAGCAAGCTTTTCGAACATGAATTATGACACTTTTTATTGCCAACTGTATATTTTGATGATTCCATAATATGTTTTTTTTAAGATTATTGTTCGACTCATGTAATTAATGTAAAAGTAAAAAAGCCACACCAGCCGGTTAAGGCCGGCGTGGCTATTTACTTATTGATAAATCAAACCTTCAGATTTACCTTATCAGCACTATCTTGCCGGAGGCCTGCTGCCGGCCATCTATGCTCAGGCTGTAGAAGTAAACACCATTAACGGCATCCGATCCGTCGTCGTGAGCGCCATACCATTTGGTATGGTAAAGCCCTTTGGGCATTTCGTTGTCCAGCAGTGTGGCTATCGTCCGTCCGTTGATATCACGGATCATTAGCGTAACATTAGCCGTCTCTTCCATCCTGATGGTGAAGGTAGTTTCACCGGCAGAAGGATTGGGTGCGCAGCTTACTTCGACCCGTCTGTCAGGCGCCACAGCATTAGCTCCCGATTTAAGTGAGACTGCATGATACGGGGCGTTTTCTCCCTTATACAGCGTTCGGCTTACGTATTTTTTATCCACAGGATTGAACACCGCATAGCTGCCCGGATCCGCCGGAGCCGATTTGAAGCCGCTCCAGGTCTCGAAGCTAAGGGGGGTTCCCTCCGGAACTCCTTGCAGATACGCACTCACCTGTACAAGTGTGTCGCCCGGCTCGCGCACGGCAGCGCCTCTCACCTCACCATTGGCCAGCACCGCAATTTCCTGTATGTCGCTGGTGGAATCGGTTTCGATGAATATGGGCAGGTAGTTGGCCTGCTCCTCATAGGAATAATATTCGGGAACCAACAAAGTCATGGCTTCGGCTGCCTGCGCAGGCTGGTTCCACACCAACGGGGGGCACTCTCCAGCTACATCAATAATTATCATATCGCCATATTGTATAGGCATTACCCTGCCTTTGTACCTCCATTCGGGATCGGCCTCCTGCCGGATCATAGCCCAATATTGCGCCTGAATTCGGGTAACATACGGCAGTACATCTGCGGGTATTGCATCCAGCGGCATTTGCGCCTCCCGTATAAAATAGCCTACCCAATTCCCGGTATTGGGTGTCAATGGAATGGGTGTTTCAGGATCAAGGATGGCTCCGTAGAGTTTCATATCTGGTGCGGGGGCATCACCAATAATCTCGAGATCGAGGATGTAGCCCTTTGTACTCATAACTTCGTTAATGGTGCCAGACCATTCATTTCCATCCCATTCTAAATAGTGTCTGTCCATAAAGTCGGTGGAAACTTGACATTATCTTGGTCTGTATAGCCATGCTGGTATGATTTCAGGTTGAAATTTTTAAAACATATGCATCTTACATGTATATGTCGATATT
>JAAYIU010000341.1 GCA_012523265.1 Bacteroidales bacterium | reverse complement strand
GTATTATACTGCAGTTTGAACACCTGAGCACCACGCTGGCATCGTTGGGTTTATCGCCAATTTCTTTTTTAAGGGTAGCGTTTCCTTCCACTGCAGATCGTTTGGTTTCTGTTGGGATCAGCGGCTTGCCGCCTGTAAAAGTGGTAAATTCCACATCTACATCCAGCGAACAGCTTAAATCATTCAGGTTTAAGCTGTAAACAATGTATTCCCCGTCAAGGGCGAGTTTTTTAAATTCGGGATCGATTTTTAAAATCTCAACCTTCCCGCTTTTATTTTTCAGGTCGAGTGTCGTAAGTAGCTCACCGATTTCGATATGGCCAAATTTGGTGGTTCCCGACAACGATCGAACCGTGCCGATGGCCATAATGTCACTCTTAGAATTTAGAGCCAATTGTGAACATGAATCGATTTCGATGCGCGATAGCGAGCTGGTAAAATTTACATCTTTTGCGCCTCCAATAATTACATCGGGGCATGAGAATAAATTCAGTTTGACATTTTCGATATTTCCGGTCGTCACCATGCCGTAGCGCACCTGAAGCCCGCGGCTGTAATCGTCAAGTTTTAAATTGCCGGTTCTCAGGTTGCCATTGTAAAGTACCACCGAAAGTTTTCCTTCAAAGTCGGGCAGGTTGATGTCGCCAAAATGATTGCTCAGATCAATAGTGCTGATCGACTTGGGGATCATCACCTTGTAGTCGATGTTATACTGTTTTACCTCGGCATTTTTTTTAAACCATGGCGCATATACTTTTTTCATGCCCTGGCTGCCGCATCGCTGTTTAATGTACGAAAGATCGGTGGACAAAAACACACCGTCGCCTGAGCATTTGCAATATTCGGCATTGGCATAGGGCACCAGCTTTTCGATAAATCGCTCCGCATCATCGGCATCCCAGGCAATTACTTTTATGGTAACGATGGCCATCACCTTGTCCTGGTCCCAATAGCTGACATCGATATTTCCAAAGGAATTCTGAATGCCCAGAAAAGCAATTCCAGGCTGATCGAAGGTTTTTTCGATGGTTTTTATTTTAGAAATCAAACCATCTTGCGCAAAGCAGGCCATTGCCACAAAAATAAAAATAGCCATGAGGCTAAATCTGATGCTCCTTTTTTCTGTTTTCATAATTATTAATTTTTTGAATTTCGATAAGTAAACGGTTCAGGAGATCGAGCTTTTGATGTTGATTGTCGATCATGGCGCGGATCAACTCTTCTTGGTAGCCAATGGTTTTAAGCTCGGTTTTGTAATCCTGATATTGTTTGTCCAACAAATTGAGTTCTTCAAAAAAAGGCTCGAAAAAACGCTTGTCGACAAACCCGGCTGCATCAATCTGCTGTTGCTTTTCCGCGATCAGGCGGGCAAAATAAAATTCCGTTTCGGCCAGCTCGCCCGACACTTGCGCATGATAGTTTGTGGATTCATCGCACTGCTGCATCCACACGGTGAGCCACGCGCCGCCGGTTATCAAAATAAGCAGACTGGCAGCTACACTCAATCTCACGGCGAAGCGCCTGATTCGTTTCCGGCGCAACTTGCTCTCCACACGCTTCCACACCTTTTCTTTGTTGAGGGTGGCACCGGTGCGGCTTTCGGTCTGTGTTTTTATAAAGTTCTCAAATTTATCGCGCATCTTTTGTAGGTATTAATTTTTCCTTTAGTAAATACTTTGCCCGCTGGTACTGCGATTTTGAAGTGGATTCAGAGATTTTCAGCATGTCGGCAATTTCTTTGTGCTTGTAATTTTCGATCAGATAAAGATTGAAAATAATCCGGCTTCCCGCGGGCAGTTCGGCGATGGCAAGGTTAACTGCCTCCGCATTGGGTTCAAATGGAAGCTCTTCGGTTTCATCCGCAATTGCAACATTTTCGGGTAGTTCGTCAAAGCGTATCTTCTTATGTTTTAAAAAATTCAGGCACTCGTTTACGGTAATCGTTTTGAGCCATCCTCCGAATTTGCGCTCGTCTTTCAGGTTGTCAATCCGCGTAAATGCGATCACAAAGGCATCCTGAAGAATATCTTCGGCATCCTCGATGCTTACCACCAGTCTTTTGCAAATTGCAAACATCGCATCGGCATAATTGAGGTACAATCTGTGCTGCGCCGATTTATCTCCTTTGCGGCAGCGATTTACCAAATCGACGATATTTTCTGTTTCAGCCAGTTTCAAAACCCAGGAACCTTTCTGTATTATAAGACGGGTAAAAGTAGAAAAGGACGGAATCAAATCCACAAATTTTTCAGCTTTCAAAAGATAAAAACAGAAAGATGCAGAAAAAGCAATCTTTTTTATGGTCATTAAAAATTAAACGCTACTTTTGCCGCCCCGAACCCAAAAAAACGGGAAACGAAAAGTTCTTTCGTATTAAGAATGGCGAGGTAGCTCAGCCGGTTAGAGCGCAGCACTCATAATGCTGAGGCCGAGGGTTCGAGTCCCTCCCTCGCTACCATTGAAAATGTAAGCCCGTTGTTAATGAATGAATTAGCAGCGGGTTTTTTCTTGAGGGGAACAGATAGGGGAACAAACCGGCAGTTTATCTAAAAAAAACACTGTTTGAAATGTAAAAGTTGCTCCCCGCAAAAAGCATTGTAACTCCGCTATCCGTTCAAACTGAAATTTGGGTTGGGTGGTGCTATTTGAATAAACTTATCGAATAAGCTCGTTTTTGTCACAAAATAATTTCGTACAAGCAGTCCCTGTTTATCATCAGGTTCGGTATCTACAAGTCCAAAAAAGTTAAGAAACCGGCTGAAAGTCCGCACCGAATAGCAACTGTTAAAATCAGTCGGTAAGTCGTCATAAATCGAAGGTGCCGTCGAGGTCAGCAGTGCCGGAAAAGCCCGGAAATATTTTTCGGCGTAAAAGTGGTCGGGCCGCTTTTCCGATCCGTATTTACTCAACAATATCAACGTGAATCCTACCCCGAGCTGCCCCACATCGTTTTGCCCGAATCCGTCAAAATAGGCCCAATTAAATTTCGTGGTAAATTTATTGAAGATCAGTTGTAGCAATTTGTTGTTGTCGGTAATTATTTTTTCTCCCGCTTTTGTCAGGCTCAGCTTTCCACGGGGTCTCTTTGTCAGTCCTGAAATTTTAAGAAGTATGTGCGCCAAATTTATAGCCAGCGAATCGGTCTCTTTGTAGAGCTTGTAAAGTCCGCTGTCGATGTAATCATCTTTGATAAAACCCTGTGCATAAAGGTCAGCAACAACCTTTACAGGCAAAAACCCTTTTTTTGTAAGTTGTATCTCTCCCTTTTCGGCAATGCGTTCTGCCAGGTACTTTACCTGATTAAAAATTGGAATTCTCTCGTAATCAGCATCCGTAAGATGCTTAAGCTGAATGGGGCTTTTCTGATGAAAAACCGAATGTAAAATGGCCGCCATCTCTTCGGGCGAATAGCCCTCAAATTCGGGCTTGCTCCTGCGGTTCATCGTCAGCATCATCTTCTCCAGATGTCGTTGTAATTCTTCAGGTATCATCCTGTTTTGGTTTTTTAATTTTCATCCTTGGTAATTATTTTCGTAATGCTGACAAAAGTAAAGCTTTCGGCAAAACCAGCAGCATGCGATTTGCTTCCCGCGCCCATCGCCCCGCACCCCGCACCCTGCACCCTGCATCCTGCACCCTTCGCCCCGCGCCCTGCTTTTTCTATCTTTGCCGCCCAAATGACGACACCTGGCATCATCAATCTGGGCATCCTCTCGCATGTGGACGCCGGCAAAACCACTACCTCCGAGCATATCTTTTTTCTGGGCGGAACCGTTGCCGCTGCTGGCGACGTAAACAAAGGCACCACCCTCACCGATCATCTGGAGATAGAGCGGCGCCGCGGTGTTTCGGTGCGTGCCGCTTACGACAGGCTGCTGTGGAAAGGGCATCACATCAATCTCATCGACACGCCCGGCCACGCCGATTTCTCGGCAGAGGTAGAGCGTGCGCTGCAAAGCCTCGACGGCGCTATTCTCGTCATTTCTGCGGTGGAGGGTTTGCAGGCGCATACTTATACCCTGTGGCATGCACTGAATAGTCGCGACATTCCCGTTATTTTTTTCATTAATAAAACGGATCGCGCCGGAGCTGATTACCGAAAAGTGCTTCAGCAGTTGCAGTCGGAGCTGGGAATTGCAGCAGCGCCGCTCACCTTTCCAATTAGTGAGGGTGAAGATGCAGCCGTGATGAAAAGTATTTTTGATGAAAACGAACCTTCCGCCGATGACTTTAGAAATCTCACCCTCGAAAATCTGGCCGACCGCGACAACGGGATTCTTGAAGCATATCTTGAAGGAAAGCCTCTGGATGAATCTTTTGTGCTTGACCATTTGCAGCGTCAGGTGGCGGCACGCACGCTTTTTCCGGTGTTGGCCGGTGCCGCCAAATGGGGGCGTGGCATAGCAGAACTGCTCGATGCGGTGGTTCGTTTTATTCCGCCAACCACCGACACCGCAGCTACTTTGTCGGCCATAGTTTTTAAAATAGAAAACGACAGCGCACTTGGGCTTCTGGCGCATGTGCGGCTTTTTGATGGTAGCCTCGGGGTGCGTGATAAAGTATGGAACCACACCCGGCAGCTCGAAGAGAAAGTTGCGCAGATCAAAAAACGCTTCAATGGCCGGCTGACTGTCGAAACGACGCTATGTTGCGGGGATATTGGAATCGTAAGTGGCCTCTCGCAAGCCCGTATCGGCGACATTTTGGGCGACAATCATGCAGTGCCTCCCACGGCGCAGGTGATGCAGCCCTTGCTCACGGTGCAGGTGCTGCCCGCCGATCCGGTGCAGTTTGTAGCCAATGCCACAGCCCTCACACAGCTCAACAACGAAGACCCGCGGCTGGCACTGCAATGGCACAAAAAAGAAAACGAACTGCACGTCCAACTGATGGGCAAAATTCAGATGGAAATCCTGATGGAGACTTTGCTTCGCCAGTATGGTCTTCAGGTACATTTTGGCGCACCATCCATTATTTATAAAGAAACACCAGCAACCAGCGCTTATGGATTTGCCAATTACACCATGCCCAAACCCTGCTGGGCGGTGGTCAAATTTTTGGTGGAACCTGATGCCGCCGGATCAGGAATAACTTATTCATCCACAGTAAGTGTCGATAAAATCCGTCAGAAATACCAAAATGAAATCGCCGGTATTATTGACAAGTCGCTGGAGCAGGGCATTCGGGGCTGGAAAGTTACGGATGTAAAAATTACTTTGGTAGATGGCGAAGACCACGAGATGCACTCGCGTCCCGGCGATTTTATCATTGCTACGCCCATGGCGCTGATGGATGCGCTGACCAGATCGGATACAATACTGCTGGAACCTGTATTTGATTTTACGATAACTGCCGCCGAGGCAATCCTGGGAAAAGTAGCTGCCGACCTGCACCAGATGCGCGCCACCTTCAGCACACCCAGCTTTTCCGGCGAGAATTTTACGTTGCACGGCACCGTGCCTGCCGCTACTTCCACCGATTATGCTGCGCGCCTGGCGTTGCTTTCGGGCGGTATGGGTCAGTTGCGGCTGTCGCTGTGGGGCTACCAGCCTTGCCCGCCGGGCGAAGGGGTGAGCCGTTCGTACAAAGGCGTTAATCCGCTCGACCGAAGCCAGTGGATTCTCCATGCCCGCGGCGCCTTCAAAGCCGACGATAAAAGAATGTAAGAGTGAAGGAGAGGTGAGCGGTGAGCGGTGAGTAAAAACCAAACCAACGGCGTCGCTTAAAGCGACACCGTTGGTAAATCTTGCGCCCCGCGCCAAGCGCCTCGCGCCCCGCGCTATATCAGATTGATCGCGTTAGAAAGCCGTACGCGCACCTCTTCTGCTACGTCGTTCAGCGAATCGTTTTCGGCTGGCTGCATGGCCACCACCGGGTCTATCGCCGAAACTTCCACGGTATCATTTTCGAGCTGCCGCACAATGACGTTGCAGGGAAGCATCAGGCCAATTTTTGTTTCGCTTTGCAAAGCCTCGTAGGCATGCGAAGGATTGCAGGCTCCCAGAATGGTGTAGCGGGGATAATCGACGCCAAGTTTTTCTTTGAATTTCTTTTCAAGTTCTATGGTTGTTAATACGCCGAAGCCTTCGTTTTTGAGCGTTTCGGTGACGCGCGCTATGGCTTCGTCAAATTTCATCTCTACTTGTTTGCTGATGTAGTATTCCATGTCATTTTTATTAATGGTTAAACAAATGGTTTTGAACGAAAAGGTAACAATCGGGGGATTGCATTGTTTATCTCGTAAGTGTTTTGGGCGATTTGTTGCCCTTCATACCCGATTTCAAAAAGCCACCAGCAATAGCAATTGCTGTCAGTGGCAATGCTGAAGGATTTTCCAAAGAGAGGATTTAAGTAACTGTTTAGCTGGTTTCATTGATTCCCAAATCATCACGACCCCATCCCCAGCCCTTCCCCTGAAGGAGAAGGGAGGCCGGCGCACAAGCCACAGATGCGGCTTGTGCGCTGGCATTCTCCCCCTTCAGGGGGAGTTAGAGGGGGTCATTGATAATGACCATTTTGAACATAGTTGATAAAAGCATGCTAAATAGATACGAATTTAAAAGAATAAAACCTTATGCTGTGGTGTCTTTTACAAAAACTACCAGCACGGCTGCCAACACCATAGATCCGCCACCGAGCATGATGGTATAAATGGCCTGACCATCAAATAGCGTTTTGGTGAAAAACCCCAGCAGCGTAGCAGCAAGGATTTGTGGGATGACGATAAAAAAGTTGAAGATGCCCATATAAATTCCCATTTTATTTACAGGCAAAGCGCCCGAAAGGATGGCATACGGCATACTCAGGATGCTTGCCCAGGCAATGCCCACACCTACCATCGAGAGCAGCAGCCAGTCGGGATCGGTGATAAAAAACATGGAGGCCAGACCCAGGCCGCCGAGCAGCAAAGAGATCATATGTGTAGCTTTGCGGCTGGTGGCGCGCGCCAGCACCGGAAGCAGGAAAGCCACCAAAGCAGCAAAGCCATTATAAACCGCAAAGAGAACGCCCACCCAGTCGGCGCCGGTATTGTAAAGTGCGCTGGTGGTGTCGCTGGTGCCATACACATGTTCGGTAACGGCGGCTGTGGTGTAAATCCACATGGCGAAAAGGGCAAACCACGAGAAAAATTGTACCAGCGCCAGTTGCACCATCGTGGAAGGCATCTTCGAAAAGTCGTCCATAATTTCTACAAGCGCATTTTTTTTATTCATATTTTGTTGCCTTCCGGCGATAATCTGGATGGCGCCAAAAAATATCAACCCTACCGACAGAATATAAAGCTCTGCTTCGAGATTTACAAAATAAATCACCAGCGTAAAAATAGCTCCGATGCCGGCAAACAAAGCCCCCACACTTATTTTCTTTTTGCCGGGACTCTGTTGCAAATCGAAAGCATCGTCGTGCATTATTGGTTTTGTAACGGGGACTTCCTCCTCAAAACTCTTTAGCTCTTCCGGCGAATATTCGTGTGAGCGAAACACCGTCCACAGCACTGCCGAGAGAAACACAAAAGCGCCAATATAAAACGACCACTGTACCGATGGTGGAATCTCGCCTTCGGGAGCGGTGTTGGCAATGCCCAGCCAGTTGGTCATGATGTAGGGCAGGGCAGAGGCCACCACGGCGCCGGTTCCGATAAAAAAACTCTGCATGGCAAATCCCTGCGTGCGCTGTTCGTCGGGCAGCATGTCGCCCACGAAAGCGCGGAAAGGTTCCATCGAAATGTTGATGGAGGCATCCAAAATCCACAACATTCCGGCGGCTACCCACAGTGCCGGCGAGTTGGGCATGATGAGCAAGGCCAACGAAGCCAGGATAGCTCCTACCAGAAAGTAAGGCCGCCGCCGTCCGAGACGCCCCCAGGTGTTGTCGCTCATGTGTCCGATGATGGGCTGGATGAGTAAGCCCGTTACCGGAGCGGCAATCCATAGTATCGGGATGTCGTCGACATTGGCGCCCAACGTTTGGAAAATCCGGCTTACATTGGCATTTTGCAATGCAAAGCCAAACTGGATTCCTAAAAATCCAAAACTCATATTCCATATCTGCCAAAACGAGAGGTGTGGTTTCCGTGCCATTTTTTTTAAACTCCTTATTTTTTCTGTTGTTACTTTACAGCGGGCAAATTTAATTTAAAATACCTTTTATGCTAATTTTGCCGCCTTCAGATTAAAAGACTAAAAAAGCAATGCAGCATGAAGTTTAAGTTTACTTTGCGAAATGTTTTTTTTGTGACCAACATCCTCATTCTGGCATTGCTCACGCCGTTTGTGCTGGTGCCGGCTTTGCTTGCCTACCTTTTTCGCGCGCACCGCTTTGCCGATCGCTATACCAATGCCATGAGTTCGTATTATGCCCGTCACATGTATTTCGTTGGCGGTGCCAAAGTAAAAATTCATGGATTGCACAATCTGCCGTCGAGCAACCGGGTGTGTTTTGTGAGCAACCATCAGGGAATTGCTGATATTCCGCTAATAGTTGGATTCATCCCAAAAACAATTGGTTTTATTGCTAAAAAGGAACTGGGGCGTGTTCCGTTTCTCAACATCTGGATGCGCGCCATGCATTGCCTGCTGATCGACCGCGGCAACGTGCGACAGTCGCTCACCATTATCGAGCGCGGCAGCAGGCAGATACAGCAGGGACATCCCATGGTGATATTTCCGGAAGGCACACGAAGCCGCAGCCGGCGCATGGGAGCTTTTAAGCCCGGCGCATTCAAGTTGGTGCTCGGCGCCAACGCCATAGCCGTGCCACTTACCATCGACGGCACCTACAAAATTGTGGAAGCTACCGGCAAAATCACGCCTGTTACGGTGCAGCTCACTATACATCCGCCGGTGGATGTGAGCAAGCTAAGCGAAGAACAAAAGAAAACGCTGCACAGCGACTTTGCCCGGATCATTGCCTCAGCACTTTCGTAAAATTCAAAATAACCAACGGTGTCGCTCTAACCGCCGCCGTTGGTAAATCTTGCGCTTTGCGCCTCGCGCCCCGCGCCCTTCGCCCTGCTTTCAAAAAGGAATTCCGCACGTGCGGAATCGAACACCGAATTTTGAATGTAAAAGTGGCTTGATGTACGGTGAATCTGAATTCTCTGAAAATGGCAGAAAAAACAGCAACTGCGATCCGGAAAAACCAACGGTGTCGCTCTAAGCGACGCGGTTGGTAAACCTTGCGCTTTGCGCCTCGCGCCCCGCGCCACCACACCCTTATTCCACCCGCGTCCAGTAGGTGGTGCGCCCCAGCAAAGATATGCCGATGTAGCCACGCACCTTTAGCTTGTTTTTGGTCTTGTCGGTAAACTCCATGTAGCAACTGTAGGTTTTGCCGCTTTTGGGATCGTAAACGGTGCCGCTTTCCCATTCGTCGTCGCCATCGAATACAAATTCCGAAAGTAGCTGCAAGCCCATGAGAGGACGTTTTTGCAAGGTAGCATCCGGATTTTTATTGTCGAGTTTGGCTTTGCCGGTTGCCTCGTCGATGGGGGTTTTGAGCCACACGATTTTGCCATAATATTTTCCGTCGCGGTTTTCGATTTCTACATGGGCATCTTTGTCTTCGTTGAGCCAGATGCCTGTTATTTGATCGGCGGCTACCTGTGCCGAGGCATTGCCCGGAGCAAAAGCAAGCGAAAACATTATGATCATTATGATTATGCTAAGGGAGCGTGCTGTATTTTTTATCATTGCAGTTATTTATTAATAAAAAAAATGAAGGCATCGTAAAACAAGGCTAAAGTCAAAAGGTTTGGAATCGCCATAAATACCATGTATTTGGATTTGCCTTTTAGGGATTTTTGACATTGGAATTTATTTGTCTTTTGACATTTGTTTCTTGAGATTTCTTTAATAAAGTGTGTCAATTGCAAGATACTGACTTATAATCTCCAATCAATTTCGCTGATGCCATGCTGCTTCAGATAGCTGTTGGTTTTGGAAAAATGGTGATTGCCAAAAAACCCACGGCTTGCCGAAAGTGGCGAAGGATGCGGCGAGGTGAGGATGCAGTGTTTCTCCGCATCGATCAGGCGCTGTTTGTTGATGGCATAATTCCCCCACAGCAGAAACACCAGATGCTCGCGTTGGGTGGCGAGCTTTTGGATGGCTGCGTCGGTGAAAGTTTCCCATCCTTTGTTTTGGTGCGACCCGGCCACTCCTGCCCGCACGGTAAGTGTGGCGTTGAGCAGCAGCACGCCTTGTTCGGCCCATCGGCTCAGGTCGCCATGGGTGGGCGCAGGCAAACCCAGATCGCTTTGTAGCTCTTTAAAAATATTCACCAGCGACGGCGGCGGCGCCACGCCCTGCATCACCGAAAAACAAAGCCCATGCGCCTGACCAGGGCCATGATACGGATCCTGCCCGAGTATCACTACTTTTACCTTGTCGAAAGGCGTGAGATCGAAAGCGTTGAAGATGTGTTTTCCGGCGGGATACACCCGGTGTTGTTGTCGCTCATGCAGCAAAAAATCTTTGAGTTGCGCAAAGTAAGCCGACTGGAAATGCTCCTCGAGGACGGCTCCCCAGCCAGCCTCAATCGTTGGGTTTACGGTAGCCATGATAACGAAAAATTTGTTTTAGGATACAACATCATTTATAAAATAGCGGCAATATTATGTTTAAAATTCTGTTTATTACAAAAAATTGCAATTGTCGCTCACTGCGTGCAATAATTAATACATGATGCGTACAAATATGAAAAAAGTTTCGAGAATGATCGTTTTGGTGGCAGCCCTGCTCATGTTGGGTTTTGCGATGAATGCCTGTAAATCGTCTCACAATTGTTCGGCGTATGGTGAAGTTCAAAAATACCAGAAAGAGGTTCGTCCATAATCTTGCCATAGTGCCTGCTGGGCTGACGGACAAACAAATGAAATTCCAATGTTCAGGAAAATTGCTTTCATAATGTTGATAATGCTGCTGGCTGCCGGAGCCTTACCGCTGCGGGCACAGCAGGATAAGGAGGCTCGCTTCGATCAGATCGATACCATCCTCAACAAAGTAATCCTGAAACGCGAAATCATGGGTGGCGCCATGGCGCATACCAGCGGCTGGGGGTTTATCTTCCGAAAGGCCTACAATCAGAATGCTTTCGTTAAAAATGTATGGGAGATCGAGGTTTTTGGGATTCGTGCCGACAAACAGGTGCGCATCAATTATTACGGCGCCTACTACAGCGATGCCAACAGCTATGTGTACGGGAAACTCAACAAAGTTTACGATCTGCGCAGCGGCTTCGGGCAGCAACACTTGCTCAACAGCAAGCCTTACTGGGGTGGGGTAGAGGTGCGGCTGGCTTATTACGGGGGCATCAGCATCGGCATCAGCAAGCCCATCTATCTCTATATTTTTAATGAGGACATCTACGAGTCACCGGAATCCAAACGCTATGATCCTGAAAAGCATTTCGTGGATAACATCTATGGACGCGCTCCTTTTATCGACGGGCTGCAGAAAACAACTTTTCATCCGGGCGGCTACCTCAAAGGGGGCTTGTCATTCGACTTTGGCGCCTACAACACCAGCATCAGAGCGTTGGAGGTAGGTGCAATGATCGACGCTTACATTACGCCCATCGCACTCATGGCCTTTGAGAATAAGCACTATTATTTCTTCAATTTTTATCTCAACCTCACCTTCGGCAAGCGATACAACAGGTTGTAATAACTTCTTGTTAAAGAATCCGCGAATTCACACGAATTCAATTTTAAAAAAAAACCACAGAAGTCACGATAGAAAAAACCACAGAGTACACGGAGTTTTTTCACAGAGAGCACGGAGGAAATTCAAGGACATCAGTGCTGTTGTGGTTAAAAAATAATTAGCGGTAATTAGCTCAATTGGCGGAAATTAGCGGACAAGAAAACCTTCCGCGAATTCACGCGAATCAGGCGAATTCACACGAAAAAAGTATTAAGAACTTTTCCTCTGCGTCTCCGCGCCTCCGCGGTGAAAAACAAAGAAAAACCACAGAGGACACGGAGTTTTTCACAGAGAACACAGAGATTTTACTCCGTTTCCTCTGCGTCTTCTCTGCGTTCTCTGTGGTTAAAAAAAATTGGCGGAAATTAGTAGACGGTCGGTTTATCCACGAATTCACACGAAATCAGGCTGATGAGCACCAGGGAAATTTGCGACGAATTGCTTAGCGTCTGAATTTATTTTCAAATTCCGAAATAGAGAGTACGTTCACTTTGGGGAACTTGTGCTGCTTCACTTCGTTAAAGTGCTTGTCATTTGTTACAATGCAGGAGGCATTGGCAGCGATAGCGCAATCGACAAATTTGTTGTCATCGTTGTCATGTGTTATTAGCTGAAATTTGTAAAACGGTTCAAATTTTTCAACATAAGGATGAATGGTGAAAAAGCCGATCATATTACTGGCAACAACTTTTCCGGCCTTTTTTTGAAGTATTTCTTTGTATTCTAATATGATCTCATTTGAAACGCACAAAATTATTCCTCCATCGATTATTTCATCGAAAATCCACCTGTAGGGTGACTTGCGCCCAATGATGGCAATCAGGATATTGGTGTCCAAAACTATTTTAACGCCTGTTGTGCTCATTGCTCCAGTTGATCATGTCCTGTTTCGAAAGATTTTTCTCCTCCCAAATTTCATCCATTGCTTCGGTTGCTTTTTGCGCAAAATATTTACCCAGGAGCAATTTTATTTCTTCTAATTGTTTGTCTTTTACATCATTAGCGTATAGCTTCAGAAGTTCAATCTGAACATTGCTTAACGATTTTTCGAAAACTTGCATAGCGAGGTGTTTTAGTTTTAAACAAAAGTAGGGAAATTTTAATTTCTAAAAATATCGAAGTCATTAGTCAGGCGAATTTACACGAAAAAAGCATTACGAATTTTTCCTCTGCGTCTTCTCTGCGTTCTCTGTGGTTAAAAAAATTCGCGTTAATTTGCTTCATTGGCGGAAATTAGCGGACAAGAAAACCTTCCGCGAATTCACACGAATTAGTCGAATTCACACGAAAAAAGTATTAAGAACTTTTCCTCAGCGTCTCGGCGGTGAAAAACAAAGAAAAACCACAGAGGACACGGAGTTTTTTCACAGAGAGCACAGAGATTTTACTCCGTTTCCTCTGCGTCTTCTCTGCGTTCTCTGTGGTTAAAAAAAATTGGCGGTAATTAGCGGACGGTCTTTTTATCCACGAATTTACACGAAAAAAGTATTACCTTTCCTCAGCGTCTCGGCGGTGAAAAACAAAGAAAAACCACAGAGGACACGGAGCTTTTTCACAAAGTGCACAGAGACTTTCCTCCGTTTCCTC
>JAAYIU010000166.1 GCA_012523265.1 Bacteroidales bacterium | reverse complement strand
CAAAATTTTCGCCATCATGGTTTCCTTTCCTTCGCTGCAGTGTGCTTTCTACCTGGATGCCCCATTGTTTTAATATATTCACCAAATCGCCTTCTACCAGCGATTCGACAAGCTTGCCCCACTGCGAAGTGAACAGAGCGGACAACTCCTTGATTTTTTTATCGGTTTCTTTGAACTGTTTATCGGTTTCTTTGAACTGTTTGTCTGTTTCCTTAAACTTTTTATCGGTTTCCTGAAACATTTGCCAGACCTTATCAAAATTAAGTGGCTGGTTGTACGTTGCCAAAGGTTCGTTTACGTTATCGTTTTCCATTTTTCTGATGATTTGATGGTTACAAAAGTACAACAAAACTTGAGGTGATTTGTCTTGTAAATGGATGATGATGAAGCCGCAAAACCCTCAAAGGTTGCGCAAAGTGCACAGAGAGATATTAAAAACCCAACGACCAAAATCGTCAGGGATATCAGCGCTGCATATTTATGGCAAAATAATGAGTGGCGTTTGTCCTTCAAAAACCAGCTCGTTGATCATGAATTTCCTAAACAGTTGATCTGTAAGGTGGCGGGAGCCTTTTTGTACCACCAACAATTCATCAATGGTATTGTTGATCACTTTTTTTATATCGTTGAAGGAGCTGCTCCCTTCGTAGATGGCATACGAGGTGCTATATCTGACGGCAAAAAGTTTGGCCAGATCTTTAAGCTGCTTTTCTATACTCTTGGTCTTTTCGGAGGGTTTCGACAAATGGAAAAACGTAATGGTTGTTTTGTCTTTATCAATAAAGCTTAGAAATTTGTTAAGTGCCAGGATGTTCAGAGGATGCTTTTCGGTAACTGCTACAAATATTTTCTCGTGCGAAAATCGGGTGATTTCTTTGGGCATTGCCACGATAATGTTATTGGTTTTTTCGATGACCTGAATGGCTACACTGCCCATAAAGATTTTTTTGAGCAAACCGGTTCCCTTCAGTCCCATAAATATTAAATTATCATATTGCTCGGCCAGGAGCTTTCTCAAGGTGGATTGAAGATGCGTATCGGAAACAGAATAAGAGACTCTTGCACTTGTGGGCAGCGTTGTGGTGATGAGCTGTTTCATTTTTTTTACAGCCTCGTTATTGGCAAGCTTTACCAGGCTTTCTCTGCTTATATCGTCGGCAAAGGCAGGTAGCAAAACTTCGGTATGATGCACCAGAAGAAGCTCTGCGTTTACATTACTGCTCCAGTGGCAGGCGTATTTGACTAAGCTTTCTGAATTTTCGGAAAAGTCGGCGAGTAAGATAAAGCGCTTTTTCATATTATAATATTTTTTGGGTACGTAACTGTTTATTCAAGCAATCGGCTGCTTCGCTAAGCCCCTCCAGATGGTCGGAAAGTACTACCAAAACGTCGTTTGCCTGAATGACCGTGGAGCCATTCGGGGTGAGGTATTTATCGTTTCGTTTGATCATTGCAATGATGGCATTTTTGGGAAAGCCTAAATTTACGATTTTTTTATTTACTGCATATCCATCCGGAAGTACTTCAATTTCTCTCATGGCCGTTTTGGGGATGTCTAAAATGAGCTTTTCAGCTTCTGAAAGAGGCTTGGCTGTTATGGGCAATGCTACGTTGAGCCACCTGGCAACAATTGGCAAAGTCGTTCCCTGAATCAAGACAGAGGTAACCGAAATAAAAAATACGATATTAAAAATCATATCGGCTTTTTCGATACCAGCCAACAGTGGGTAGGTAGCAAATACGATAGGAACAGCGCCTCTCAAACCCACCCAGGAGATGTAAAAGCGCCGGCGCAGCTTCATTTTGAAAAACATAAGGCTGAGAAAAACACTTACAGGGCGGGCTACGATGATAAGGAACAATGAAATGATCAATCCAACTCCGAAAACGGGAAGTACCTGCGACGGAAACACAAGCAAGCCAAGCGTGAGAAACAATACGATCTGCGCAAGCCAGGCCAGCCCGTCGTACATTTTTAAAATGGTTTTCTTATGTATCAAATCCTGGTTGCCCAGGTAAACAGCACAAATATAGATAGCAAGAAATCCATTGCCTCCCACAAAATCCGTTGCCGAAAATGTAATAAACATGATGGCGATAACTAATGTAGGATAAAGCCCTTCAAAATCGAGTTTTATACGGTTGATGATGACTTTGCCTAATTTGCCAAAAGCTATGCCTGCAATGCCGCCTATGATCATTTGCTGCAGAAACATCGGTATGATCGAAACAAAGCTTTGATCCTGGTTGACTACCAATGTCAAAAAGGCGATGGTCAAAACATAGGCCATCGGGTCGTTGCTCCCGCTTTCCAATTCCAGGGTAGGCCGGAGATTGGATTTTAAGGAAAGGCTTTTGGAGCGCAAGATTGAGAATACCGCTGCTGCATCTGTTGAAGATACGATTGAGCCGAGCAGCATACTTTCGTAAAAAGTAAAATCGGTGACAAACCAAACAAACGTTCCCAAGGTAATAGCTGTGAGCAACACGCCCAACGTGGACAGAACAATCCCTTGCCGGGCGATAGGCTTCACGGCTTTCCAGTTTGTGTCGAGGCCTCCCGAAAACAAAATGAAGTTGAGACAAACCACTCCAATAAAGCGTGCTATTACAGGGTCGTCGAACTGGATGCCGCCAATGCCGTCGGAGCCTGCCAGCATTCCGATTGCCAAAAAAAGGAGTAGGGTAGGAACCCCAAACCGATAGGAAGTTTTGCCAGCAATGATGCTGACAAATAGTAACAAAGAACCAATCAGAAGTATGTTTTCGATCGTTAAACTCATCACTTTACTTTGAAGAAACCAACTTTGCAAACGTACCAATTTCTGGCGGGAGAAACCACAAGTAACACGGATGTGTAATATCTTGTCAAATCGAATCCTGATTGCTCCTGCCGGAGCTTAAAAGCTGCCAGACATTTTTGCTTGCATTCCTTCAGTCGCCCGATAAAGGAGTATATGGTGACGTTATAAAAGCAGTTTTAAAAAGTCACATCAGGAAGAGCGCCGGGCTGACATCCAATTGCTCGTTATAATGATTTGGGCTTAGACAGCATTCGCTGTGTTGCTAACGAAGGACTGGATTAAAAAACCTTTGGTTTAAAATCTTTCTGGTTGATGATGGAAGAGGAGTTTCCGGTAGCTCTGATGACGAAGAAGCCCAGTTTTTCGGCCATCCTATCGCTGGCACCATCGGCAGTAATGAAAGCCACTCCTCCATATATCTTTTTATCGGCATACTCGGGCATGTAACGTTTTGCCTTCCAAACCTTTTTATGAAAATAATCTACATCGTCAACTCTGAGTGTGGTTTTTACTTCCACAATTACAATCTCATGACTATTAACAGCGATGATATCGAATTCAAAATTTTCGCCATCGAGGTTTCCTTTCCTTCGCTGCAGGGTGCTTTCCACCTGGATGCCCCGTTGATTTAGTAAATTTACCAGGTCGCCCTCTACCAACGACTCGACAAGCTTGCCCCATTGAGAAGTGAACAGAGCTGACAACTCTTTGAATTTTTTATCGGTTTCTTTGAACTTCTTGTTAGTCTCCTTAAACTTTTTATCGGTTTCCTGAAACATCAGCCAAACCT
>JAAYIU010000174.1 GCA_012523265.1 Bacteroidales bacterium | reverse complement strand
AGGTAGCTGTCGGCCAGTTGGTCGAAACCTTCGGCCACCCATGCCAGGGATTTATTAATCGGCGAGAGCTTTTCGAGCGAGGAGGTGAGTTTAACGATCTGGTCGGGCGAGAAGGTAGGCTTTTCACCGCGCTGCATTTGGTCGTAGGTGTTCAGGATCGCGTTGCGAATTTCGCCCAGGCTGATGAGCGATGCCCGGCGGGCGGTTTCAAAATCGCGCTCCTGCGACCACTTGCTGATTGTTACCTCCGATACCCCGAGCATGTCGCCAATGGTGCGGTAGTCGAAACCTTTTACATAGAGCTTTTTGGCGTAGCTGATTTTGTTTTCGCGCTCTGACTTGCTGAATTGTGCCATGATTTTTATTAAAATATCTGCAAACATACGCCAGTAAATGGTTTTGCAACAAAATAGCAGTTTGTCATTTTTTGATTTAACTAAAGCATTTCGCTAAATCCAGAAACGACAAACTAAGAATTTGCAAATAACCATCAATGTATACCATATTTGCAGCGCATACGCAAAGCAAAATAAGGCGATTTAAGGCGTTTTTAAAATAAAATGCTACACGGGTGCGACACAATAGAGATAATTAAATGCGAAGGTTGCGAAGCCGCTTGCGAAGAAAATTAAACAATGACAAGATACTTTAATATACTTGCTACTTCGGCAGACACCTGCAAGGTGCTGCTCTACGGCATCATCAGCTCGTACAGCGAGGATGTGAATAGCCGGGGCTTTGTCAACGAATTTGCAGAGGCCGAAAGCCGCTACCGAAACATCAACGTACACATCAACTCCAACGGTGGCGAGGTGTTCGAGGGTATCGCTATTTTTAATTGCATCCGCAACAGCCAGGCCAACGTAACTATCTACATCGACGGGGTGGCTGCCAGCATGGCCGCCATCATAGCCCTGTGCGGCAAGCCGGTAAAGATGAACCGCTACGCCATGCTGATGCTGCACCGCGCTTCGGGCGGCGGCTATGGCAACGCAACCGAAATGGCTAAAGCTGCCGCCGATCTGGAAAAGGTAGAAAACATCCTAGCCGCCATCCTGGCTGACGGTATGAAACTTAGCAATGATGAGGTGAAGGCTCGCTACATGGATGGGCAAGACCACTGGCTTACTGCCGATGAGGCTTTGAAGGCCGGGATAATTAACGAAATTTATGACGGCGTAAAGGTGCAGGTTCCAACGTTGCTTGACAACCGCAGCAAAGCAGCCGTAATTATGAATCGATACAATAATTTACTAACTGAAAACAAAATGAAAAACCTATTTAAAAAACTGGGTTTGAAAAACGAAGCCAACGAGGACGAGGCCGTGCAGGCTGTTGAAAGCATGCAGGATGCTGTCGATACAGAAAAGAGCCGCGCCGACGCCCTGGAGGCTGAAAATAAAGCCCTCAAACAGAAAGTAGCAAGTTTTGAGCAAGCCGAAAAGCAAGCTCACGCTGCTGCTATCGAAAACATGCTCGCGCAAGCTGTTGGCACAGGCCGCATCAAGCCGGAGCACAAGGATGCCTATAAGGCAATTCTCGAAAAAGACTTCGACAATAGCAAAACCATTATCGAAAGCCTGCCGGTCATGCGGCGTATGGTAAACGAAATTAGCGACCCCGCTGCCGACCAGCGCAAAGACTGGACATTTGGCGACTTTCAGCGTAAAGCACCCAAAGTATTGACCGCAATGAAAGTGGACGACCCGGAGCGGTTTAAGGCTCTGTACAAACAAGAATTTAAAAACGAAATAAAACTTTAAAAAAATGGCACTGAATCAGGAAATTTGGAGGAAGTACATCCTCGATCAACTTGCAAGCAGCAGTGAGTTTTTGGCACACGCCTACCGCGTAGACGAGGACAACATTGTAAATGGCAAAATTGTACACATGCCCAACGCCGGCGCCGATCCGGTGGTAACCAAAAATCGCAGTACGCTGCCGGCAACGGTAGTAAGCCGCACCGATACCGACGTGGTTTACCTGCTCGACGAGTTCACCACTGCGCCGGTAAACATTACCGATGTGGAGAAGGTGGAGCTTAGTTACAACAAAATAGAAAGTGTGCTGGGCGCTCATGTGCGCGCACTGCGCGAAGCTATTGGCGACTGGACACTATTCGACTGGCTAACCAAAAACGCAAACACATCGGCCAATACACCGGTGGCCTGGACGGCAGGAAAATATATTGCTTCGAGTGGCGCAGTCGGTGTTGGCAACGGTCCCAACAGCCAGTCGCTGGCAAAGCTTACATCGGCAAACCTGGCAGCAGCCCGGTTGATGATGAACAAACTGAATGTTCCAAAAGAAAACCGGTTCTGCCTGCTGCCGTCGATCATGTACGATGAATTGATGGCCGAGTTTGCCATCAGTGCGGTAGCCAATATCGAGCTGTTGAAATCGACCAACCTGCCCGACGGCGTACTTACGCGCCTGTATGGCTTCAATATTATGGAGCGCAGTAGCGTGGCTCTGATGACTAAAGCTACACCTACGGTAGTTGCCCCCGGTACTACCGAAGCCAACACCCATGCTTATGCTGCTGTTTGCTGGCAAAAGGACATGGTGGAATCGGCCATTGGCGAGATAAAGATGTTTGAAAACGTGAACGACCCAACCTATTATGGCGACATATACAGCGCTCTGGTGCGTGCCGGAGGTCGTGCCCGCTGGGGCGATGCTAAGGGAGTGATCCCTATTGTGCAGGCAGCAGTGCAGGCAGCAACGTAAGCAATAAAATAAGTCCTCTGCATGGAGAGGCAGCCCCCGCAACAGTGCGGGTGCTTTTAAAGAGAAACATAGT
>JAAYIU010000419.1 GCA_012523265.1 Bacteroidales bacterium | reverse complement strand
TTGACAGTAACTTTGCTTCTAAATTTTAAAACAATAAAATCATGAACAATTTACTACAAAGAAACACATTACTTTTCGCTGCTTTCGCTGTCGTTTTGATTGCCACAGCAGCATTGTTTAACGCCTGTAGCAAGCGGGAAAGCACTGAGCAAATCATCAAATCTGATGAAGTACAGCTTTCTGAAGCCGACCTTAAATTCCAAAATGAGCTTGTTAGCTTCAGAGACAAGGTTAACTACACCAGGGAAAATCCGGATTTCAAAAGCGGAGAAACCCTGGATGCCGATGATGCCATTCTGCAAATGGAATCATTATTCAACGCCACCTATGGCTTTCGGGATGAACATTATGGAAAAACCCAAACCGACCGGGCAACAGTTCTCATTGATGTGAACAACAATGACGAAGTTTTGCTGGATGATGTTGTTGAGGCTTTGGATGAAATCATCAACACGGTTACACAATTTTACTATCAATGTGAATTTGCTGACAAGGGATTTCTGCTACTTGATTTGAGGCGGGGAAACATTACAGAGAATCAACTCGAAATAGGAGTGCGTTCTGTAATAGGAGAAAAGAGTACCGGCTGGAATCCATTTGGTCCGGACGACTACTGGTGGTATGGAAATCTTAAAGGTGATTGTGACTGGATAATTGGGTATGGAGAAACTGATGCTGCCGAAAAAATACAATATGCTATCAACAGCAGCAGGTTTATTGTTGGGCCGCCTCCGGGTTACGTCTATTCTTACCTCGGATATGAGCAGATTGATGTATTTGGCCATGAATACGTAGATGATAATGGTGAGACACTCATCTTTTATATCGAAAGCCCTACCGGGACCTTTACCCACGATGAGCAATGTATGGAACCAGACGAAATGAACTTTCATTACTTTGGTGAGAAAGAGGTAATATACAATCGCGTACCCCTGGAATACAACAAGCCACCAAACTGGACTTTCATGGAATGTAATATAGTGGGAAAAGAAGAATACAGTCTATCAGAACCTACATTACCATGTATCCATCATCAGAACCACCTTACTTATGCAAAGCAATTTCTGGCAGCAATTAACATAATTGGCCCCCCAATTGAACTTTAATTTTATCAAAACAAAATCATTTGAGATCATGAGAAGTATATACTTTATGCTATCATTTGCGATTGTGCTAATGATAAATCACACGCTCAAAGGGCAGGAATCTTTTGAAATCTTTATCGACTCCCAGGAAGATTGTTTTTTACAGCATGCAAACAGCGACGATCAAGGCAATATTATTCTGGTAGGAGGAATTGGCGGTTTTAACTTCGATTATGATGCCTTTATTATGAAAGTTTATCCTAACGGAGAATTTATCACCAACCGGTTTGATTTAGGGGATACAGTTTCTATATTTAGCACAATTGATATTCTCGATAATGGCAACTATTTTGTTACCGGCTGTTATAATACGGAAACCGTGCAATCTAATCGAGACCATCTTTGGGTGGCCATACTTGATGAGGATTTGAATTTAGTTGACCAGAAAAGCTATCTAATAAGAGAACCCTATGTTGGATTTGCAGCAAATGCTTATTCTATAATTGATAACGAAGGCAATGTGGTAGTTACTACCTCGGGAATAAACCCGGATAGTGAGGCGAAGGTACAATTTACTGATTTTGCTTTCTATAAATTCAATCAAAACGGCGACACCTTGCTAAGCCGGTATTACTCATTCATTCATGATGAATTTCCACTGAACCTGACGAAAATGCCCGGCTCCGATAACCTGATGCTGATCGAATGATGTACGGTGTATAATAACAATGTGGAATTAATGCAGCTCGATCCGCAACTAAATATAATAAGTACCCACAGGTTGGGATGCCCATTTGACAGACTACAAGGCTCCCCCAGCAGCGATTACTGGGTTTCGGATACGGAGCTTTTGGTGTCCGGACAGAGAAACTGGGATACGGGATCGAAAGACGAACTTGCCATAGGTGTCCAGCGCGTAGATACCTCAGGCATTATGCTGCAGGAACTGCTTCTGGACAAACCGGATACCACAGAGTATCCGGCCTGGCGCAACAGTATGGCCTGCGCCAACGATTCGACAATTTACATCGGAGGATTTCAATCCTATGGTGAACTCTGGTCAACCACACCGGCAATAGCTTATTTGTACATGATCGATAAGGATATGAACCTTGTGGGATACAAGGAACTGGGAGGAAAGTATTATCAACAGGTGATTGGCATTATTGCAACACACGACGATGGCTGCCTTGTTTATGCCTTGCGATTTTCCACTACGGAATATGAGCGCGACATACAAATCTGGAAAGTAAGCAGGGACGACATGAGTATCATCACGCAGGTTACCGATAGCAAAGATCAGGAAATGGAAATCATGATTTATCCCAATCCGGCAAGCGATCGGGTTTTTATACAGCTTCCCCAATCTATTCCGTGGACGGGACTTTCATTGTCGATTTACAACCTTGAAGGAAAAAAGGTTTTCCAAAAACTAATAACCCAACCAGGCAACTTGCTTGAAGCGAAAATTACGAATCTTAAGCCGGGTTATTATATTGTTTCGATAGATAACAACAATCATAATATTTTTACCACCAAAATCTTAAAGCGATGAAAAAATTTATACTTTTTCTTTTTATAGTTTCGGCAGGTGTTTACCTTTATGGGCAAACAGGCGAAGAATGCATATCCTGTTCTCATAATATCATCAACTTTCCGGGCTATGCCAGCGGTATCGGCACCGGCAACCAGGCTTCCGGCGAGCAGTCGTTTGTTGGCGGATACCTCAGCAATGCACAGGGAAACTATTCGATGGCCTATGGCTACAGTGCATTTTCCGGCGGCACGAATGCCATTTCACTTGGCTACCAGGCCAACGCCACAGGGATGTACTCTGTTGCTATCGGTCGCCAGGCGTATGCACAGAGTCCCGCTGCATTTGCTTTGGGTTTGTCAGCCAATGCACAGGCCGAATCATCTTATGTGTTTGGTGAGTTTCTGAAAGCCACCGCGAGTCGAACTATAACCATTGGTCACGGTGCAGGCATAGGAAATAATTATCTAACCAACAACATTCCTAAGAGTATGATGATAGGCATCGACAGCAATGTACCAACGCTATTTGTCAGCAGCTCAAATGGTGCAGGCACCACCGGTCGTATCGGCATTGGCAACATCACCGCTCCCACAGCCAAACTTCATATCAAAGCCGACATTAACGAAGATGCTGCCATTATGCTGCAGCCTACCGGAAGCGCATATACTGCCAGGATATTTTTTGGCGATAATAATCACAGCATCTCTGCCAAAACGGGAGAAAACTTAGTTTTTAGAACCGGCAGCGGCAACCACTTTGTTTTTAACAATGGCAGGGTAGGCATCGGCACCAACGCACCCACACAAACCCTCGACGTGCAGGGGACGTTGCGGGTATCTACATTATCCTCCACTACCACCAAAATGATTGTAACTACATCTACGGGTACACTCTCCACAATGAATATTCCGGTAGGCGATAATCTGGGCAACCATATCGCCACCCAAAACATTAACATGAACGGCAAATACCTCTCAGGCGATGGCACCAACAAAGGCGTGTTTGTAAATACGGTAGGGAATGTGGGTATCGGCACAAATACACCCGGCGAAAAACTCGAAGTAGCCGGAACAATTAAAGCCACCACTTTCTCTGGCGACGGCTCACAATTAACCAACCTTACAGGGGATAATCTGGGCAACCATATCGCCACACAAAACATCAACCTAAACGGGAAATACCTGTCGGGCGATGGCAGCAGCAATGGTGTGTTTGTTAGTACGGGGGGCGATGTGGGGATAGGCACAAATACACCCGGCCAAAAACTGGAAGTAGCCGGAACAATTAAAGCTACTACTTTTTCTGGTGACGGCTCACTATTGACCAACCTTACGGGGGATAATCTGGGCAACCACATCATGACTCAAAACCTACTAACTGCCGGGCATTGGATAAATGGCGACAATGACAATAACGAGGGCATTTTCGTAAGTAATGCCGGAAATCTGGGGATTGGCACAAATAGTCCTGATGCACACCTACAGGTAAATGGGGGAATTTACGATATTTGGGCCCGGTTTAAGAGTGGCTACAGCTCTCTCAACATTGGCCACACAATCAGCGGCGCAGGACTTGGTGTATGGGGAACAACTTACATCGGCTTTAACCTTCGCCGCGAAGCTAACAACCTATGGAAAACCGAGTACGATGGTGCCAGCAATGGTGGAGCTATGATATATGGAACCTCCGGCGGCGACCTTGTATTTACCTGTGTAAGCAATGACACATACTTTCCGGAACACCAGCAACTTAGCGATGAGCAGATTAAAGTCAATACAAAAATGATACTGCGCAGCGACGGCTTGCTAAAAGTAAAGGAAGCGGTGGTAAAAACCGATGTATGGAGCGATTATGTATTGCATGACGATTACCCATTGCTCGAACTTTCCGAGCTTGCGGAATTTATCACCAAAAACCATCACCTGCCCGACGTGC
>JAAYIU010000353.1 GCA_012523265.1 Bacteroidales bacterium | reverse complement strand
GTTCATAGCCGTAAGCATGTTTCCATAGATGTTGTTAAGCGAGGCCATTTTCCTGGTCAGGCTATCCATCTGATTTTGGTATTGGTTGGTTTGTTGTGCCGACCGATCGATGTCGTCGAGGAATTTGGTGAGGGAGGTTTGCAGCTTGGCAGACGCATCGCCTTGTTGCTCCGTAGTTTTGAGTTGCATCTCATAAAGTGCGTTGAGCGAGGCGAGGTTTTGCGAAAGCTTTTTGAGCTGTTCGTTGAACTGTGTGTTTTTCTCGGTAGATTGCTGCAGTTGTTGTATGTTTTCAAGAATACTCTCGGAAGACTTGTGATAATTCTCGGCAAGCTTCGATGCCGATTGCGAAGCGCTGCGAATGCTTTGCGAGAGGCTTTGCGATGCCTGGATATCTTCACGCAACGAGGTGCCGGTATCAACGTAAACTTGCTTTAGCTGTGAGACTGCCTGTGAAGCGCCGCGAACATTTTGCGAAAACTCGTTGCTTACGGTCAGGTCGCGCTCGATGGCTTCGGCTGCTTTACCATAAGATTTCGACAAGCTGGAAGCACCTTGTGTAGCGTTCTTCAAATTATTAACATACTCGTCGTTGGCCACCGAAACTTTGGTCATATCGTTCATGCGGGCGGTGGTATCGCTCAGGTTGCGCAAACCAGAACCCAACCGACCGATGAGTTCGCTGTCGATATTGGCTTCCTGCAACATTTCGTCAAGCCGATTGGCATGCCCGTCTACTCTTTTGGCGGAGCTGGGAATTACAACGTCATCCGGCTTAATACCGTGGTAATCTTCCATAAACACCGGATATACTTTACTCCAGTCAGGCTCCACGTGTGGTTTTTGAATTGCCGACAAGGCAAAGATGATGGCTTCGGTAATCATACCAATAAACAGCATCTGATTAGCACCCGGGATGTGGGTGATTTTGAAGAGCGCTCCGGTAATTACAATTGAGGCACCCAAGCCATAGGCTACCGACATAAAGCGTCTGAAGAACATGCTGTCGAGAGCATCTTCAAATTTGGCAAATCCCTTTTTGTTTTTTTTGTTCACTGTATTCATCGCTTAAAAATTTGGGTAATTTTTATTTTTTGTGAAAGAATGGATTATCGTTGTTTGGATAGGATTAGTAAACATTGGATGCTTTTGAAGGATTATCACCTTTGGAGCGTCCCAGATAGGGTTGCACACACCGGAAGCCAACATAAGATTTAGCTGTATCCTGATATTCGTAATCACGCGTAGAAACCAACAAGTAGTATTCGATATCTTTCCAAGAGCCGCCTTTTATTACCTTACGCTTCATGGCGATAGGGTCTTCGGGTTTGGCATTGTACACATAATCGGGGTTGAGATCCCAGGTAATAATGTTGACGGCTTTGTCGAAGGCGCTGCGTGTCCATTCGCTCACATTGCCCGACATGTCATACAACCCGAAGCTGTTGGCATTGTAATGACCTACGATAACAGGTGTCGTTCCACCGTCATCGACATAGTTGCCACGGTTGGGTTTAAAGTTGGCCAACAAACATCCTTTCTCGTTTTTGCTGTAAGGGCCTCCCCAGGGAAACGGATTGGCTTCGTAGCCACCACGGGCAGCCCATTCCCACTCAGCCTCGCTGGGCAAACGGAAGTCGTTAAGTCCTGCTTGCTTTTTCGACTGAAGGTAGTTGTTGAACAAAGCGGTACGCCAAACACAAAACGCCCGTGCCTGGTTCCAATTGACGCCAACAACGGGGTAGTGATCATAGGTAGGATGCCAGAAGTAGGATTGTGTAAGGGGTTCGTTGTAGCTATAGGGGAAGTCGTGGATCCAGCAAAGCGTGTCGGGATAAACGTTGATTTCTTCCTGGTGAACATACACAGAGCGGTCTTCGCGTCCCTGCGGGCGGTTTGCAAAAGCTCCGTCGGTGGCATCAGCCGGCTGGCTATAATCTTTGCGGGCAGCAGCATTAAGGTCGATCCAAAAGTAACGGTAGCGGAGCTTGCGGGTATCAATTTCTTTTTTACGGAAATAGCGCTCATTTTCGGGCAGATACATCTCTTCAAGTGTCTGGGCAGTTTCTTCTTCCGTCCACTCTATCTTGGTTTTCCAATTCAAAAATGGCGGGTCGTACAGCTCACCGGTTTTAACATTTTCTTCTATTAGGAACTCTTCAGGATTCATTTGCCCGAGCAGGTCGCGCGCTATAGAATCGCGCACCCAATAGACGAACTGCCGGTATTCGTTGTTGGTAATCTCGGTTTCGTCCATGTAAAAAGAGCTGACCGTTACACGCTTGGGGTTATTCATTTGCGTGTAGGGAACATCCTCCTCGCCCACCCCCATCACGTAGGTACCCAATGGAATGAACGCCATACCGGTTGGGTCGGGTTGGTAGAACTTAGGACGATTTTGCACCCCTGTTAATTCACCATTGCCTTTGTTGCTACAACTGGAAATGATGGCAAGTATTAATAGGAAAAAAAATATTTTTTTCATGTGAACGGCTGATTTTACAAACAGTTTAACGACTTTGCCCATTCTTTAGTATAGTTAATAAAAACTCAGAAAATTCATAAAAACGTTGTAATCATCACACATCAAAAAATCCCGAAAACCATCGGAAAGCCTTACAGATTAATAGATGCGGATGATCTGATAAAAATGTTTCTGGATGAAAGTTTTGGATAAACGCCGACATTATAAAAAAATTACAGGAACCGTGTATTTCGGTAAATCTTTTTGACCTTATCCACTTCAATTTTGAAGCAATAGCTTGCTCTTATCTCGTGCGATCCTGTGGTGCCGATAGCTGAAGTATTAAAATCGTAAGAGTAGCCGATGTTAAAATTTTTATAATCAAACCCCACAATAAGTGCCACAGCGTCTTGGTAACGCCACGATACGCCGCCCCAAAACTTACGCTGATAACGCAGCAGAGCCGTCAGGTCGTATTGTATCGATCCACTGGCAGCTTTTATCAATACCGAAGGAAGTATGTCGATTGCCGGGAGATTGGGAAATTCAAATTCGTAACCGGCCATCAGGTCGATCTCACGCCGCATGTTAAAATGTGTACCCACATCCTTTTTACTCTGCAGCAGATTGGTTACCGAATTGCCAACGTAATAATTATCAGGGACGCGGTAGTAGAGACCAATGCCGGCATCAAAATACATATCGGTTTCTTCGCCATTGCCTAACACAGGATCGCTCCCGGCATCCTGAAAATCGCCGAAGTTGATGGTTTTGTTGAGGATATTAAGCTGCGCGCCAATACCCAGATCGCCGGCGCCCAATGTTGTTTGGTAGGCGTACATTACGTTGAAATAAATGTCGTTGAAAGGGCCTATTTTGTCTTGCTGAATGGTAGCACCAATGCCACCGCGGAGCGCTTTTATAGGTGCATGTATGGAGATGAGGTAGGTTTCGGGTCCCAGGTTAATTGAGCTGCCATCGTCTTTTTTTCCTTTAAAACCAACCCACTGCTGGCGGATGGTGCCCGAAACACAAATTCCATTGCCGGCACCGGCATAGCCAGGGTTGATCACCAGCTTGTTAAACATGTATTGCGTGTATTGCGGCAACTGCTGCGCTGCCAGCGGCAACACAAGGCTTGTACACATCAATATTATGAATAACCGTTTTAGCATATTTTTTCTAATGTGTGACCCAATTGTAAAAGTATTGCAAATAAAACAATTTTCTCTTTAACCTGCCACATGCTTTAGCCGGATTTATCGGCTCCGAAACAAAAATTTCAACAGCTAACGCACACCCTGTGGGGATATTGCAGTAATAATGTGGATTCCGTTTTAATAATTTCCTAAGGTTAAGTGATTAAAAATAAGATTTTTTATGCTTCAATTTGAAGGTAGCATTTCAAGCTGACAGCTTTAAAACCCGCCACCTCCTAAAACTTTTTCTTACGAAAACCCACTTTGCTACAACTCATCGCTCAGTTCGCGTGCAGAATATTCGGGTAGTGTGATTGGGCGGAGCGTATCGATAAGTTTTTCGTTGGTGTGTGCATCAGCCGTCGAGATGTATTTTATGCTGAGATTGATGCCGGAGTTTTCGAAAAAAATAAAGGCGTCTTCCCCATCTATCCTGAAATTATCAGAAGTGGCAGGATGTGCCGTTCCGGTGTATTTTTGTAGCAAAGAGCCGGCGATCACCGCAGGATCGATTTTGCGCAGATCGGAAAAGAACAGTTCGCCGAAGAAATATTTCTTGTCGATAAAATGATAAATCCGCTTCACGCCGTGGTTGTAGATGCGCTCTCTGGTGCCCAGGCGACGCCACACCACGCCGTTATAATTCTGGCAGTCGTAGCAATTGTACTTACCGATTTTTGCAACGACCTTCCTGAATTGCAATCCAAAAGCAATCTCATTAAAAATGATTGGACTGGTGGCCTGGAATACTTTAAGACCCGCATCCGGCTCGGTAACCTTGCGGTAATGATTCAGCGGATCGATTTTGGAGCATGCCGTGGTGAAGTTTTTATTAAAATTCTTGCGCGAGTCGAACCTGTTGATGTGATTCTGAAACGCAAATGAATATCTTCCGTAAAAAAGCTTTCGAAGCCACAAACCTAATGGAATCATGTACCAATTGATTAATAATTAAAAACAAAAAATGGCTTTGGCAAAATTAGAATTTTTATAGAGAGGAAGGAGGAGTGTGTAAAGAAGAAAAAGGCGCTAAAAAAAAGTTTGGGAGCGGGGAGGATACAAGCTAAATCTGGAAAAAGTTTTGTGAATTTATCCCCCCTGCTTTAGGTTGGCTCCCAAACTACCCCTTAAAACCAATTATTAAAAAACAACCATGATTTAGTCGTGGCAAACATAATATGATTATTTAAAATGACCAAGAAAAAAATAATTTTTTTTTGCACGATTGATTTTAAAACTGACTGAAGAAGGCGGAGAGCGAAGTTTGGCGATCGATATTTAATTTTTTTCTAAGGCGTGAGCGCGCCATTTCGATGCTTCTGATGGTTTGATGTGTGATGCCCGAAATCTCTCTGGTAGAGAGGTTCATTTTCAAAAATGCTACCAGGCGTCGTTCGTTGTTGCTCAAAAAAGGGAAAGCCTTGTTGACGTTGTCGTAAAATGAAGAATTGATGCTGCCAAAGGTGGTCTCAAACTCCTTCCAAACTTCTTTTTTTTCTTTTCCGCATTCCGACATTCCCTTAATAATCTTGTCGATTCCATCTTTCAGATTTACCGGATCCAGCGTTTTAAGGCTTTCCAGGCGTTTCATCAGGCTCACAATCATGGTGTTTTTTTCGACGAGCTGGGCCATCTTAAGGCTGATCAACTGCGATTTTGCGTCAAGCTCGTTTTTGAGCTGTGCATTCTCAAGCGCATAACGTGACATTTCCAGATTCTCGGCCTTTCTGTTCACAGACAAATCTTTCACGTAAGCCGCCAAACGATATGGAGCACCGGTTTCGTCGTAAATGAGCCAATAATTTACGCACACCGGTATCATGTCGCCCGACTTGGCGATGTAGGCCTTTTCGATGTTGATAACGGATTGTTCCTGAAAATGGTTGTCGCGATAATAATCCATCTCTGAATCCACGAGCCAATCGGGCGTAATATCGCGAAAGCTCAACGCTATGGCTTCGTCGCACGAATAGCCCAGCAATTCTGTAAAAGCTTTGTTTACCGAGATGAAGCGCCCTTTCAGATCACTTATCACGATGGCCTCCGGGGCAGAATCGAATAACCTGCGAAATTTTTGTTCGCTCTCCGTCAAAGCATCCTCTGCATTTTTGCGTTCAGTAATATCCACCGAAAAACCAATGACTCCTTTAATACTTCCTTTTTCATCACGAAAGGGGATTTTGTCGGTGATAAACCATTTGGATTCATCGGTGGACAAAGGCTCAATGATGTTGCGTTTGGGCAGCCCGGTTTCGAGTACTTCCAAATCGTCTTTGAAATACGCTTCGGCAAGCGCCTGATTAGCGATGACGTCGAAAACATTTTTACCAACTATCTCATTAAAACTAAGCCCGGTAACCTCCTCGTAGGCTTTGTTGACGGAGATAAAACGATTTTCGGTGTCCTTAGCAAAAATGAGCGCAGGAACTGTATTAAAAATTTGCTGCTGAATAGAAATGTTTAGGCCTTGCTTAGTTTCTGACATAGGAAATAATTTGTGAAATTTTTTATCAGACACAAAAATAGGCCAAATGTCATTAACCGGGAGAATAAATTATGCTCAACCTATTGAAACAGGCGCATAATATCGTTGCCGTTGGCGAAAATTAACAACCCAAAAAGGAGTACCATGCCAACCACTTGTGCATATTCCAGGAATTTATCGCTGGGCTTGCGGCGGGCAATTATTTCATACATCAGAAACATCACGTGCCCCCCGTCGAGAGCCGGAATTGGCAGAATGTTGAGCACTGCAAGCATGATGGAAAGAAAAGCGGTAAGCTCCCAAAAGACGCGCCAGTTCCAGGATGTAGGGAAGAAGCTACCAATGGTAACAAAACCTCCAAGCCCTTTGTAAGCGCCCGTTTCGGGATTTAGCAGCAATTTGAACTGCCGCACGTAATCTACCAGCCGTTCGTTGGCCATTTTTAATCCGGCAGGGATTGACTCTATCAACGAAAAATCTTCCTGGGCAAAGCTGTAGATGCCCATCTCTTCGAGTTGGTCGGCAGGCAGCAGGCCCCACTCTACCCCGATTTTTCCATTTTCGTCGATGGCCAGCGGCAATTGCAGATGCGACCCATCGCGCACCACCTCGGCATTTACGGTATCGCCGGCATATTGTTTAGCCAATTCCGGAAACTGATCGTAATACTTCACGGGCTGCCCGTCGATGGCTACAATGCGGTCTTTGCGCTGCAGGCCTGCAGCGGCATTGTGCGAATTTTCGGGAATATTGGCTACTACAAAAGGATAACGAAGCAAAAGGGTGGCTCCGCGTTTTTCGCTGAGCTGGCCGGCCAGATCGGTGGGAATGGTAAGATGCACGCGCTGACCGTTGCGCTCTACCACCATCGAATCGCTGTAAAGCATCTCGAGGAGTATAGCGTTGTAGCGTGCCGGAGGAACCTGCCCGTTGATGGAAACTACTTTGTCGCCGGTTTTAAGACCTGCGTCCATCAGCACAGAATCGACTACCCAAAAGCCGTCGGTAAGATTGCTGGTGGGTAAATATTTTTCGCCGTAGTTAAAAAGGATTACGGAATAGATTACGAAAGCCAGCAAAGCATTCATAAACACACCGCCAAGCATGATGATGAGGCGCTGCCAGGTGGGCTTGCTGCGAAATTCCCACGGCTGCGGCGGCTTCTTGAGCTGCTCTTTGTCCATCGATTCGTCTATCATTCCTGAAATTTTCACGTACCCGCCCAATGGCACCCATCCCAGGCCATATTCGGTGTCTTTAATTTTAAATTTAAAAATCGAAAACCAGGGGTTGAAAAAAAGATAGAATCTCTCGACGCGGGTATTAAAAATCTTTGCTGCGATAAAGTGGCCAAACTCATGAACAACGACCAAAACCGAGAGGCTGAGCAGCAGATGAAGAACCTGAATTAATATTTCCATTTAAACGAATAGTATTTCTTTTGATTTAATAATTTCCTTGGCGCAGTTTTTAGCCACTCTGTTTGTTTCGATCAGCTCGTCGAGCGAAGGATTGGCAATAAAAACTCCCTTGTGCATTGTTTGTTCAATAATTTCGGGTATTTGCATGAAGCCAATCTGATGCTTCAGAAAAGCATCAACAGCCGCTTCATTAGCAGCGTTGAGTATGCAAGGCAGGTTGCCGCCACTCAACAGCGCCTGCCGTGCCAATGTGAGGGAGCGAAAGGTTTCCGTGTCGGGGCTGGCAAAAGTGAGATTGGGAACATCCATAAAACTAAAACGCCCAAAGTCGGCAGCAATACGCTCCGGGTAGGCGAAGGCATATTGTATGGGCAGCTTCATATCGGGCAGCCCCATTTGTGCTTTCATGCTTCCGTCGGTAAACTGAACAATGGAATGCACCACCGATTGCGGATGCACCACTACGTCGATTTGATGCGGTTGCAGATCGAAAAGCCATTTTGCTTCGATCACTTCCAGGCCTTTGTTGATCATGGTAGCCGAGTCGATGGTGATCTTGCTGCCCATGTTCCAGTTGGGATGACACAGCGCCTGCCCGGGTGTTACGGTGCGGAGGCTTTGGGCTGATTGTCCAAAAAAGGGACCCCCTGATGCCGTAAGGTAAATCTTTTCGACAGTGCTGCTCTGCTCGCCCTGCAAGCACTGAAATATGGCGGAATGCTCCGAGTCGACCGGCAGTATAGGAACCTGATGTTCGCATGCCAGCCGCATTACGATGTCGCCGGCCACCACCAGCGCCTCCTTGTTGGCCAAAGCTATCGACTTGTGTGCTTTGATAGCCGCTACCAACGGCGTAAGTGCAGCAATTCCGACCAACGCCACCAAGACCTGATCGATTTCAGGCATTGTCACCACCGTTTCGATATGCTTATTACCAACCAACACTTCTATCCCGGTGTTTTGCAACGCTTTGCTAACGCTGTCGGCGCTACCGCTGCAACCGATTACAACAACCGCTGGCTTGAACTCCAAAGCTTGCTGTATGAGCAACTGGTGATTGCTGTGCGCTGTGAGCACCGCTATCCCAAATCGCTGCGGATTGCGACGCACCACCTCCAGAGCTTGTCGCCCGATGGAGCCTGTTGATCCAAGAATTGCCAGTTGTTTATTCAAAATGTCCGCGGATTTTTTTCGGGGTGCAAAAGTAGGGATTATGTAAAAACTAAAAAGCGATGAATTCTTCAGGATTGACGGGCGCACCGTTGTGCCATAGCTCAAAATGCAGATGCGGGCCGGTGCTAAGCTCTCCTGATGCACCCACTATTGAAATGGTTTCGCCGGCTTTCACGTAGGCGCCCTCCTGCTTGAGCAGACTTGAGTTGTGTTTGTAAACGGAGATGAGGTTATTTCGGTGCTGTAGTCCGATAATGTAGCCCGTTTGGAGCGTCCAGTCAGAAAAAATCACTGTGCCGTCGAGCACAGCTTTGATGGCCGAATTGCTTCTGGCCACGATGTCGACCCCATAATGATCGAGTTTGCTATCAAACGACCGTGTGACGATGCCTTTGATAGGCGGGAAAAAATTCATGTTCCCCAGGTCGGCAGGGGCATAGCTGTAGGTGCGCGTTTGATTTTGGTTCAGGTTATACTTGCTTTGCTGCTCATACTCGGCACGCAAGAGCGAGTCCTCTGCCGAAATCTTCATGGTGATGGTATCGTAATTTACATAATCATTCTTACCGGGAGGCGTGTTGTCGGGGACTTCTTTTCCGAGCAGCACCTGCCTAAGATTGGTGATGTAAAGATTCTGTTGGCGAAAAATGATTTCGAGCGAATCGGCGCGCTGCTGCAGCTCATACACTTTTTTGGGCATGTTCACATCAGCGTAGCCGGGAATGTATTCGCGCAAAGCGGTAAAAGCTACCAGATAAAGAGTGACAAAAACCAACAGGATGACCAGCGCACCCACTACCGAAAACACGCCAAGACGCGTGAGACGAAACGAAAATTTCTCTTCATAAGAGCCGGCATCCATCAGCACCAGCTTGTACTTGTGCCTTAGCCGGCCGAGTGGCTTACTATTGTTACGATTTTTTTTCAAATTGCAGAACTTTTCCCTGATAACGATCGGGCGGCAAATATCGCGCTTTTGTTTTGTTAAATAATATTTTTGACGAATAGAAGTTAATTAACCAATTCAGTGACGTCATTATTTTTATAAAGAATTATCAGCAACAGGGATTTGAAAAAGCGGCTCATCATATTTCCTTCTCACCCATTTTGTGTCAGGGCAAAACTTACAATCATCCTCATCGGCTTGATAGCTCTCTCTTTAGGCCTGGGTGGTTGTTCTACCAAGAAAAACACCTTTACCCGACGGACGTATCACAATCTCACGGCGCATTACAACGCTTACTGGAATGGCAACGAAAGTTTTAAAGAAGGTGTGCGTACGCTCGACAAAAATGTGAAGGACAACTACACGAGCGTGTTGCCGGTGTATAAATATGGGACGCAGCAGGACGCGCAGTCGGTGGTTCCCAATATGGACAGAGCCATCGAAAAGTCGTCGAAGGTTATTCAACGTCACTCGATGTATTTCAAGCGCAAAGAGTACGTCCGCTGGATCGACGACAGCTATCTGCTTATTGGCAAAGCCTACCTTTATAAAAAGGAGTTTCCCAACGCACGGCGTACTTTTGAGTTTGTCACCAACCGTTTTAGCCAGGAAGATAGCCGCTATCAGGCCGAGCTGTGGCTGGCACGTACTTACAACCAAAGCAAAGAATTTGAGAAATCAGTTACAATTCTCGACAACCTCAACAGCAGCCTGAAAAAGGGCGAAGCGCCGGCCAGTCTCGAAAAGGATTTTGTAAAAGTTTACGCCAACCACTACATTCTGCAACAGCAGTACAGCAAATCCATCAAATATTTGCAACGCGCTATTGAGCTAAACCGCAAAAAGAAAGACCGCAACCGGCTGCGTTTTATCCTGGCGCAGATCTATCAGGAGCTGGGTGAGATGGATGATGCTGCCCGACTTTACAACCTGGTGATCCGCAAAAACCCAAGCTATGAAATGTCGTTTAACTCCAAGATAAATCTTGCCAAGACTTACGACGTGAAATCGAGCAACCGCAGCGCCATCGTTAAAAAACTAAACAAAATGCTGCGCGACAGCAAAAACGAGGAATATTACGATCAGGTGTATTACGCGCTGGCGGAGATTTATCTAAAGGACGGACAAACAGAAAAAGCAATCGAATACCTGACCCTGTCGGTAGCTTCGAGTGTAGAGAACGATTTTCAGAAATCTGTTTCATCGCTCGACCTGGCCGAGCTGCATTTTGAAAAACCAGAATATTCATTGGCACAAGCCTATTACGATACAGCCATGCAGTTTTTGCCCGAGGAGTTTCCCAACTATAAAGCCATCCGCGACAAAACCGAAATACTTACCGAGCTTATTACCAACCTACAAAGCATCAGCTATCAGGACAGCCTGCAGCGTATGGCGTTGATGCCCGACGATAAACGTAATGCCATACTGGATGAGCTGATAAAAAAAATAGCCGAGGAAGAGGCACGACAGCGCGAAGAAGAGAGCGAACGCCGCCAGACTCTCTCGATGATGGAGCAAGCCAGCCGACAGGAAAGCCGCAGCATGCAACAGTCGGGCGGATGGTATTTCTCTAACCCGCAAGCTGTCAGCTTTGGATTTACTGAGTTTCAGAAAAAATGGGGCCGGCGCAAACTTGAAGACCTCTGGCGGCTGAGCAACAAACAAATAGTTACCGATTTTGACGAAGAAACTGAAGTAGCTCAGGCCGACTCGTTAGGCGCCGACAGCACTGCCGTTGCAAAAATAACTGATCCCAAAAAACGTGAATATTATTTGCAGGATCTGCCCATGACCGAAGAAAAGATGGCTGCCTCCAACGCACTCATCGAAGAGGCTTATTACAACATTGGATACATCTACAAAGACGGCCTGAAAGATAATGCTAAGTCGATTGAAGCTTTTGAAACCCTGCTGGCCAAATTTCCGGAGCACGAGCACAAACTTCAGGTTTATTACCAATTGTATAAAAACAACGAAGACCTACCCGACGCCGAACGTGCCGAGTACTATCGACAACTCATCGTGCGCGACTTCCCGGAGAGCGACTACGCCAAAATCATCATCGACCCCAACTACAACCTGGTGCTGCAAGCCCAGCGCAATGCTGCTTCCACACTTTATCAGAACACCTACAACGCCTACATGAACAACCAGTTTTATCTGGTTATTAATAACTACAACGAAGCGGTGGAGAAATACCAGGAAAGCGATCTGCTGAGTAAGTTCGAGTTTTTGAAAGCCATGTCGCTGGGCAATGTTCAAAACCTGGACACGCTGGCCACCTCGCTCGAATATTTGGTGGCTACCTATCCTGAAAGCGATGTAAAACCGCTCGCCGTGGACATCTTAAGCCGTTTGCGTCGCGACGAAGACGGGAATATGGCGCTGCAGGAAACTCCGTCAGCCTTCGACAGTACCGGGATGCCCGTAAAGGAACCCGAAGCCGTTGCGTCCATTTATACCAGCAATCCTGCGTCGGTACACTTTTTTATGGCACTGGTGGATGGCGCACGCACCAACATCAACGCACTGAAGATTAGGCTTTCGGATTTTAATACCAAATTTTTTATTACCCAACAACTCAAGATCAACAGCATCGTTTTTATGGACGACATACAAATGATCACCGTGGGTAATTTCGAGAGTGCCGAAAGAGCACTGAATTATTATCAGGCAGTCCTCGACAACGAATACGTCAACACACAAATAAGAGATGCCGAAAAAAGTATCTTTGCCATCTCGGTGGATAACTATCCGATTTTTTATCGCGAAAAGAACATAGAAGACTACTATAAATTCTTTAATCAAAACTATCTCAACAAAACTACCGGCAAATAATTCCACACGACGACGGGGCGTTGCCAGTAAAAACAAAAAGGGATATTCCCAAACAAAAACTGACGCACGCGAAGATTTTTTCATAAAAATTACTCTCGCCTTTTAATCTCAAAACAAATAAAAACGGGCATTATGGGGAAAAACAATATTGGCGAAAGCGCGCCCTCCATCAACTTTCTGGGCAATGGCACCACCATTAAAGGCGACATCAAATCGAACGGCGACTACCGCATCGACGGGCATTTGCTGGGCAGCATCAACAGCAAAGGCAAAGTGGTAATCGGTGCCTCCGGAAAAGTAGAGGGAGAGATCATTTGTCAGAATGCCGACTTCAGCGGCGTGGTAAAAGCCAAAGTGGTGGTGCACGAGCTGCTGACGCTCAAGGTATCGGCCAAACTCACCGGCGACATCTTTGTGACCAAACTGGCCATAGAGCCTGGCGCCAGATTTACCGGTTCGTGCAACATGAACGACATCCCGGAGGAAGAGGAGTACGAACTACCGGCGCATCATGAAGATGTTAAAAGAAGAGAAGAAGCCATTCGATAGTTTCATCAGATGCCCATTCGCAACGCAATTCGCCGATTTCTTTTTCGCACCCTGGCAACCGCCGCCCTGCTTGGTATCATTTACGCTTTCGCAATCAATACCTACCTGGCGCACTATTTTTCGCCCGCCATCCCCTGGCTGCTGATTTTCTTTGTTGTGATTTCTAATCTTGTTTACTATCTGCAATTAAGAGCCACACAAAACCGAACCTCTAAATTTGTAAACATTGCAATGCTGTCGTCGGGCTTCAAGTTCCTGCTTTTTCTGATGATACTTATCGTTTATGCACTGCTCAACCGAAACGACGCTGTCAACTTTATCATCGCCTTCCTTATTCTTTATTTCATCTTTACACCTCTTGAAGTAATCAGTCTGCAACGGACGCATCAGAAATTAAAGGGCAAATAGCCGGTACAGGTTTGTTTGTTGTTCGTTGTTTGTTGTTCGTTGTTCGTTGTTCGTTGTTCGTTGTTCGTTGTTCGTTGTTCGTTGTTCGTTGTTCGTTGTTCGTTGTTCGTTGTTCGTTGTTCGTTGTTTGTTGTTTGTTGGTTTTTGTTCCCTTCGACAAGCTCAGGGCAAGCTGTTGTTCCCTTCGTCCGGTGGTTAAGCTGGTTGTTGAGCTTGTCGAAATCAGCCGAAATCAGTCGAAACCAGCTCAGGGCAGGCTGTTTCTGCGCCCTTCGCCCTGCGCCTTGCGCCCTGCGCCCTTCGCCCTGCGCTACCACGCTTCCGTTTAGTTTTATTTGGCAATACCTAAACATTTTTGCCCATGTGCGCGTTCCTCTCATAATCTAAAAACTTTAAAACCTTGACCGCTACAAATTATAACATCAAAGACCTGGAACAGCTTACCGGGATAAAAGCACATACGCTGCGCATCTGGGAAAAGCGATACAATATTGTTACGCCCAATCGTACCGATACCAACATCCGCTATTACACTGACCAGGATGTAAAGAAGCTCCTCAATATTTCGATACTCAACCGCGCTGGCATCAAGATTTCGATTCTGGCAAATATGTCGCACAATGAGCTGGTGGATAACATCGTAGCCATAACCAACAAAGCCACCCATGCCGGCAGCCACATCGAAAATCTGGTGGTCTCGATGATTGATATGAACGAGGCGAAGTTTGAGAAAGACCTCAACAAACTCATCATGTGCCAAGGGTTTGAAGATACTTTTACGCGGATCATCATTCCGTTTTTTGATAAAATAGGAGTCCTATGGCAGGTCGGCGCTGTGCATCCGGCCCAAGAGCATTTTATGACCAACCTCATCCGGCAAAAGATGATTGTTGCCATCGACGGCGTAATTCCCACTTCCACTCCGGCGCAGCCCAAAACCTACATACTCTATCTGCCCGAAAAGGAACTCCACGAAATAGGCCTGCTCTTCGCTTCCTACATTATTCAAAAAGCCGGACACAAAGTGATTTACCTCGGACAGATAGTGCCTTACGAAGATTTAAAAAGAGTTGCCAACACCATTCCGTTTGAAGGATTGCTAACGGTGATTACCTCCGGCTTTTCGCTGCAAAATGTTCAGGAGCACATCAACCAACTGGCAGATGATTTCAGCCAAAAACAAATACTCATCACCGGATTGCAGCTCAAAATGAACAACCTGAACATCCCCCCTCCCGTTACCGTTTTTGATGACATGCAAACGCTGCAAAACTTACTGAAATAGTTTACCACCATCAACATGTCTAATTTTTCCGGCTTGTTTCATCAACATTTTAAAACCACCGATTAATTATCTATTCTGTTGATTTTAGATTGGTTAGCTATTAATTTTCCAATTTTTTACTGTTTATTTAGATTTTTTGTGTCTAACGAATCGGCATTAATGTTTATGTTTGCAGAATATTTATTAAACACACAAAACGATAAATCATGAAATCAAACTCTTTTACACAGGAACTTACCAGCTTGCAAGATAATCTCCACTATTTCGCCAAGTCACTCACCCAAAATGATGAGGAAGCCAAAGACCTGGTTCAGGATACATTTCTCAAAGCGCTGACCTATCGTGATAAATTTGAAGAAAACACCAATCTGAAAGCCTGGACTTACACCATTCTAAAGAATACTTTCATCAACAACTACCGCCGCAAAAGCCGGACAACGTTGATATCCGACAATACCACCGACAACTATTTTATCAACTCAGGAATGTTTATCGAAGAGTACAGCCCCGAGGCACAGCTCTCGCACAAGGAAATTCGTAAGGTTGTCGATAATCTCGCAGAGGAGCACCGTGTTCCTTTCCAGATGCACCACAATGGATACAAGTATCGCGAGATTGCCGAAGAACTCGATTTGTCGATAGGAACAGTAAAAAGCAGGATTTTCTTCAGCCGCAAAAAACTGATGAACAAACTCGAAGGTCATCAATAAGAAGAAATCGTATGCTAAATTGCTGATTATTAATAACAATTAACACCGTTCTACCATCCATTTTCTGAAGGATACGAAAACAGCGGAAGTTAAAAACCTGTAAATTTAAGAATTGTTTAGAATCGAATTAAATAACATTCGGGCACTTCCGTTATTTTTGTGGTTCCATTTATTAAAAAACCACATGTCGAACAAATAAACTTTAGTTGTTATGAAAACGGATGATCTGAAATTTGACCAAGAACTCACCAGCCTGCAGCCTAATCTGAAGTATTTCGCCAACACCCTTACCCAAAACGAAGAAGATGCCAACGATCTGGTTCAGGAGACCTATCTCAAAGCACTTACTTATCGCGATAAGTTCCAGGCCAACACCAACCTGAAAGCCTGGACCTACACCATTATGAAAAATACCTTTATTAATAATTACCGCCGCAACAGCAAAGTGAGCATGGTAGTCGACAATACCGCCGACCTCTACTTTTTGAACTCCAGCAATAAATCACCTGAAGCTACGCCCGAATCCACCCTTTCGCACAAAGAGGTGAGCAAAGTAGTCGATTCGCTTCAGGACGAGCACCGCATTCCCTTCAAGATGCACCACGAAGGTTTTAAATACAAAGAAATTGCCGAGCATCTCGATCTGTCGATAGGAACTGTGAAGAGCCGTATTTTTTTCAGTCGCAAAAAACTCATCAAAGCGCTACAAGACGCTTAACCAATCATTGTGTTTTTAATTTCTTAAAAGCCCGGCAGTTGTTGTTCGGGCTTTTTTTTGTGGTTTTTTTTCGAGGACATTATAATAAGGTGTGATAATGCTACAAGCTCTGCCACCGGAAACCAGCTAATGCTTACCCAAACAGCTCCTCCAACTTCTGGTAGCGATAATCAAATATTTCCGCAACCCG
>JAAYIU010000186.1 GCA_012523265.1 Bacteroidales bacterium | reverse complement strand
TTGTTGACAACTGACAATTACAAAGACGCTGTTTTAAAGGCCGTAAATTTAGGTGAGGATACTGACACAACAGCAGCAGTTACAGGCGGACTTGCAGGACTGCTTTACGGACTTGACAACATTCCAAGTAATTGGATAAACCAAATAGCAAAGCATGACGACATCGAATAGTTTGCGGAACGATTGGGCGAGAAGATTGCCAGGCGCTAACAGCACATTTGCAATGAACTTTAGCTGTTTCCCGAGATAATTTTGAACATCTTCAGCACAGGCGCCTCCGAAAAAAAATATTGAACTGGGTTTTAATGATATTGCTGTTTTAATAGTCAACTGCCTTTGCCCTTGCAACCAATTCGTTATCAAAGGGCTGGTTCATCCCGGGTTTTCCAAAAAAAGTTATCGACAAAAGATATCTCAGCAAATGCCCCGTATAGTATGCGATTCGTTGTATCTTGCCGCCGTTTTACTGATACTTTCCTGCGGATTTAAGGTAAAACAAAATGAGTATTAACCATTAAAAAAGGAATTTAAAATGCGAAACAAACGATTCCCCCTGTTACATCCGGCAAAGTCGGTACATAGTAATTTAACAGGGTTAAAGCTATGTGCCGTACTCCTGTTAGGACTTGGACTATCAGGGCTACAAGCACAAGAAAGTATTAACGCCACTGGCGGCAACGCTGCGGGCAGCGGAGGCTCGGCGAGTTACTCCGTTGGTCAGGTGGTTTACACCACAAACACAGGAACAAATGGTTCGGTGGCACAAGGCGTGCAACAACCATTCGAAATTTCGGTAGTAATAGGGATCGAAGAAGCCAATGGCATTACGTTGCAATGTTCGGCTTATCCAAACCCGACAACTGATTTTCTAACGCTGAAGGTTGAAAACAGCGATAATAAAACTTTGCTGTATCAGCTCTTTGACATGGCGGGAAAACTTTTGCAAAGTGAAAGAATTACAGGCAACCAAACAAGCATTGTTATGAGCAATCTCGTGCCTGCCACTTATTTTGTAAAAGTTATCCAAAACCAGGAAGAATTAAAAACATTTAAAATAATAAAAAATTAAAACGAATTAAATTATGAGAAATTCACTTACATTTTTAATAGCCGTATTATTAACGGCAAGTGTGTTGCTACCGCAGCAGGCAGGTGCTCAATCACCTCAAAAAATGAGCTATCAGGCAGTAATCCGCGACAACAGTGATATTTGAGTAACTGACACGCAAGTTGGAATGCAGATTAGCATTTTACAAGGTTCGGCAAGCGGAACAGTAATTTACACCGAAACGCAAACGCCTTCCACCAATGCCAATGGTTTGGTAAGCATCGAAATAGGTGGCGGAACAGGTTTTAGCACCATTGACTGGGCAGAAGGGCCTTATTTCATTAAAACCGAAACAGACCCTGCCGGAGGAACAAATTACAGTATTACCGGCGTAAGCCAATTGCTAAGTGTGCCTTATGCTTTGCATGCAAACGAAGTTGACCCAAGCATACCACAAGGCACGCAAGCAGGTGAAATGCTGTACTGGAATGGTACAGATTGGGTAATCGTTGCAGCAGGTAACGAAGGGGATAAAATGACTTTTGTTAACAATACTCCTACATGGGTTGGAGAATCAAATGTTGGTACTGTAGAAAATCCGATAACCGGAAAAACATGGATGGATAGAAATCTGGGAGCCTCACAAATCGCCACATCAAGTACAGATGCCGATGCCTATGGTGATTTATACCAATGGGGCAGAGCATCCGACGGGCACGAAAAAAGAACCTCTGGGACAACTTTTACACTAAGCAGCAGCGATACACCAGGGCATGCTGATTTTATTTTATTTTCAAGTAACCCTTATGATTGGCGCAACCCTCAGAACGATAATTTATGGCAGGGCGTAGATGGGATCAACAACCCATGCCCAAGTGGTTTTCGTGTGCCTACTGATGCTGAATGGACAGAAGAACTACAAAGCTGGAACAGCAACAATGCGGCGGGCGCTTTCGCTTCTCCGCTTAAATTGTCCGTGACAGGCAACCGTAACTACAGCAATGGTTTGCTCTACGTTGTTGGCTCGATCGGCTACGGTTGGTCAAGTACTGTAGTTTGTACCTCCTCGCGGTATCTGTACTTCGACGGTAGCGATGCCTTCATGGACAACGGCTACCGAGCCATCGGCTTCCCTGTACGTTGCATAAAGGATTAAATTTGTTTAAAAATAGAAAGTTTGTAAAGGGAGTCCCTTTATGAACTTTCTATCTTTTCTTTAAAATTTTGTTACCTCTAAACGTAACAAACATGCTAAAGAGAAGCTTAAAATAACCTGGAGACATTGCAGCACAGATTTATTCAAACAATATAAAACTACTAATTTTATGAATTTTAAAAAGTTTCTTACACTTCTAATTATTTCTCTTTTGTCGTTTCATGTTTTTGCTCAGCATAACATCAAGGGTAGTTTTCCCCCTTTGGTAGGACAACAAGTTAAATTGGTAGGTTTTCAGGATTTAGGTATTTATACCATCGATAGTGCCATGGTTTCGGAACAAGGCGAATTTACATTGAGTTATGCTGATAAAGACCGGGGCATGGGGTATTTAGCAGGTGAAGACAACAAGGCCTATTTTGTTGTGCTTGCCAATGAAAACATTCAGCTAAAAGGCGAAGTTTTTAGCGTACCGGAAAGTATTATTACGGTATCAGGAAAAGAAAACAAACAATTTATAAAATATGCCGAGGAACATCGTAAACGTGAACAAGCACTAAGTGCCTGGGTTTATTTGCAAAAGATTTATCGGGGAGATTCACTCTTTTCAATACAAAAATACCCACAACAAGCCATTGAAAAAGAAATGCTGCGCATTAAGCAAGAGGATTTGGATTTTTTAAACCAATTAGACACCAATACTTACATAAGTTGGTATCTGCCTGTTCGTGGTCTGGTAAGCTCGGTTTCCACCATAGCGCAATATCGTAGCAATGAAATTCCGGCTACAATAAAAGCTTTCAGAGAATTAGATTATACCGATGGACGACTTTATAAAAGTGGCTTATTACGGGAAACCATCGAAAACCATTTCTGGTTAATTGAAAACAGCGGTCGTTCATTGGATTCTGTTTTTATCGAGATGAATACTTCTATTGATTATAAGATTGAAAACCTCGTCTCTGATGAAAAAAAACTTAATCAAATAACAGATTTTCTTTTTAAATTATTGGAAAAGCGTAGCTTATTTGGAGCCTCAGAATATCTGGCTTTAAAAGTTTTGAACGAAGAAAGTTGCACCCTTAACAACAACCTTACTTCACAATTGGAAAGCTACCGGGCTATGAAAATAGGAAAAACAGCTCCCGATTTTGAATTTAACGGCGATGTTTTTGCACCCGGTTACGCAACTGCTAAATCTCCCAAAAAGTTAACAGACATTAATGCCAGTTATACAATTTTGGTCTTCGGGTCGAGTTGGTGTCCTACATGTCCGGATGAGCTTTTGCAAATTGCCGGTTTATACCAGAAATGGCGGAAATATGGCATGGAGGTAATCTTTGTTTCTTTGGATGAAGACCAGGATATTTTTAAAAAATTTGTAAGCCCTTTTCCTTTCATCAGTATCTGCGATTATCAAAAGTGGGAAAGCCCTGTTGTTAAATCCTACCATGTGTTTGCAACACCTACTATTTTTTTGTTGGACAACAAACGGGAAATCTTACTTCGCCCCAGTTCCACCAAACAGGTAGATGCATGGGTTGACTGGTATTTGGTGCAGGAAAATAAATAAACTGCTTGTTTGGATACCCGAACATTTGTTTGCTGGCCCGGCGTTACAACAACTTTTGGACACCGAGAGGAGATGTTTTCGACATTGGAATTGCGACAAGTCAAGCCATCGACCGACTTGCAAATGGTGAAAAACCAGATTTGGCAGGCGGTTTTGATGTTTCATCAAATGGCAACGGTTCGCTAATGAGAATTGCTCCTTTGGTTTTTTATTTGCTTGACAAGCCAATCAACGAACGATTTGAAATAGCAAAACAAGTTTCTTCGATCACGCACGGACATATTCGTTCGGTAATTGCTTGCTTCTACTACCTTGAGTTTGCCCGACAACTTTTCGTACAGAGAGATAAGTTTGAGATTTATAAAAATCTGCAACCTGAAATTACAACGCACTTGAACGCTCTTTCAATCAATCCGGCAGAGATTGCATTGATGGCCGTTTATTAAAACAAAACATTCACCATCTGACGGGAGAAAATATTTTTAGCAGCGGTTATGTGTTGCATACGCTGAAAGCAAGCATTTGGTGTTTGTTGACAACTGACAATTACAAAGACGCTGTTTTAAAGGCCGTAAATTTAGGTGAGGATACTGACACAACAGCAGCAGTTACAGGCGGACTTGCAGGACTGCTTTACGGACTTGACAACATTCCAA
>JAAYIU010000109.1 GCA_012523265.1 Bacteroidales bacterium | reverse complement strand
TGGCCGACGGCGAAACTTACATCCTCGTGGCCGACGGCATCGTGAGCGCTTCGGGTTACACACCCGCCAAGCCTTTCGATATTGCCGTGTATGCGATGGGTCGCGAAATGGCTTCGATGGCCGAAAACACCGATGTGCTGGTGCATCACGGCTCTACCGACGCGCCTACCGTGGATGTTTACGAAACTGGCGTAGGTGCCGGAATGCTGATCGATAACTTTATGTACATGGATTTTGCCGGTTATCTGGAGCTGCCCACCGCCAACTATTCACTACAAATCCGTGACGAATCGGGCGAAATTGCTGTGGCCACTTTTGCAGCGCAACTGGCCGGACTGCAGTTGCAGGGACAAGCCATAACGGTGATAGCAAGCGGATTTTTGGCTCCTGAAAACAACAGCGACGGTTCATCCTTCGGGTTGTATACAGCTCTGGCTTCGGGCGGGGAACTGGTAGCTCTTACCAACACCAGCAGCATAGAGGAGGCCATCGACATCACCTCATTAAGCATCTATCCTAATCCTGCTACTACGCAACTCAACATCGACTTTGCCGTAAAACAGGATCAAAATCTGAAAATAGAAATCTTGAGCATGACCGGCGCTGTAGTTCTTTCGGAACAATACAGCAACCTTACTCGCAATTCTACCTTTAACGGTCGCTACGATATGAGCCAACTACCTGGCGGACTTTATCTGCTAAGCATCACTTCCGGCCAATCGGCTGTGGCCCGTAAAATACAGATCATCAACTAAACACACGTTTGTTCATGTTTCTATTTCTAAAGCCCCTCCATCCGTGAGGGGTTTTTTTAATCTTAAACCAGTACAGCAATAATCTTTATTTTTGTTGCTTATTAATAAATCAGAAGATGGTGAACCCCATAAAAAACTAACCAAACAGTCGGATTCGCCAGTTTAATAAAGAATTTTTATTATGAAAATGGAAAAGGTAATAACGTCTGCAATGGACGAAGCTCATGACCTGCACATGCAGATGGCGCGGGAGAATGAGATGGATGGTTACGAAAAAATGGACTTGTTCAACCAGGACACCATCGACAAACTGGCGCATCATTATCACGAGATTTTAAAATTGATGGGTGAAAATCCCGAACGCGAAGGTCTTCTGAAAACGCCCCAGCGCGTAGCCAAAGCGTTGCAATTTCTTACACACGGCTACGACCTCGATCCGCGCGAAATATTACGTTCTGCCATGTTTGCCGAAGACTACCGGCAGATGGTGCTGGTGAAAGATATCGAGGTCTATTCGATGTGCGAACACCACATGCTGCCATTTTTTGGTAAGGCGCACGTGGCCTACATCCCCAATGGCCATATCGTGGGGCTGAGCAAGCTTCCGCGTGTGGTGGATGCTTTTGCACGCCGGCTCCAGGTGCAGGAACGACTTACCACCCAAATAAAAGAAGCCATCCACGACACATTAAAGCCGCTGGGAGTAGCTGTGGTAATCGAAGCGCAGCACATGTGCATGTCGATGCGCGGTATTCAAAAACAAAACTCCGTAACCACCACTTCCGATTTTAACGGTGCTTTCCTGAGTGATAAAACACGCGCCGAGTTTATCCATCTTATCGGATCGGGACTGCACTAATTCCGCGCCTTCACGGGATACTTTTTCATGACAGCTTTTACTACTTTTTTGATGCCGATTTCGCGCACGTCGGGTCGGTCATCGACCACCTGTGAAGCCACACCCTGCCATATCAGGTCTTTGGCCTGATGATCGAAAATGTCGATTACCAGCGTGCCCACCAGATAATCGTATTCGTGGTAGGTGGTGGTGGGATATCCATAGCCCCACCCCCAGCCCGGCCCGTAGCGGTAACCATAAGGACCAGCGGCGTAGTAATTGGTGTAGGCAGTTACGCCATGTTGCTCATCAAACTGGATAAAAAGCGAAACGGTAAGGTCGCCGTCGTCATTCACACGTTGCAGGCCGCGCGCGGTAAGCTCATTGGCCACAGCATCTTCAAAGCGTTTCTGGTTGATGCTGTTGATGACCTTCTCGCTACCTTTCACCCAGCCGTAAAACGAATAGGTTTCGTACGTTGAGAAATCAGTTTCCCTGTCGTAATCATAGGAAATGTCGATCCGCGGCGAACAAGCCGTGAACAACAGCGCAACAAAGGCTGCGATGGTAAGGATTGTGTTTTGGTATTTCATGCTTTTATTTTTATTTTAATAAAAAAATTATTCGTTTTGATTACTTAAATATTTGCCTACG
>JAAYIU010000425.1 GCA_012523265.1 Bacteroidales bacterium | reverse complement strand
CCTCTACATCGACAGCATCTGGTTCGACGCGCCGGTGTTTCGTGCCGGTCAACTGGCAACGCTTGCGGCGCGTATAAAAAATGCCTCTGATCAAAATTTGGAAAAAATCCCTGCCAAGCCTTTAATCAACGGAAACCAGCCCACCATAGCCAGCGTCGAAATACAAGCCAACCACGAAACGGTGGTCAATCTTTCTTTTACCAATCTTGAAACCGGCATGCAATATGGCGAGCTGAGCATCGTCGATTCGCCCATCACCTTCGACGACACATTTTATTTCACCCTTACCATCCGCAACGAGATACCTGTTTTGGTAATTAATGACCCCGACGAGAACGTGTTTTTGAATGCACTCTTTTCCGGCGACTCCACCTTTGTGCTTACCAATGCCAAAGCAAATTATCTGGATTATGCAGCTTTTAATAACCAAAACCTGATCGTTCTGAACAGCGTCAGGAATATTTCCACCGGACTGACGCGCGAGCTTTGGCGGTATGTGGAAGGTGGCGGCAGCCTGTTGATTTTTCCGGCTCCGCAAGCCGATATCAACAGCTACAACGAGCTGCTCATGACTTTGCAAACCGCTACGCTGGCGCCCGCCGACACCTTGCGGACAAGCATCAGCAGCATCAATCTGCAAAGCAGCATTTACGAAGAGGTCTTTGAGTCGCTGCCCGACAATCTTGACTTACCGGTTGTATTCAGCCATTACCCGCTTGGGCGCCGCACCACCGCTATGCTGGAGCCAGTGCTCGAGCTGCAGAATGGCGACATCTTCTTAGGGCGGGAGGCTTCAGGGCAGGGGATGGTTTATCTGGCTGCCACACCCCTCGAAGCTGCGTGGAGCAATTTTCCGAAACACGCATTATTTGTGCCCACGCTTTACAACATCGCTTTACACAGCCAGCCCCCAGCCCGGCTCTATTATATAGCCGGAAAAAGTGCCGCCATCCCGCTCAAAGCCGGGGCTACGCAAGTGGATCAGGTGGTGCACATTACCAGCCAGGACGGCAACTTTGGCATTATCCCGCAATTGCGGCGCAGCGGTTCGCAGCTGCTGGTGTATGTGGAAGGAGCCATTGATAAAGCCGGCAACTACGACATCACCACCAACGACCGAAAGGTGGCGGCGGTGGCTTTTAACTACGACCGCACCGAATCGGATGTGCGCACGATGAGTCCTGCGGCACTCGAAGAAGCGCTGGCCGACGCCGGGCTACAGCAATTTCAGGTGCTCGCCGGCGCGCAGCAGAAGTCGCTTACTGCTTCGGTGGCGCAACTCAACAGCGGCGTGCGGCTCTGGAAGCTCTTTGTTGTAGTGGCACTTGCTTTTTTATTCGCCGAAATCCTGCTGCTGCGTCTTTGGAAATAACCTATTTGCTATCTTTGTTGTTAATATTAAAAACTAAATACCTGACATTATGAGAATATTAGCTGACGAAACAGTTGGATTGATCATCGACATGCAGGAGCGGCTCTATCCCTTCATTGCTGATAACGATGAGCTTACACGCCGCACAGGCATCCTGATAGAAGGACTGAAAGCGCTTGATGTAAAAATTCTGGTAACCGAGCAATACACCAAGGGGCTGGGCTTTACTATAACCCCGCTAAGAGAGATGCTGCAGGAAATTGAGTTTGTCGAAAAACAGGCTTTTAGCTGCTGCGACGAGCCGGCTTTTTACGGGGAGCTTACGCAGGTGAATCCACGCTATGTAATTCTGGCCGGTATCGAAACGCATGTGTGTGTGTTGCAAACCTGCATCGACCTGATCGACAACGGTTTTCATCCGGTGGTGGTTGAGGATTGCGTGGGGTCGCGCAACCCCAACGACAAAAACATAGCCATCCGCCGCATGCAGCAGGAAGGCGCCATGATTACCACCAGCGAATCGATACTCTTCGAATTGCTGCGCTTTTCAGGTACCGAGGAGTTTAAGAAAATTTCTAAGCTGGTAAAATAGGGTCAGAGAGTTACAATTCTCTAATCCCAATTCACATTGCCGCCAATACAAGTTTCTGCTATGGAAATATTTGCAGATTGTATTCGCAAATTAGACTAATTCACGCGAGAAATAATTAGCCGAAATTCGCTTCATTAGCGGAAATTGGCGGATGGTTTTAAACCGGATCTACATTCACCACCACGCGGGCAGCTTTGTGGGCGCTGGTAGTTTTGAAATGGTCGATGGCTTGGGCAATCACAAGTTTCATCTGGTGGGTGTGGTCGTTTTTTTCGAGCTTGACGAGGATATTTTTCAGGAAATAGTTTTTGATGCGCGAAACCACCGGAAACTCCGGCCCCAGGATTCGCTGTCCCAGCCGCTGGCGGAGCAGGGCAGCCAGCTCGGCGGCGGCTTCATTCACCACTGCGGCATCTTTGTGCTGCAACTGTAGCTCTATCAACCGGTAAAACGGCGGATATTTGAATTGCTGTCGCTCCTGCAACTGACTTCTGAACATCAGGTCGTAGCTGTTGTCGATCACATAACGGATCACGGCATGATAAGGGTTGTAGGTTTGGATGATCACCTTGCCGCGTTTATTTTTGCGCCCTGCCCGTCCGCTCACCTGCGCCATAAGTTGAAAGCCGCGCTCGAAGGAGCGAAAGTCGGGATAGCTCAGCAGGTTGTCGGCGTTGAGGATGCCCACCACGCTCACATGGTCGAAGTCGAGGCCTTTGGTCACCATCTGTGTTCCTATCAATATATCGATGCGCTGCTCTTCAAAGTCGCTGATGATTTTCTGATAAGCATTTTTGGTGCGTGTGGTGTCGAGGTCCATGCGTGCGATGCGTATTTTTGGGAAGATGATGGCCAGCTCGTCTTCTACCTTTTCGGTGCCAAAGCCTTTCATCATCAGGCCGGTGTGGCCGCACTCCGGACAGCGGTCGGGCACCCGCTCGCTGTAGCCGCAGTAGTGGCAGCGCAGTTGGTTATTGTATTTATGATAAATAAGCGTAACGTCGCAATGCTTGCACGAAGGCATCCAGTGGCAGGTGTCGCACTCCAGCCGCAGCGAGAAGCCGCGGCGGTTTTGAAACAGGATCACCTGCTCCTTTTGCGCAAGCGCCTCCTCCATATTTTTCAACAAAAATGAGCTGAAGTGCGACTTCATGGTCTTGCGATGCGTTTCGTTGCGCAGGTCAGCCACAAGTATTTCCGGCATCTCTATTCCGCCATAGCGGCTGTTAAGTTCTACAAGGTTGTATTTATTAAAAGCCGCGTTATAATAACTCTCGATGGAGGGCGTGGCCGAGCCGAGCACCGTGGCGGCGCCGTGCATGCTGGCCATCATAATGGCGGTGTCGCGCGCCAGGTAGCGGGGCGCAGGAGCATATTGTTTGTAGGAGCTGTCGTGCTCCTCGTCCACAATCACCAGCCCCAGGTTGCTAAAAGGCAGAAACAGCGCCGAGCGTGCGCCCAGAATGATCTGGTATTTACCGGGTTCGGCACCCGCGTTTGCCGGATGTTGCAACACGCGGTTCCAGATTTCTACCCGTTCAAACTCGCTGTATTTGGAGTGATACACCCCCACGCTGTCGCCAAAATAGCGCCGCAGGCGGTTGATGATCTGTGTGGTAAGGGCGATCTCCGGCAACAGGAAAAGCACTTGTTTTCCCTGTTTTATCACCTGATGGATGAGCTTGATGTAAACTTCTGTTTTTCCGCTGGAGGTAACGCCATGCAGCAGCGTCACTTTTTTTTGGTTCAGGCTTTCGCCGATTTTTTCACAGACCGCTTGCTGCTCCGGGGTAAGCGCCAGGTCGTCGGGCGAGGTCACTGCATCGAAAGCTTGCAGGCGGCTGGTAACTTTTTCAAAAATTTCAAACACACCTTTTTTCTCCAGCGCCGTCACCGTTTGGGCTGTTGCGGCATTGGCAGTTAGTTCGGTGCGGGGAAGCGCTTTGCCGGTGTATGCCTCCGCGCCGGCCAGTTGCAGAAAAGTCATCAGCGCCTCGAGCTGCCTATAGGCTTTTTTTTCGAGTTCCGAAAAGAGCTGGTGCAGCGCGGTCTCATCACGGTAATCCGCCGAAAGGCGTACATGCGTCTCCACCTTGGCACGGTAGCGATCGCGCAATTCCTCCTCCACCAGCACCACCTTTTTCTCTATCAAAGTTTTGATGAGCGGTATCACCTTTTTGTACTCCACTATTCTGGACACCTCCGAGATGGTGAGGGTTTTCTGTATGTCGATGGCCTCGGCCACCAGGTATTCCTTTTCGTTGAGTTGATCGGTTTTTCCGTCGAAGTCGGGATGCTGCACGATGCGTGTCTCGCTGGCCAGCTTTAGCGCCGAGGGCAGCGCGGCATTCATCACCTCACCCGTCGTGCACATATAATATTCGGCTATCCATTCCCACAGGTCGAACTGCACCGGCTTTACGACAGGCTGCTGGTCCAACACCGAAAGGATGTATTTAGGAACGTATTTCTCCGGCACCTTTTGATGCACCGAGCGGATCAGGCCGGTGTAGATTTTCTGGCGGCCAAACTGCACCACTACGCGCCGCCCCGGCTCTGCCTCGCCATTCATCTGGTAAGGCATCCGATAGGTAAAAGTGCCGGGCACAGGCAGCGGCAATAGTACTTCGGCAAAAAGTGTGATGCGTTCCATGCTGTTTCTTTTTTTGCACATTTATAATAAAGGTGTGTGCCGGGCAAAAATAGCAAGGAAAATCTTAGGAGAGCCGAAGAGTTTTATGTAAAGGGATTTGTGCAAAGCAAAAAAATAATCCATTGTTGTTCAGTTGAAATTTGCGGATTCTTTGCTACGCTACCCATGACAATGGTTTGCGAGATTAATGATTTTGTTTCTTTGAAATAGATTTCTCCCTTCAAACTTTGCTACGCAATGTTTTCCAGTCGAAATGACAAACGCTACGGTATGATTGGGGGAGGCGGGGTCGGGCGCGTCGCGCCCGACCCCGGCTCCCCTCCACCATTTGCGCCCGCGAGCGGTCATTCCGAATGAAGTGAGGAATCTCTTAGCTACCTTGTCGACTTGAGAAATTATCCTGTCAGTTTTCTGTAGGAGGAATCTGCATTAGCGACAATGTGAATTGAGAAATTTAACAAAATAAATTTACGGGTTCTCTTGTTAGTTGAGAAATTTCTTTTTACTTTTGACGCCTTAAAAGGTGTTAAAATGAAAAGCATTAATTTACATAGCGCTGCCGCCGCCCCCCGCGGAAATTGTTTCCTGCGACGGGAACAAGAATTTATTGCAGCGTAAAAACCAACCTTTCATGGATACTTTCTCACCAGCCGCCAACATCTTCTCTTCGCAGCAACTACATTCAGCAATTTACTCATCACACCATAAAATCTGCTATCCAAAAGCTGCGGCTTTTTCTTTTCAGTTTATCCTGACTTACCTGCTGCCATTTCCTTAAATTTTTGTTTTTTAATAAAATGCCCTAAACCTTTAAATTTTATAACGATGAAAATTTTTAAACTTACAATACTTTCTTTGGCAGTATTCGCTTTGGCTGCCATTACAT
>JAAYIU010000104.1 GCA_012523265.1 Bacteroidales bacterium | reverse complement strand
TACAAGATTGTTCATAAATTTTTAACTCATTGCTATTGTGACAGTTACAACACCATCTTATGAACAGCTCCAAACCTGAATTTTTATGCCTAATTTTGCCAAAACCTTTTTAGACTGGACTCATAAATGGATCACTAATGTGCGATGGACTATCTTAGATGCCTCTAATAATCCGGTACCGAATTCAGTAGTAAATAAATCGTGTCCACATACTTGTTATGAAATGATGATAGATGGTGCTTGCTACGGGTGGTTCTATACATCGGGTGGTTGGAGCAGCTACAATAACTTCTTCGAAAAGGGAAATTATAGTGTGCAATGCGAGATTTGGAATAAGTGTGCGGATCCGGATGTTTACAACCAAAACCTAACCCCTTCACAAGCTGTCCAACTGCCCTATTATGATGTATCACTTAGACCATTCAAAGTTGTAGATTGTGATGAAGAAATCATCTTTTCCCTAAATGTTACTGGTAATCATCCGGAGATATGGGCTGGGACGATTAATCTCAGTGGGGAGGTACTTTCCGGTGGCACACTTCACTGCGTTGGCCATAATGAAATAAATATGTTTCCTGGTTTTACTGCACATCAAGGGAGTGATTTTAACGCTGAAATAATTCCTTGTCCTGATTGTAGTGATAGCGTAAAAACGTCTTCCGAGTACTTATCTAAAACTATTGATGCAGATTTGGTTAACTATCGGGATGTAAATTTTGCCAATCCAATTGATATCTATCCAAACCCTACTACAGGGTTGATTAACATAGCGCTCAATCAAAATCAGAAACACATCGAAGTTGAAGTAAAGGCAATGAATGGAGTTGCTATTGTGGCGAAATCTTATGAATATCCCGGCAACACCATCCTCGACCTCTCCCCCTACCCCAAAGGCATCTACCTGCTTACCATCAAAACTATGGAGCAGGTTTTTGTCGAGAAAATCATCTTGCAGTAAGCGTTCGGGTTCTTTTCATAAAAATGATAACTTTGCATCTCCTGCTTCATAATAAGGATGAGTAAATAAAAAAAGAATTCTAAACCAAAAACCCAGCGCCGATGAAAGCAAAACACATTTTTAAACAGATCCTTCTTCTCCTACTTTTTACTGTTCCGGTAGGGCTTTGTGCCCAAACCGATTCCGTAAAAAATGTCTATCCCAGCGCTACGATCACACCGTTCGAGCTGCCCGATAGCGATGCGGTAAACTTCCCGCTGGATCAGGCTACGCCGGTGGGCGACATCAACGGCGATGGCTTAATGGACATGGTGTTTACCCGATATGCCGCCGATGAGCGCACCCCGGAAGAAACGGATCGGGTGCGAAAATCTCTTATCACCACATCGTCGGGTATTGACCCCGAGGCCATCGTTTTTTACAACAGCCTGGTGTATGGCATCGGCGACTATGATGGCGATGGATACGACGACATCATCGACATCGAGCAATGCGTAATACGCTTTGGAAGTCCCTCGGGTTTCCGCACCGATTCGCTGATTGTTAATCTTCCTGAAAATTGTGATTTTTATTATGCAGGAGATATAAATGATGATGGCAAAAGCGAGGTACTGATCGGTGACAGGGAATCGAACCAGACCTTGTACGTTTTCTCCGGCCCCGACACTGCCGCCGTGATAATGGAATCGGGAGGCTATCCCTTGTATTTTGATACAGATCGTGTTTTCTTCTATATTGATGATTTCGACGCAGATGGCACCAACGAGCTGTGTGTTGCTGCCGTTGATAATTATAATGATGCACGATTGGTAAGGTTTTTTAATTTTGATAAAGAAGCCCACGAAATAACCATAGAGCAAAGCTTCAGCATTCCATACATCCACGAGCCATCATCGCACTACACCACTGCATTTTGCGATCTTAATGGAGATCAGCAAATCGACATCGCCCACGCTTTTTACGTACCGGAATCGATGGGCGAATTTGATCTGGAAGTATTTTTTGGAAAAGCCTCAGCGCCCTATTTCGACGATCCGGTAGAAGTGCAGGTGCGCAACCATGGGCGTATGCTCTACATGGGTGGCGATTTTAACAACGACGGAGCCGACGATTGGTACTCGAAATATGGCGCCGATACCATAGCGGTATTTTATGGACATGACCAGGCGGCCAACGAAGGAATTCAGCCTGTATTTTACAACCACGGAAGCATGCAGGAGCTTCTTCTCAAGGGGCCTTTTTCAGGAGCTTTCTACACCGTAGGTCGGATGGACGCTTTCGATTACAATGGCGATTCCTTTGCCGATCTGGCTTTTAACTATTGGTCTTACGACGAAAACCTGCGTTTTGAAACTATTGGAACGGCCATTGTTTTAGGCAGCGATACGCCCGACTTTCTGAATCCTGTCATCATCGGACGAACAGGAGATCAAACCTACCAGAATCTGGAATTTGGCTTTCAAGCCCAAAAAATTAAAGATATCAATCAGGATGGCTACGACGACTGGGGCATTCTGGCGCGCGGTGGCTGCTACCTGAATGTCTATTTTGGCGGCCCGGAATTCGATATGGAACCCGATATCCGCTATCTGTTGCCACAAACTTCCAAAGCCCTGTGTTTCGACTGGACTTCGGGCGATATGAATGGCGACGGCTACACCGATATTGCCATTTCCAATAGCTCGGATTATACGGTGGCGTTCACCAGAGGATTTATTCCTGAACGCCAGGACATTTTTATCTTCTTCGGTTCGGCAGATTTGCAAAGCGTCTGCACCTGGCAGGATGCCGATGCAGTGCTTCACGACAACGATACATTTCATAGTTATGGATACAATATCAGTATCGTAGGCGATTATAATGCCGACGGTTTTGACGACCTGGTGGTGGGCGGCGGCAAACACCGCTACTGCCTCAGGGAAGCATTTGTATATTTTGGCAGCGACAGCCAGATTGGCCCCGAGCCCGACCTGGTAATCAGCGTGCCATGCACCCAATGCGGAATATTGTTTGCCCATCCCATTACTCCCTGCGGCGATGTGAACGCCGATGGCTACGACGACTTTACACTTGGCGACCCCAACAACGGAGACGGTCAGTCGCTGGTTTATTTTGGCGGTCCCAATGCGGATGCTTATTATGATAAAGCGCTGGTAAATCCATTTACCAACGGAAGAAATTATGGAGCAAACACCGCTATGTCGCCCGGCGATTATAATGGCGATGGCTACAACGATCTGATACATTACAGCTATTTTGCAAAGACGATTTACGTTTATTATGGTGGGCCAAATATGAATTCACAATACGACCTCACCATTGCCGACAGCACTTTTTCGAATAGCATTCATTGTTTTGATTTTGTTGATAGAAAGATGGAAAAAGAAGCCTCCGACATCATTGCCGGCTTTCGCCACGCGTATGGATATGATTATTATCTTTATGCCGGTGGCGGAATACCAGCCCAATCGCCATCGTTCGTATTAAAAAACGGACTGGCACTGCCGGGGCGCTCGGTGGCTTCGGGCGATTTTAACAACGATGGTATTGCCGAGATTTTTGCCGGCGTTCCGTTTGAATACAATTATGGAAATACCGGCGGTGTTGCTTACTTTTACGAGCCGCTGCTGGCCACGTCAGTTCCCGAGGATGCAGCGCGAATAAACGAGGTCTGCCATATTTTCCCAAATCCGGCCACCGACATCATCAACATTCGGTCGGAGGTATTTATTGATGATGTGCAGATATTGAATGCAAGTGGGGTTTTGGTTTCTCACCTTCGGCCAGATGCTAAATCTTCTTTTTTAAAAATTGAAAGTTCAAAATCTAGCCCCGGGCTTTACTTTATCAAAATTACCTGCGGAAATGATGTCATTACCAAAAAGGTGGTGATTCAATAGTATGAAAAACGCTTACAACGCATGAATTATGATTATTTCAGTGTACGTTTTGTGAAATGTCGTTATTTGTTTTCTTTGTTGTCCGGTTAAAAATAATAGATTCTTCGCTACGCTCAGAATGACAATGGCTTTCAATGAATTGTAGGGGGGCGGGATCGGGCGCTTCGCGCCCGATCCCGCCCCCCCTCTCTTGTTTTCCAGTCTTGTCATTTATTGCCGTAGTGAAGTGCGTTTAAACTTCACTCTCCTATCGGCAACTCGTTTACTCAAGCAAATCCATCGCTTGCGCAAATACATTTTCCACGGTGAAGCCAAACTTCTGGTCGAGCACCTTTGCCGGTGCCGAATATCCAAATTGAGACATGCCCAGGATGCGGGTGTGGGCGTTTTCCGTTACGGGCAATGCAGCAGGCAGTCCGGCGGTAAGTGCCAGCAGCGGAATGCCGGGGGTGAGCAACTCATGCCGATAGCTTTCGGGCTGATCCATATATAACCCCGCCGACGGAATAGAAACTACACGCACTTTCAGGTTTTGGTCTGTTTCGAGCTTTTGCGCCGTCTCCGCCAGCAGCGACACTTCCGAGCCATTGCCCAGCATGATGAGGTCGGGCTTGTCGTAGTTACCGCGTATTATGTAAGCGCCACGTGCAGCAAGCGCTGCCAATTGTTTTCTGTCGGCACCTTTGGGCAGCACAATTTCCGGAATATTTTGTCGTGAAAGGATAAGTGCAGTAGGGCTGTTTGTATTTTCGAGGGCAAGCTTCCAGGCGATGGTGGTCTCGTCGCCATCGGCTGGGCGCAGCGCCAGAAAAGCACGGTGGTGGCTGTGATTGCGCATCTGCTCCAGCAACCGCAGTTGTGCCTCGTGTTCTACCGGTTGGTGGGTGGGGCCGTCTTCGCCTACTCTGAAAGCGTCGTGCGTAAAGATGTAGATCACCTGTAGCTCCATGAGCGCTGCCAGCCGGATGGCAGGTTTCATATAATCCGAAAAAACCAGGAAGGTGGCACACGCCGGCACAATTCCGCCATGCAATGCCATACCAGCGGCGATGGCTGCCATGGTAAGCTCCGACACACCGGCCTGCAGAAACGATCCCGAAAAATCGCCTGGTTGGAAAGCGGTGGTTTGTTTCAGAAAAGCATCGGTCTTGTCGCTGTTCGACAGGTCGGCGGAAGCCACCACCAGGTTGGGGATGCGCCCGGAGAGATATTTAAGCACGTTGCCGGAAGCAGCGCGTGTAGCAATATTTTGTGGCTGCTCTATTTTTTCGGTTTCCAGCTCCGGGATGTTTCCGGCCAGGAAGTCGGCCAACTGCTTTGCCAGCACGGGATTTTGCTTTTCCCATTGCTGCTTCTCTTCTTTGCGTTTTTTAGCGGCAGCTATTTTTTGTTCTTTTATTTTTTGATAATACTGTTTTACATCGTCAAAGATGACAAATGGATTTTCAGGGTCGCCGCCCAGATTGCGGATGGTGACTTTGATGCTTCCTCCGGCGGCGCTGATGGGCTGGCCGTGCACGTCGGAGCGGTTGTCGAAAGGTTGGTTGTCTTTGTCCACAATGCCTTTTCCCATCAGCGTGTTGCCGATGATGATCACGGGCTTTTTCGTTTCGGCTGTTGCCTGCTTCAGCGCCTGGCGAATCTGGCCGGCGTCGTTGCCGTTTATCTCTATCACCCGCCAGTTCCAGGCGCGGTACTTGGCGGCGGTATCTTCGGAGGTGGCGTCAGCAATGGGTGTAGAAAGCTGGATTTTATTAGCATCATAAAACAGAATAAGATTGCTCAGCCCCAGATGGCCGGCGATGCGCCCGGCGCCTTGCGAAATCTCTTCCTGTATGCCGCCGTCGGAGATGTAGGCAAAAGTTTTGTGTGCGCTCCATTCGCCAAACCGGGCAGCCAGAAAGCGCTCGGCGATGGCAGCACCTACTGCAAAGGTGTGTCCCTGCCCCAACGGCCCACTGGTATTTTCGATGCCACGGCTCAGGTCGCGCTCGGGATGTCCCGGTGTAGGGCTTCCCCACTGCCGAAAGTTTTTCAGGTCGTCCAGGCTGAAATGTCCATACATGGCCAGCGTGGCGTAAAGCATCGGCGACATGTGGCCGGGATCCAGAAAAAACCGGTCGCGCTCAGGCCAGTAAGGATCCGAGGGATCGAATCGTAAAAATTC
>JAAYIU010000184.1 GCA_012523265.1 Bacteroidales bacterium | reverse complement strand
CTACTAAGGTTTTAGAAAACAGGATAAGGTTTTTAATGTCAATGCCCTCATTCCCCGGCCCTCCCAACAATGGGGACAGGCATTCTCGTTTAATTCGTGGCAATTCGTGGATTCTTAAAGCTACCCGCTAATTCCGGATTTTAATCTCTATCTTTGGTCGGCTTTTCCATTGGCGTAAGCCACGAAAACGACTTAACAAAATTATGATTTAGAATGGGAAAAAAATCAGATGAGTTGCAGATTGAGCGGCTGCTGAAGATATTGCTTCGCTTGTCGAACGGCGGAAAATTTACCGCATCAGAGCTGTGCAATTACTACGATATTTCTAGGCGGACTTTCTTCCGCGACACCAATACCCTGCGTAATGTTGGCTTTGCGCTGGAGCAAAAGGAGGGTTATTATTGGATTGATAAAAACAACTCACAGTCGAAGAACCTTTTCGACTTGCTCTATTTTACCGAAGAAGAGGCTTTCATCATCCGCCAGGCCATCCACTCCATCGACGAAACCAATGTGCTGAAGCAAAACCTGGTAAACAAACTTTACGATTTGTACAGTTACGGCAAAGTGGCCGAGGTGATTGTGAGGCGCGAGCACACTTCGACGGTGCATGAACTCAACGAGGCTATCAACAAAAAACAGCAGGTGCGCCTTCTCGGATATTATTCGTCCAACAGCAATACCATCAGCGACCGGCTGGTTGAACCTGTTTCGTTCACCACCAACTTCATTGCTTTGTGGGCTTTTGATGTGGAGAGCCAATCCAACAAGATTTTTAAAATAGCACGCATCAGCCGCGTCGAACAAACCGGGCAGCCTTATCAATACGAGCATCAGCACCAGGCGCAGGAGATTGATGTATTTCGCATAAGCGCTGCCGAAAAGATTCCGGTAAAGCTGATGCTGACCATGCGCGCCTACAATCTGCTCACAGAAGAATATCCGCTCGCGACAAAGTACCTTACCAGCCAGCCCGACAACCGTTGGCTTTTCGATGGCTGGGTGTGCGGATTTGAAGGTGTCGGGAGGTTTGTGCTTGGCTTGTGCGAGGAAGTCGAAATAATTGAACCGGATTCGTTGAAAATATTTCTTCAAAAAAAAGTTGAATGTTTTGGAAAATAATTTTGCCAGTGCCATATTCTGGCAGTGCATAGTTGTTTCTTTGCATCATAAAAAAATATGTAACAATGAGGAGGATTGAATTTTTAAAACATTTGCTACTTGGTGTAGCTGGTTTATCCCTTCCCGGATTATCTGTTGCTGCTGCGCAAAAGCCAAAAAACCACCGGCCGGCACCGGCTCCGGTAAAGTATGTAAGGCTGATCAACTTTTACATTGCAGGTTATCAGTACCATCAGGGACGCAAAGTAGAGCATCTGCTAAAGCCATCTGGAATGGTTGTGATGCGCCGTGAACCAGAAAACCATTACGATCAAAATGCCATTGCGCTATATTTTCAAAATACGAAAATTGGATATGTTCCGGCGGTCGATAATCACATACTGGCCCAAATGCTCGACAACAACATTTTGCTCGAGGCCAGAATAGCATCGGTAAATCCTGCTTATCCTACCTGGGAACGTATAGAGTTGGATGTGCTGTGCTGCACCGGCCACAACAACCAATTGCTGCCTGCTGAAGATATTGCTTACGATAATACCCTTTTACATGCGAATTAAAATTACATTTCATCTGCCGCCCGCGCGCCAGGTGCTTCCGCTCAATTACCAGTACCCGTTCAGCGCCTGGCTTTATAGCGTGCTGGAAAGCAATGATGCCGCTTTCGCGGAATTTCTGCACGAGCACGGCTATAGGCTGGGAAGCCATAAATCCTTCAAGCTCTTTACTTTTTCCAATCTTCAGTTTCCGCCCAAAGGTTACACCATACGCAAAGGTAGCGACAGGATGCAATTGCGCTGCGAATCGGCCTGGCTGGTGGTATCGTTTGCGCTGCCCGATGCCATGCAGCATTTTATCAGCGGACTGTTTCGCAACCAGCAGATGAAAATTGGCGACCGCCTGTCGCAGGCGGAGATGGCGGTGGCGTCGGTGGAGATGCTGCCAGAGCCGGAGTTTGCGGATAAGATGCGCATCACAACCTTATCGCCGGTGGTGATTTCGAGCAACGATGCCGACGACAAACACGAACAATACCTCGATCCGCACCACGCCGGCTACGCGCAGTTGTTTTTTAAAAACCTGACCGACAAGCACCATGTGTGGCAGCAACATGCCGGACAGGAGCCGACCCACTTTGAGGCAGCCACGCTCAGTTTCCGCTGCCTGACGCAACATCCGAAGTCGCGCCTGCAAACCATCAAAGCCAACACCGATGCCCAGGTGCGCGTGCGCGGCTTTCTGTACGATTTTGAGATAGCAGCTCCGGCAGCACTCATCAAAACCGGCTACGACAGCGGCTTCGGCGCCATGAACGCCACAGGCTT
>JAAYIU010000367.1 GCA_012523265.1 Bacteroidales bacterium | reverse complement strand
GCCAGCGATTCGCTGAACATGATTTTGCAGGGTCTGGCGCGCAAAGGCGATCATGTGGTGACTACCATGCTCGAACACAACTCGGTGCTGCGCCCGTTGTACCATCTTACCCAGGATGGAACTATCGAAACTACGCATGTTCCTTTCGACGCCAATGGGTACGTGCATCCCGACGACATCCGTAAAGCCATCCGTAAAAACACGCGCATGGTGGTGGTAAATCATAGTTCTAATGTAATTGGGACGCTGCAGCCGTTGGCCGAAATTGGCGCCATCTGTAAACAAATGGGTGTGATTTTCGTGGTGGACGCAAGCCAAAGCGCAGGTGCAGTGCCCATTGATGTGCAAACCATGGGCATCGACGCTCTGGTTTTTACCGGCCATAAATGTTTGATGGGACCTACCGGCATCGGCGGCTCCTACGTTACCGCCGATTTACCAGTACGCGGAACCCGTTTTGGCGGAACAGGCGTGCGCTCGGCACAAAAAGCACATCTCACCGAATATCCTTACCGCCTCGAATGCGGCACACTCAACATCGTCGGCGTGGCCGGATTGTATGCCGGCACCCAATGGGTACTCGAACAGGGCATGGGAAATTTGCACCACCAGGAGTATCTTCTCTACGATAAATTACGCAACGCCCTGAAGGAGACGGATCGTGTAATAGTGTATTGTGGTAATAATACCGAAAACCAAAATCCTGTGCTGAGTATCAACATCGAAGGGCTGGAGGCCGGCGACGTGGGTATGATGCTGGATGTGGATTACAACATCGCTACCCGCACGGGGCTGCAATGCGCACCGTTGGTACATACGGGGCTGGGCACCGACAAAATTCATGGCACGGTGCGCCTGAGCATCGGGCCACTCAACGAGGAGGCACACGTAGACGCTGCCATCGAAGCCATCCGCGAGATAGCTACCCTGCCGCGATAATAAAACGGGGCTTTGGGCGTTTAAGACTGCTTTAAATTTATTAAAATCACTTTTCTAAAATTTATTAATCACCAAATTCCAAACCTAATGAAAAAATTCAGAATGCTATTAATGCTGCTTTTGGCAGTAGTTGTGCTGGCTCCCGGCTGCAAAGACGACGATGACGACAAAACACCCTCCTACCACATGACCATTGCCGGCAAAAGTTATGAGATGTCACAGGCAGTGCTCGAAAATTACGGTCAGTTTTCAGGTACCGGTTTTAACTTCGATCTGCTGCTGCTTTCACCGGGGCTTGTGCTTCACGAAGTAAATGGAGAGATCGACTCTATTTCAGGAATTGGTCATGCAATTAGCTTTGAAATTTTTACCGCAACCGAAGAGATGCTTAGCAGCGGCGTGTATACCTATGACGCCAACGGAACCGAAAATCCCGGAACCTTCGACGAAGGATCAGCCATTGTGGATTTTGACACCGCTATTGAAGACGGAACCTATTACGAAATCAACAGCGGCAAGCTAACCGTGGAAAAAAGCGGTAACACCTACACCTTTAGCTTTGATGGAACAGCCACCAACAATGTAAAAGTCACTGCCTATTATAAAGGTGTGCCCAAAATCTACGATTATAGCGACGACTGGAAATCGGCAAAAGTTTCGCGCCGGATTTACTGGTAGGTTTTGGTTATTAAAAAAATTAAATTAAAAACCTGTGGCCGCTTCGGTTGTCACAGGTTTTTTTCGTTTTACGGAGATACCGGTAAAGGCCTTGCGCCCTGCGCCCCACTATTTACTGTCGCCAGAAATAGATGGCGTTGTACCATTGTTCTTTAAACTGCGGGTCGCGTTGTAATTCGTAGTCGTTGTTGGTGAAAGGGTTGATGGCACGGATAAAGTCGAAGCGCAGAAAAACCCTGTTGCCCTGTCTGCCGTAGATCCACGTTTCGATGTCCTGGCGGCGATACACCGTAGAAGGTGCACCATATATAATGTACAACATGCCGCGGTCGGTTTTCCATCCTTCTTTGTAGGAAGTAAAAAGGCGGTTGGCATATTGCACCCGGCTGTAATAGTCGCGGATAAGCTCGGTGGCGCGTTCGGGATTTCCTGCCGTTGCCACCCAAAAGCTGTCGATGGCCTGCCGCGGATCCACCGCGAGGCGCAGCTTTTCGTATTCGGCGTTGGAGGTAAGATAGCGCAATGGTTCCACCATCTGTTGCGCCCGCGTCACTTCCGGGTAGTCATCGTGAAAACGAAAAAGCGTCAACCCTTCGCGCTGCGTGCTGTCGAGCTGAAAGTGATAAATACCCTCCCTGACATACTGTACATATTCGCTTTGGCCATTGGCCACAGGCAGCAGCGTTATTTTTTTGGGGTTGTAACGGTAGGCCGCCGGATGGCTTCCCGCAAAGGGCGGTATTGCCGGCGGAAACGTTTCTTCAAAATAGCTTACCACCATCTTGCCCAGGTCGCGGCGGTTGGTCCTCACATTAAACTTGGTTTTCCAGCTTACGCAGTCGGTGTAAACGATCGCGCCGTTTTCGTCCACAGGCAGGAAATTTTGACCATTATCTGGTGAGTTTTTATAAATCATCCGCGGATAAAGCACCGATTCATCTTTATTTAGATCAGTAAACTGGATTTGGAGCAGATAAGTTTCGGGAGCAAAAGCGCGCACGGTGAAATCGAAAGTGAGCATTGCCGGGCTGGTTGCAAATAGCGAATCAGAAAATTCGAACTTTTGTTCGTCGAGCACCGTGCTGCTCTCGTACGACGAAAAGAGCTGGTAGCTGATGCGATAGTTGGCCTGTAAAAAATCCATGTTGGGCGGCTGGCGGTAGAGCAGGCCATCGGTGCTGTATTGCAGGTACACGCGCGTGAGGCTGTCGGTTTCGTGGAAGATGCGGATGCCGCTGATGGCCGTTTCCTTGTCGGGCTGATAGTGTGCAGCCAAATTGGTGTAGGTGGTTTCGTTGGTAGTTTTGCAGGTGGCTGTAGCCAAAGTAATGGCAAGCATCAGCAACGCAATTTGCCATCGCTGATTTGTGTATAAATGGATGTTCCGGAGTGCGGTCATTATTAATAATTTTAGTTTGAATAGGTAGTGTCATTTTCGTTCTCTTCCTGATCCGGAAACATGAGCGCTTCTCCGTCAGTTGATTCAGAAGTGTCGGGAAAGGTATTTTGTTCACTGATATTTCCAGGCAATTGGCGGGTGGTTTGCGCGCCGAGCTTTTTAACTTTTTCGGCACGATTTATCAGGTTGCCGCGCCCGGTGCTTAGTTTGTTGTAAGCCTTGTCGTAACAATTTTGGGCAGCCTTGAGTTTATCGCCCACAGCGTCGAGGTCGGCCACAAATGCCACAAATTTATCGTAAAGTTTCCCGCTTTCGGCAGCTATTTCGATGACGTTGCGGTTTTGATATTCTTTTTGCCAAAGGGCAGCGGTCATCTTCAGGATGGCGATTAAATTAGCCGGGCCTGCCAGCAGCACGCCTTTGCGAAAAGCATAATTCCACAGTCCGCCGTCATGGTGCATGGCCAGTATGTAGGCCGGCTCCACAGGCATAAACAGCAGCACAAAGTCGAGGCTGTTGATTTGATAAATATTTTGATAATTCTTTGCCGCCAGTTCGTCGATATGTTTTTTGACGGAAGTCAGATGATTTTTCAGCTCTCCGATTTGCATCTCTTCCTGCTGGCAGTTGGCGTAGCGTTCGTAGGCAGTAAGCGAAACTTTGGCATCTATCACCACGGTTTTGTCGTCGGGAAGGCGCAGCACCACGTCGGGTTGCAGGCGGCTGCCGGCCTTGTCGGTAAATGATTTCTGCACATCAAACTGGCGCCCTTTCACCAGACCCGATTGTTCGAGCAGTGTGGCCAGGATCATCTCACCACAGCCGCCCTGCGTTTTGGCTTGTCCTTTCAGCGCCTGCGTCAGGTTTTGCGCTTCCAGGCTCATCTGCTTGTTGAGGTCGGCAAGCCGCACCACTTCTTCCTTTAGCGAAAAACGTTGTTGAGATTCTTTATCATAAACCTCTTCTATCTTTTTTTCAAAGTCGCGGATGCGCTCGCCCAGCGGCTTGAGCAGCAGCTCCATGTTGGCTTTGTTGGTCTCGGTAAAGTGGCGGCTTTCGCGGGCAAGGATTTCGTTGGAGAGATTTTTAAACTCATCCGAAAACTTGGCGTAAATTTTCTCAAGCTCCTCCTTGTTTTCGCTAAGCTTTTGGTTGAGATGATCGATTTGTGTATCTCTGGCAGCCAGCTGTGTGGAGAGGCTCAAAAGCTCCTGCCGGTTTGTTCCCAGTTGCGCTTCGAGCAGAAGTGCCTGCTGGTTTTTATCGACGAGCTGCTGCTGGTTTACCCGCTGGTCGACGAGGAGATCGCCAAGTTGTTTCTGCGTCAACGCATGTTTTTCCCGGCTGGCAGATAGCCGGTGGTGTGAAATAAAAAATCCGCCAGCGGCCCCAACGGCCAGACCGGCAGCAACCATTGCGAGTGTGAACAATAGATCCATAGTTTAATTTTGCGCTAAAAATATTAAAAAATGCGCAGTTGTGGCGGTTCCGGGTCGGCAAAATTATTTTACTTTTAAGCTTTTAATAATTTTCACCCAAAAAACATTGAGAGGTATGATTTCAAAAATTTGCCAATTGTTGATGCTTCTGCTTGCGGCAGTGCCAGCGAAAGCGCAAATGGGTGCTTTCATGGACGCACAGCCCTATGGCGGCAAGTTGGCTATGCGCGAGCTGATGAAGAATGAAATGGTGTATCCGGCGGCAGCGCTCGAAGCGAATCAGGAAGGATCCGTAACAATCGCCTTCACCGTAAAAAGTGATGGTAGCGTTGCAGGTGTATGTGTGGTAAAAAGCGCAGGAGAAACCCTCGACAGCGAAGCTATGCGCCTTTTTCGTTTGTTGCAATGGGTTCCGGCGATGGCCAACGGCGTGTATATCGATCAACGGCAGGAGATGCCTGTCGTTTTCGATTTAAAAAAATACAAACGCATGGTGCGGCAGCGTGGCTACGATCGGTTGCTTTATCCACACCAGCCGGTGAGCGCATCGGCAGAAATATATCCCGTGGCGAAGCTGGATGAGCCGCCGTATCCATTGTTTGATGAAAAAGCTGCTGATTTTTCTGATTTTATCAATCAACATTTACAATATCCTGACGCTGCTCTGAAGCGAAGTGTTTCAGGCACGGTGGAGCTGTATTTTGTAGCCGAGCCTTCGGGCAACGTCAGCAATATTAGGG
>JAAYIU010000209.1 GCA_012523265.1 Bacteroidales bacterium | reverse complement strand
TGCTACAGGATTAACCGCTCTCAGATGAAAAATAATGTGTTCAATAATATTATTGGCAGGATGGTAGCAGCTGACAAAATCTACCAGACCGAATTAGTATGTAGTTAACTACTGACCTCTAAACAATTATATTAAGTTTAGCTTCAAATACCTCTTCACCATTCGGGATAAAATGGAATCGATTTGATTTCTTCCAGAAGGGCGATGATCGATCACATGAAAAGTTTGATACTTCTTCAGAAATTGAATATTCTGGATCAGAATTGCAAATTATTCCATTATTCCATGGATCTTGTGCAAAACAAAGATTAACCGGAATGATTATAATCATTACCAATGTAATAGTCATCAAAAATATTTTATGTGTTTTCATGATAATTTTTTTTAGTCGTTTACAACAAAGAATTTAAAAACAGAATTATTAAAGGTTCTTTTGCTATCCGCTATTTCGAGCAAGTAGCATCCGGTACTCAACTCATCGACAAGTATTTGATTTATTCCCGGGGTGAGTACACCAGACTTAATGAAAGTACCATAGATCGACAACAAGCGGTAGTCTGTCGGATAACTAATGTCACCAATAGTAATAATCCCTGTATTAGTCGGATTAGGATAAATTACAATTCCCAAGGTTGAAATTGGCTCGTCAACACCGGTAATAATTTGATCGCAATCCACATGATTCCATGATCCGCCTGGATGATAAGGACTCAACCACACATCCGTTTCCTGTTCCTGATAACACCTAAGGGCGCCGTTCGACGAACCATCGTAATTAGGAAACATAAAATAGGTTCCCCCGATATCCTCGATTACTTCATTGGCAAACTCAACCATCATTCCATCACCCGAGGTAACATACTGGATGGTTCTTTGCTCATCGCTTACCTCAATAGTTCCTGTCGAATCGATGATCATCAGTAATGGATCGCCGGTATAGGTCTGATAGTAATCGAGCACGAGTGTGTCCCCACCGATTGCAGAAAAATCATACAAAAGATGAAATTCATCTTCAGCATAGAAATAGACACGACCTTCATCCGAATACATATAATGGTCAATTACCAGCATAGTATCCGCATAAAAGCGATCGACCTGTACCAAATGCTTACAAAGTTTGCCTTGTATGCTCACCTCAGCCACGGATTCTATGGTTTTGTAGGTAACGGCTGCATCGCCAAAAGCCCACTGGGAATAATGCCACAAAGCGCCTATAGGTGCGAATTCGTTTTCAAAAGATTTGGGAGAAGCATTTTCCTGCCCCTGCGCCTGGCACAGCAGCAGGAAAAAGAGACTATAAAACAGCAAAACGATTTTTGTGAAGTTAGAACGATAAAGCGTTGGAACCGCTTTTTTTAATCCAGAAAAGTAGTGCTTTTTCATAAGGCGGTGTTTTTAATTTGTAAATAATATGAATTGAGAATAATAATAAGGCCTAAGAAAATCCGGTTCAACATTTCGGGATGCGCAGGCAAACAAATGATTATTGGCGGCTGATAGGGCAGGCAAAAATGCGCCGGAGAGGTGAGAGAGGCTATCTGAAAAAACACTTTGTTCGTCATAGTATGCGGTTTTTAATTTATTAAGAACCAGAACCGAACTAAAAACATTACCGCGAAGATAGGTCATTGTGTTAAATAAATTACATTGGAATAGTTATTTTATGAACTATTAACGCTACACAATGCTGAAAATCAGATGAATTTGTTAAACGGCCGCCACCTGGTGAAAAGTTATCACACACATTATGCATTGTGCGCTTTTGGATTTCCGTTGCGTTCGCTGGGGTTAATCATTGTTTTCGCAGTAAAGAATTAGCCGCTATGCGCACATAGAAAAGCCTCTGTGTTCTTTTGGATATAGATCCGTCGTAGAAGGAATTGATTTCAATTACCAAAAAACAGTACTTTTGCGGCAACATTTTTAGAAACATCGTTCTAAGGCATTTTTAAAAAATGATTTCTTCGGGGCAGGGTGCCTGCAGCTTTAAGGGCAGCAGAATTCCCGACCGGCGGTGAAAGTCCGCGACTCGTGTGCGATTAGGCTCACGACTGAGCTGGTGAAATTCCGGCACCGACAGAATAGTCTGGATGATAGAAGAAAAAAAAACGGAACGTACGTATTCGATGATTACCAGAAAACCGGTAACCCGCAATGGGCACCCACAATTCCGGTGGTCGTCGGTGCGACACGTGTACTTTTTTTATTTTCTAACCAACAGCGCCCCCTGGATTCCCTGCGGGGTTTTTTTGTGCCACTAATTTTTTATTCAATAAATATTTGTCATGCGCAAAAGTATTGTTGGTGTTTTCGTGTGCTGGGCTTTGATGAGTTGCCTCAACGCCCAGGCACAATCGTTTATCATCGGAAAAGTCATCGCCAAAAACACAGGCGAAACCATTGCCGACGCCAGCGTGAGCCTTGTGGCTCCACAGGCGGGAACTACCACTAATTTCCGTGGTGAATTTAGGCTCGAAGTGCCCGAAGGCAACAGCCAACTTCAGATTAGCCGCGTAGGCTTCGAGACTTTCCACCAGGCAGTTGAGATTCAGAAAAATGAAATCAAAAACCTCGGATCCATTGAGCTTGACGAAGGTGTGGTCGCTTTGCGCGAAGTACGCATCATCTCATCGGTAGCGCAGCAGCGCGGCGCACCTGTGGCGCTCAACAACATCAGCACTGCCACTATTCAGCAACAGCTCGGCGACCGGCCTTTCCCGGCCATCATGTCGACGATTCCGGGCGTTTATGCACGTCGTACCGGTGGCGGCAGCGGCGATGCAGCTATAAACATTCGCGGTTTTTCGCAGGAAAATGTAGCCCTGCTGCTCAACGGCATTCCCATCTCGAGTGTCGAAAATGGTCTGGTGTATTGGAACAACTGGATAGGTCTGGCCGATGCCACACGCAGCATTCAGGTGCAGCGTGGCCTGGGCGTGAGCAATGTGGCGCTCAACTCGGTGGGTGGGACCATTAATATCCTGACCAAAGCTACCGAAGCCGAAAAGGGAGGAGCCATCAGCTACGCCACCACCAGCTACGGCAACCAAAAGCTGACCCTGGCGCTCAACACCGGCATGCTAAAAAACGGAGTGGCCGTAAGTTTTCTCGGCTCCCGCACCCACGGTTCAGGCTACGTAGATGCTACTTACGTAGATGCCTGGGCTTACTTCCTGTCGGTGAGCAAAACGTGGAACAACCGCCATACATTGGTATTTACCGCCCTCGGCGCTCCCGAACGCCATGGCCAGCGCACACTTAAACTCTCCGACCAGGAGATAAAACTGCACGGCATAAAATTCAACAAAGACTGGGGCAGCTACAATGGCATCATCAACAACGCCTCCGAAAATCATTACCACAAGCCTTACCTCACCCTTAACCATTACTGGAATATTTCCGAGCGGCTTTTTCTGGCTACCTCGGCATATTACTCACCCGGGGGTGGTGGCGGCAAATGGTCAGAATCCTTTGGCTCTGCTCCCTCCATCTTCGACTATCGCAACGAAAGTGGACAAATAGACTGGCAGACGATTTATCACCAAAATGCTACCAACACCCTCACCGACACGCTGGCCAACGGGCAGGTGGTGAGTGGCTTTTCGCAAAATATTCAAACCGACTTCCTGGCAAGCCACCAATGGGGCGGACTGCTGCAGCGCCTCGAATGGACGAAAAACGATGCGCTGAAATTTACAGCAGGAATCCATCTGCGCTACTTCCAATCCACGTTGCAGGAAAAGGTGCGCGATCTGTTGGGCGGCAACTTCTTCATCGACGACTTTGCCTATGCCATCGATGGGGTGGCCGGTCGCAGTCAGATAAAAACCGTGGGTGACGTCATCAAAATCAACAACGGCGCCATCAACCCGTCGGCAAGCATTTTTGGCCAGGCGGAATACACCAAAAACAGTGTCAACGCCTTCATCAGCGGCACCTATACCAATATGTGGTACCAGCGCATCGACGAATACAACTACGTTTCCGATACCCGCAGCGAGTTGTTGCTGCGCACCGGCTTCGACACCAAAGGCGGCATCAGTTGGCAGGTGGCTCCCCGACACCAGCTCTATTTTAATACAGGGTATTTTTCGCGGACACCTTATTTTAAATACGTCTTTGGCAACTTCAGCAATGTGCCGGTAAAAAATCTGGAAAACGAAAAAGTAGCATCCGCCGAGGTTGGCTATGGCTATTCCGACGGCAAGATGACTTTGCGCGCCAACGCTTATTATAGCCTTTGGATCGACAAAAGTTTCCTCTCCAACGAATACGTGCAACTGGCCGACAACACGCAGACGCGGGCGTTGGTAACCGGGCTGGATGCGCTGCACACGGGCATCGAAGCGGAGGCTTCTTTTGGCGTAAGCCAACATTTGCAACTGGGAGCGCTCGCCTCGGCAGGCAACTGGAGATGGAAAAACAATGTCTCGGCGGTTCTTTTTAATGATAACAATACCGCTGTGGATACCGTAAGTGTTTTTGCCGACGATCTTTTTGTGGGTGGGGCGCCGCTGGTACAGGCCGGCCTCAACGCGCGGCTGCAGGTGCTCAAAACATTTACCGTTACCGCCACCTGGATGTATTATGCAAAACAATATGCCGATTTCGACCCGGCACGGCGCAACGACCCCACCGATCTTTTCCAACCCTGGCAACTGCCCGACTACGGGATTCTCGATGCGCACATCAACTTTCCGTTTCGTCTGGCCTCCATGCAGGCGCAGCTCGGCATTAGCGGCTACAACCTCACCGATGCCCGCTATTGGACAGGCGGCGAAGACGGCTCCGGCCACAACCTGCAATCGTTTCGCGGCTTCCCCGGCTTTGGCCGCACCTTTTCGGTGATGATGCGGGTAGAGTTTTGAGAGGTGAGAAATGAGAGATGAGGCGACAAGGAAGCTATTGAATTACAACCAATTCGACTGATACAGCCTCATTTGTAAAAAGAATCTGGCTTTGAAACATTCTGCCATTGTTCTCATAATTTATTAACAACCAAACTTAACCCATTATATATCAATACAATAAAACCGGATAACATTTTATTTCAATCACTTCCTAATGCAAAGCAAAATTCTATTTTTACCCCATCAAATTTGAATTAATTTTTAATCACTTAACTAATAAATGAAGTATGAAAAAATCATTACTTAACTTGATGTTTACGCTGGCTATCGTGTTTGCCGCGCAAACTATGTTTGGGCAGGTTACTACCTCAGCTATCAGCGGCCGGGTAATGGGTTCGGGCAATGAGTCCCTGCCAGGAGCTACCGTGATTGCCATCCACCAACCATCCGGAACACAGTATGGTACCATTACCAGTGGTGACGGCTATTTTAACCTGACGGGTATGCGGGCTGGCGGCCCATATTCTGTGGAAGTATCTTTCGTGGGATATTCCAAAGAAACTTTTTCGGACATCACTCTGTTCCTGGGGCAAACCTTTGTTCTAAATGTTAATCTAAAAGAAGGGGCACTTGAACTGGGAGAGGTTATGGTTGTGGGCAAGAAAGCATCTGCTTTCCAAACGGATAAAACAGGTGCCACCACCAACATCTCAAATCAACAACTCACCAGAATGCCCACTATTACCCGGAGCATACAAGATATTGCACGCGTTTCGCCTTATGCTAACGGGATGAGCTTTGCCGGTGGCGACGGAAGGTCTACCAACTTTACGGTGGATGGTGCTAATTTCAATAACAACTTCGGTTTAAGCTCCAACCTTCCCGGAGGAGGCAACCCCATTTCATTGGATGCTATCGAGGAAGTTCAGGTTGTGGTTGCGCCTTTCGACATTCGCCAAACCAACTTCATTGGTGGCGGCATCAACGCAATTACTAAATCGGGAACCAACCTATTCAGAGGAACTGCCTACACCTACTACAAAAACCAGAATATGCGTGGAAACACGATTGGTGATGTTGACTTTGGAGCCCGTGACGAGGAATCCACAAAAACCTACGGCCTCTCTGTGGGTGGTCCAATTATTAAAAACAAGCTATTCTTCTTTGTGAATGGTGAGTACGAATTAAATCCCGGTCAGGTTGTTACCTGGCGGCCTTCCGAAGACGGTGTAGCAAATACTGATCTTATGCTCTCGCGCACCAGCAAATCTGACATGGAATTGGTAAAACAGCACCTGCTTTCAAAATACGGTTATGATCCGGGTTCATACAATAGCTACCCTGCCGATGAGAGCAACAAAAAACTCATGGCCCGCCTCGACTGGAACATCAACACCGACCATAAAGTAAGTCTGAGATACAACTACACCAAAAATGAGGCATGGAATCCCACCAATGGAAACTCAACAGATGCTGGATTCCGTAACAGAGCAATGGATCGTATTTCGCAATACTCAATGGCCTTCTCAAATTCTATCTATTCGATGAATAATACCGTCAACTCGATAGCCCTTGATTTGAATAGCCGTTTTTCTAACAAGGTTTCAAACCAATTCCTGGCAACCTATACAAAAATTGAGGACATGCGTGATTCGGAATCAAGCAAATTTCCGTTCATCGACATCATGAATGGCGTTAATCCTGATGGCAGCCAGATTCTTGAACCCTACATGTCGGCAGGTTATGAATTGTTTACCTGGAACAACGGCGTAAACAACAATATTTTAAATATCGTTGATAACGTAAACCTCTATTTAAACAATCATAAAATCACCATCGGAGCAGGTTTTGAACATCAGATGGCCAACAACTCCTATATGCGCAACGGAACCGGCTACTACCGGTATGCAAGCGTTGACGACTTTCTGAATGAGGCTGCTCCCAGAGATTTTGCATTGACTTATGGTTACGATGGCGAGAAAAACCCGGCTGCTGAAGTTGCATTCAACCAGTTTAGTTTCTATGCCCAGGATGAGTGGAACATCAATCCAAATTTCAAATTACAGTATGGCATTCGTGCTGATTACCTGCTTTATGAGGACAATATTATTAGCAACAATGCTATTAGTACTTTGGATTTTGGAGGAAAAAACATTGATACAGGCGAATGGCCCGATGCTAATATCCAGGTTTCGCCCCGGGTTGGTTTCACGTGGGACATCAAAGGTGATCAAACAACGCGTCTGCGCGGTGGCACCGGTTTGTTTGCTGGCAGGCTGCCATTGGTTTTCTTCACCAATATGCCCACCAACTCAGGCATGGTGCAAGGCAGTTATTCTGCTATAACAAAGTATGATTCTGATGGTAACGTCATTAGTGCTGATCCTAACCTTGCCTTACTGGCCGGCCCCATGCTTACCGACGTAGATGAAATGATCCGGATATTAGGACTACCCAACACCATCACACCTGAAGAGGGAGCACTTCCCCGCGATATTAATGGAATCGACCCTGATTTTAAAATGCCCCAGGTATGGAAAACGTCACTGGCTTTAGATTATGAAGTCCCGGTTTCTTTCCCATTATCAGTGACAGTAGAAGGCATCTTTACAAAAACCATCAATGGCGTGATGCTGAAAAATTATAACCTCAAACAACCTGACCAAAGCTGGGAGCGTTTCGCTGGCCCGGATGACCGATACATTTATCCTGACAGAGACAGTTTGACTTATACCAACAAAAATGCGTATGTCCTGTCCAATACCAATGAAGGCTGGGGTGCAATTGGCAATATTTCTGTCTTTGCAGAACCCGTAAAAGACCTGAACCTGATGGTTGCCTACACCTACACCGAATCGACCGAAATTTCGGGGATGCCGGGCAGCAACGCAGGATCGGCTTATACCGGACTCATCGAAGTTGATGGCCCACATCTTCCTTTGAACCAGCGCTCACAATATGTTGTTCCATCCAAATTGATAGGCTCTGTTTCGTGGAGAATCCCATGGGAAAACAATGCCTTAAAAACCGGTACGATTGTTAACGTGTTTTATTCTGGCTTCACACCTTACGGCAATAGCTTTACTTACACCAATGACATGAATGGCGATGGTATTGCAACTGATTTGATTTACATACCAAGCGGAAGAGGTGATATCAATTTCGTTACCCCGGAAGATGAAAATGCTTTCTTCGCCTTCATGGAGCAGGACAAATATCTTAGCAATCACAAAGGCGAATATGCTGAAGCTTATGCAGCGCGTGCTCCGTGGGTTAACAGGTTCGACTTACGCATCGCCCGCGTATATTATTTTAATGTTGCCGGTCAAAGAAACACCTTGCAATTTAGCCTCGACTGCCTGAACATTGGCAACCTCCTCAACAACGAATGGGGCGTTTACCAAACAAATTACGGATCGAACAATGGTCAAATTTTAAAGTATGAAGGCAAGGATGAAAATAACGTTCCAAGCTTCTCGATGGTAAAGGTGGATGGTGAGTATCCCACAGAAACCTATTCTACCTATTATAATTACTCTCAAGTCTGGCAACTCCAGATTGGTGTAAGGTACATCTTCTAACAGTGCCTTTTTTTTGAACAATTTTAAAGAAGTCCTGCTAACCATGCAGGACTTCTTATTTTAATTGCATTACTATTTTCCAGATATGAAAAAACAAGTGATTTTAATGTTACTCCTGGTGCCGGTATTTTTTGCATCGTGCAAACGCAGTAGCACCAATGCGGAGGACACCTACCTTGTCGTCCTCTCCATGGACGGCTTCCGGTGGGATTACAATCAAAAAGCCAACACCCCTACCCTCGACAGCCTGGCAGCAGCAGGTGTAAAAGCCAAATGGATGATTCCGTCGTTTCCTACCGTGACTTTCCCAAACCATTATACGCTGGCCACCGGATTGTATCCCGACAATCACGGCATCGTTCTCAACGGTTTTTACGACCCGGAGCAACAACGCTATTACCGGATGAAAGACCCTGTGGCGCGCGACGACGGCACTTTTTATGGCGGCGAGCCTGTCTGGAATACGGTACAAAAGCAGGGGCTGCGTGCAGCCACACTTTTCTGGGTTGGCTCCGAAGCGGATGTGCAGGGCGAGCACCCCGACATCTGGAAACCGTACGAACACAATATGCCCTACACTGCCCGCATCGACACGGTGCTGGCCTGGCTGCAAATGCCCGAAGCGCAGCGGCCACAACTGGTGATGTGGTATGTAGATGAACCCGACGGATGCGGCCACACCTTTGGTCCCGACAGCCCACAGCTCATCGAAACGGTAGAGCATCTCGACTCGCTCGTGGGGATTTTTATGCACGGCCTTTCCAGGCTGCCTCACCACGATAAAATAAATGTGATTGTTCTTTCAGATCACGGCATGAGCGAAATCGACGGCAGCAGAGCTGTGGTGCTTGCCGACTACATCGATACCACCTGGATAACGGAAGCCCAGGGTGGCAACCCTGTATGGACTTTACAAGCTGTTGATGGGTTCCACGACTCGGTGGCGGCTTCGCTGGCCAAAGTTCCACACATCAGTTGGTGGGCTTCAGGTGAGATGCCCGAAAGGCTGCACTATGGCACCCATCCGCGCACACTCGACTGTGTGGTGGTTGGCGACAGCAGTTGGAGTGTTGGTTACAAAACCGCTGGCAACTATTACGGTGGCACCCACGGCTACGACAATGCCAACGCCGACATGCACACCATTTTCTATGCTGCCGGTCCGGCTTTCCGCAGCGATGGCTATGTGAATCCGCCCTTTGCCAACGTGTCGGTGTATCCGCTCATGTGCAAAATATTGGGAATAGAACCGGCGCCCAACGATGGAAACATCGAAGAGGTGTCGGGGATGCTGAAGTGATTTTTTGTTTGTTGTTCCCTTCGGCAAGCTCAGGGCAGGCTGTTGTTCGTTGTTCGTTGTTTGTTGTTCGTTGTTCGTTGTTCGTTGTTCCCTTCGGCAAGCTCAGGGCAGGCTGTTGTTCGTTGTTCGTTGTTCGTTGTTCGTTGTTTGTTGTTCGTTGTTCCCTTCGGCAAGTTCAGGACAAGTGTTGTGGTTGTTTAGGAACCAGCATGCAATTACTTCAAATATCGAATTAGCGCCATAGGCGCGAAAGTATGGTAGAATGAAGCGTCAACCACAAACCAAAGCGCCATCGGCGCGAAAGTATGGTAGAATGAAGCGTCAACCACAAACCAAAGCGCCAT
>JAAYIU010000386.1 GCA_012523265.1 Bacteroidales bacterium | reverse complement strand
GTGCTCATCATTACCCAAAAAATAATATTGAACTAATATGACCTACTTATTTATTATGCTCTACGCAGTAACTCTGATTTATTTCGCGCTCTCGGAGCGGGTAAAGAAATTTGTGTGGCTGCTGGTAATACAAGGCATCATTCTTTTTGCGATTGTGTTTTTCAGTTTAAACGAAATCGAACTTTTTGACTTTATTTTTATCCTTGCCGAAACCATTTTGGTAAAGTCGATAATTGTTCCCTGGTTCATCAACAAAGTGCGAAAGCGCAATAATCTGAAACGAACACAAGAAGTATCGGTTCCTGTTTTTTATTCCATCATTGTGGTGGTAATTAGCTTGGTGGTTAGTTTTTTAATAAGCAACCATTTAAACAGCAGCCACATCCACACCCGTTACTTTACGGTTTCCTTCGCCTCTGTTTTGTTTGGCATTTATTTCATCATTATACATAAAAACATTTTTTCACACGTAGTTGGTTATCTCATCATCGAAAACGGGATTTTTTTGCTCTCACTGGCAGTTGGAAGCGAAATGCCGATGATGGTGAATCTGGCAATATTACTCGATGTACTCATGGGCGTGTTGGTGTTAGGTGTTTTTATTAATCGCATCGGTGATACCTTCGAAAGTACCCGAATTGATCAACTATCCAGACTTAAAGATTAGCACCATGGTTTTTATATTAATCATTATATCAATCGCCATCAGCCTGAGCATTTATCTGGTCAAAAAGGCTTCTTACACCAAAGCGATCTCCTCCGTGTTTTTGTTTTCCGTTTTAATGATAACCGGATACGCTTACCTGCACCTCGAAGAAACCAGTTCCATCTATTATAAATTTGACAGCCTTAGCGTTTTGCTGGCTTTTGTATTAGGAATTTTGAGCTTTGCAGCTTTCTATCACAGCAGGTTATATTTAAAACGACATAATTTTTCGGTCGCACAGGAAGCCGGATATTACGCCTCATTGATTATGCTCATCACGGCAATGCTGAGCGCTTATTTTGCTGACAACATCGCCGTGCTCTGGATCAGCATCGAAACAACCACACTGTTCGTCTCCATTTTGATATTTCACGAACGAACCAAAGAGGCCCTGGAAGCTGCCTGGAAATATTTATTCGTTTCGTCGGTAGGTGTTGCTCTGGCTTTTATCGGGATATTATTTTTGAGCATCACGGCAAGCAGCAGCGGCATTACCGATTTAAGTTTAAACCATTTGCTGGATGCCACACAAACCATGGATACCGCCTGGCTCAAAATGGCCTTTGTTTTAACCCTAACCGGATTTAGCGCGAAAATGGGGATATTCCCTTTGCATACCGTTGCCGTTGATGCACACACAGTTGCACCGCCACCCATTAGCGCTTTTATTTCCACCACGCTGATGAATGTGGGCTTCCTGGGCATTTTCAGGATTTTTACCATCCTTGCCCAAACAGAAGTGCTGCAGTGGGCGCAGAATGTATTACTTGTTGCCGGTGTAATTTCTGTGTTTATGTCGGCTATTCAGCTTTTAAGAATAAAACATTATAAACGAATGTTCGCTTTTTCAAGTTTGGAGCACATGGGAATTGTTGCCTTGGGGCTGGGAATTGGCGGAATAGGCTATTATGCCGCTGTGCTGCACATCGTATTTCATTCGTTTGCAAAGGCAGGATTGTTTTACCAAATCGGGCAGGTGCATCAGTTTTTTAATTCCTATTGGATAAAAGATGCTGCCGGTTATTTTAAGAAGAACCCGATCGGCGGATTATCGCTTATCCTGGGAGTGATTTCAATTCTGGCAATCCCACCCTCCGGATTGTTTATCAGCGAGTTTTTGGTTTTTAAAGCCATGTTTGTCCACGGGCATTTTTACATCGCTGTTTTTGTCCTCATCCTGCTCACGGTCATCATTTATTCTTTTAGCAAAAATGCTTTTCATCTTTTGTATGGCCAAACTGATAACCTTGTTGAGCGGGATGCGATAAAAGTGAATCCTTACGAAACCATTTCACAGTTTGTCCTTTTCGGGCTGGTAATTTATCTCGGAGTAAATCCGCCCTTGTTTTTCACCGAGTTGATTAACAACGCTATTGCCATTTTATAATTGATAATGCCATGATTGAATTGCAAAACACATTACGAATAAATAACAATCAGTCTGTCGATGTAGCGGAGATTCCTGGTTTATCTTACGACGAATTTTATGCGCTTGCTTTGAAGATCTTCAAAGAGAATGAAAACCATTGTCTTACCTATTTTGCTTATAAAAAAGAAGATGGACTCCATTTTATTATGGCTGTCGCCGATGATAAAAACCACGACATAATTCTTCTTTCCCATTTTCTGAAAGCACCCGAAAAACAAACATTACACGCTTTGAGCGAAAAGATTTTTGCGCTGCATATTTTTGAGCGTGAGATACACGAGAACCATGGTGTTGAACTTTTAAATCACCCCTGGCCAAAGCCTGTCCGCTTTGCTCACAATCGCGCCGATAAGAAATTGCAAGTCAACGATTATCCTTTTTACAATATCAAAAGCGAAGAGTTGCACGAAGTTGGCGTTGGCCCTATCCATGCCGGCGTAATTGAACCGGGGCATTTTCGATTTATCTGTAACGGTGAAAATGTTTTGCACCTCGAAATACAATTGGGCTGGCAGCATCGCGGCATCGAACAGCTTTTCCTGGATAAAAAACAAAACTTACAACGAAATATTTTAGCTGAAAATATTGCCGGCGATACAGTTATCGGGCACACTACAACGTTTGCGCAAACCATGGAAGCACTTGCCGGGAAACAAGTTGCCGAACAAACCCAAATAGAACGCGCGCTGGCAATGGAGCTGGAACGGATAGCTATTCATACCGGCGATATCGCTGCCTTGTGCATCGATGCGGCCTATCATCTTGGTGCCAATGTTTTTGGGATTTTGCGCACAGCAATTATCAATTTTACGCAGCGGTGGTGCGGCAACCGTTTGGGCAAAAGTCTGGTGCGGATGGGCGGAACAAATTTTCCCTTTACCAAAGAGTTAAAAAAAGAACTGCTCGAAATGTTATTAAAATACGAAAAGCAGTTTAGCGAAATGGCCAACGTAACCTATCGTTTGCCGAGCATTCAAAACCGCTTCGATTTTGTGGGAAAAGTAACCCCGCAGCAAGCC
>JAAYIU010000091.1 GCA_012523265.1 Bacteroidales bacterium | reverse complement strand
GCGAAAATCCTCTTCCAGCTCACGGCGTATCACAAACACTACTTTTCCGAAGCCGGCTCTGATGGCGTCGAACACGGAGTAGTCGAGGATGGCTTCGCCCGAGGGTCCTATTTTGTCGATTTGTTTCAGCCCGCCATAGCGGCTTCCCATTCCGGCAGCCAGCACCAGCAATGTTGGCTTTTGATTTTTATACATGATTCTTTAATTTATAACCTTTGGCGGCATAATACAAAATAATAAGGTAACCGGGCAACAGCATCAGGTAAGCAAACTGTGGCGCGGTAGGTAAGTGGTCGGAGAGCCAGCCCCAGATGAGCGGCAGCACGGCACCCCCGGCAATGGCCATGATGAGCATTGCAGAACCGATTTTGATGTACGGCCCCAGGTTGTGGAGCGCCAGTGGCCAAATGGCAGGCCATACCAGTGCATTGGCAAAACCCAGAATGGCAATGAAAAATACCGATGTAAGCCCGGAAGTAAACACAGCCGCCAGCGTAAAAAGCAGGCCGAGAATGGCCGAAAAGAGCAAGGCCATGCGCTGCGAAAGGTAACGCGGGATAAGCATGATGCCCAGGATGTAACCGGCAAGCATCGACACCAGCGTGTAGGACGTAAATGCTTTGGCTACGGAGATATTAATACCCAGCGAGATGCCGTAGCGGATGATGGTGTCGCCGGCAACCACTTCGGCGCCCACATAAAAAAACATAGCGATGACGCCGAAGATAAGATGCGGATAGGCAAAGATGTTTCGCCGCGGGGCTTCAATGTGTTGCTCCTGATCCAGATCGTCTTCAGCATTGATGTCGGGCAGCGAGGTGAAACGTATGCCAATGCCCAGCACCACGAGTACCAGCGTCATCACCAGGTAGGGATTGATGACGCGGCGTGCCAATCCGTCGAGCGCTACCTGGCGGGCAGATTCAGAAAGTGAAGCAAGATTTTCAACAAAAGCGTCACCGTCATTAAGGATGAAATAAGCCAGAATGAGTGGCGCTATGGCGCCTGCCAGCTTGTTGCAGATGCCCATAATGCTGATGCGGCGTGCTGCACTTTCGCGTGGTCCAAGGATGGTGACATAAGGATTGGCGGCAGTTTGCAGAATCGACAAGCCGGTACCCATCACAAAAAGACCCGTGAGAAATAGCCCGTAAGTGCGCGACAATTCCGCCGGCACAAAAAGCAGGGTTCCCACAGCCATCACAAGCAATCCGAGGGTCATCCCGTTTTTGAATCCCGTTTTTTCGAGCACCCACGCCGAGGGCAGCGCCGTCACAAAATAGGAGATGTAAAAGGCAAAGGCCACAAACAACGCCTGGAAATTGGTAAGCTCGCAAGCTATCTGAAGGTAAGGTATCAGGATGCCGTTGAGCCAGGTTACAAACCCGAAGATAAAAAACAATACACCGATGATGGTGATGGCTACAGCGGTAGAGGAGCGCCGGGAAGAGACAACAGAAGTAACTGGCATGTTTAGTACAAGTTTAAAATGTTCGTTTTTTATTTAATCAGCAACTGGTGATGACCTGCAAAGCAATGTCAGCAATCAGCTTGTTCAGGCGGCAAATGTAACTACATTTTTTCCCGGTAGCGGTTTTGTGAGAGGATGCAAAGAAGAGTTGTGGGATTTGCCAGTGGGTTCATAGCCCCGAAGAGGATCGCAATCCTGCCGTATTGTTCAGAAGAAGCAGTCGGATTGTATTCTTTTTTATTAAAATTTAGTTGGGACTTGTTTTATGAATTTTGGGTTTGAAAAAAATAATCGTCATTCGTAATTCGTCAATTCATTGTCGATGCTGACGATGTGGCGGATTTTTTCGGTGTCGCTCTCGGCATGCTGATATTCGGGAATCTGCGGAAGCGCGCCCATACGGACATCTTCGTTGCGGTAGATCATATCGCTGTTTACCAGCGATTGCGCCGTGAGATGAAATACGGTGGCGCCGGTTCGTTTTTTGAGCCATTGGAGATTATCAGCATTCACACCAGAACCGGGCATAATTTGTATCCGTCCGGCAGCCTGCTCCACAAGCTGCGCGATGAGTTCCACGCCGTCGCTGGCTTTGTTTTTTTGGCCGGAGGTAAGCAGACAATCCACATTCAATTGTATCAACTGTTCGAGGGCTTAGGTGGCGTCGTGGGTAGTATCGAAGGCACGGTGGAATGTCACGTACATCGGGCGCGCCAACTCAATCAGTTCGGCGGTGCGCTCCGTATCGATGGTGCCGTCACTCTTTAAAATCCCGATCACCACGCCCTCCACACCTATCTCTTTACAAAACCGGATGTCGTCTTTCATAATTTCCAGCTCATGCGCATTGTAGAGAAAGTCGCCGCCGCGTGGACGTATCAGCACATGCAGACCGATGCTGAGATATTTTCGCGCCAGGCGTATGGTTCCTGCCGAGGGCGTAGTTCCGCCGGCGTACAGATTATCGCAAAGTTCCACCCGCGCGGCTCCACCCATTTGCGCATTTAGCGCCGACTGCAATCCATTGGCACATATTTCGATCATAGTTTTTTGTTTTAAAATTTTCAATATTTGATTTGTAAGGAAGCCATCATTTATGTTTTGGCAAAACTAAAAAACTTACTTTTACTTTTTCAAAAATAGGATAATATGATAACACCTGCTGCGCTGAAACCTAACGATGTGATAGGCATTGTATCTCCCGGAAAACATATCGACGCCGCGTCGATCCACCGTGCAGCCACACTCATCAGCCAGCTTGGTTATCGCGTTAAAACAGGAGCGCGCGCCACGGGGCGGCATCATTATTTTTCGGGAACAGATGCGGAGCGTGCCCGCGATTTCCAACTAATGCTCGACGATGAACAGGTGAAACTGATCTTGTGTTCGCGCGGCGGCTATGGCTCGGCACGCATCATCGACCGGCTCGACTTTAGGCGCTTTGCGCAAAAACCAAAATGGATTGCCGGCTTTAGCGACATCACCGTTTTTCATTCGCACCTGTTGCGCTTGTTTGGTGTAGAAAGTCTGCACGCTACCATGCCGCTCGACTTTGGCAACGACGCGCAACCAGGGGCGCCTTTGCTAAAAATGCTGGAAGCGGCCGGCGGCCGGCAACAACATTACGAAATGGAAGCGCATGCACACAATCGCAACGGCATTGTACGCGCCACGCTCACCGGTGGAAATCTGTCGGTATTGTGCAGCCTGCTCTCAACGCCATCGGACGTGGACACCACCGGCAAGATTTTGTTTATCGAAGAGGTGGCCGAAAGCGGTTACCGTATCGACCGGATGATGAACACCCTGCTGCGCGCCGATAAACTCACCCGCCTGGCAGGCCTGGTAGTTGGCGGGCTTACACCAGTGGCCGGCGACGACTTTGGAATGAGCGCCGCAGAAATCATCGCCGAGGCAGTGGCTCCATTTGGCTATCCGGTGGCATTCGGGTTTCCGGCAGGCCATTTTCATGATAACTTCCCGCTCATCATGGGGCGCACGTATCAGTTAGAGGTTGCCGAAACCACCACCCTGCACAGCATTGCAAATCATGCAGTTTTTTATTAAAAAATAAATATCAAAATCATGGCACAACACAACGAAACAGGAGAGCAGGGCGAGGAGCTTGCCGCCCAATATCTGGCCGATGCCGGCTACAAAATCCTGGAAAGAAACTGGCATTTTGGTAAAAACGAAATCGACCTCATCGCGCAGGACGGTGAGTTTATCGTGTTTGCGGAGGTAAAAACAAGGCGCACAGCCAACTTTGGCGAGCCGGAGGTTTTTGTGACGCGTGCCAAGCAACGCGCCATCATCAAGGCTGCCAACGGTTATTTTATGATAAAAGATGTGCAGCTCGAAGCCCGCTTCGACATCATCAGCGTGCTGTACCACGGCGCCAGCTACACCGTGAAACAAATCAAAAATGCTTTCTATCCAACTTTGTGAAAGGGTGCTATTTTTTTTGGGCTAAAGCCCACTGAAATTTTGCCGCACTGGTCCCCGGCCTGAAGGCCGGGGTTAGTGATTCCTGAACCATTTTACAACCAGCCTGAGGACCCGGGTTAGTGATTCCTGAACCATTTTACAACCAGCCTGAGGACCCGGGTTAGTGATTCCTGAACCATTTTAAAACCAGACTGAAGGCCGGGGTTAGTTATTCCTGAACCATTTTAAAAGCCGCCTGACGGCCAGGGTAAGTGATTCCTGAACCATTTTAAAATCAGCCTGAAGGCCGGGGTTTGTGATTCCTGAACCCTTTTAGCCTCAACAAGGCTTAGAAAATAAAACACGCTTCTATGCTTGTTTGTATTGTGAAGTAAAAACCCTGATATTCCATCGCTCTGCCACGTATCTCAATATTTGTATAATTTTGGACGGAAAATTTATAACGAAGAATTTGAAAAGCAACAACGAACATACTGGAAATTCCAAGCCGCCATCACCGGAGAAAAAACCTCCGGCAAGCCGTCGCAAAAAACTGAAAAGAGTTTTGTTGTACACGCTTGCCGGCCTGGCGTTTTTGTTTCTTGTCATTATCCCGCTGCTGCTGAATATCTATGCCGACCGCATCATTGGCGAAACGGCACGACAGGTTGTTCAGTCGAAAACCAACGGGCAATATGCGCTTAGCTATTCCGATGTAAGTTTCAATGCCTTCCGCCGCGAAATTGTGATAAAAAATCTTTTGCTGGTTCCTGACACCGCTTATCGCGGGGAAGCCGGGATAGCCGACACCACCATCATGCACCTGCAGGTGCCGCACCTGCACGTAAAAGGTGTCGGGGTGTGGCAGACGCTCTGGAACAGGGAGCTGGTGGTGGGTGATGTTTTGATCGCCGCGCCCACTTTTGAGCTTGTTACCAACAGCAGCGATTTTGCAGAGCCTGGCGATTTAGAATCCGCCTCCACCGACAGCACTTCTATCCGGCATTTGTATCGTTTTGTCGAGGATTACCTAAACCTGTTGCGCGTGGAAAAATTTACCCTCGACAATGCTTCCTTTAAAATTCTCCACACCCGCGGCGAAACGCGCGACACCATTGATGTTGAAAATATTTCTATTCGGATTCATAATTTCAATCTCGATGCTCAGGCTTACGCCGATAAGGAGCGATTGTTTTTTTCTGACAGCATCACATTAAGGCTCGAAGAGGGGATGTTTAGCTACCGCACCAATTTGCATCAGATCGGGTTTCAGGGGCTTGACATCTCTTCGGTGACGGGCGAGGGGTCGAGCGAAGCGCTGCATATCCGGCGCGACACTACCACGGTGGGAGCTGAAGGACAGAGCTGGATGGATTTAACTATTCCGCGTGTCACCCTCAAAGGGTTTCATTTTAATATAGTGCCTGGTGAAGCGCTGCTGCTGAACGAGATCGTGATACAACGCCCCGACATCATATTTTATCCGGCTCCCGGTCAGGTTGGCAAGAGCATCCACCGCGACACCCTGGCGGCGAATCTCTATCAGCAAATCACTGCCTACTTCGAGCCGCTGGAGGTGATGCGCGTTCACATCGACAAGGGGCGTTTACGTCTGCCATCGCATCTGGCCGGAAGCCGCGCGCCTATCCTGGTGTCGCAGTTCAGCCTTACGATGCACCACCTGCTGATGGATTCGGCAAGTTATGCTGAGCGAAGCCGGTTTTTCTTTATCGACGATCTGGAACTCACCACTTCTGCACAGAGCCTTACGCTGGACGAATCGAATCTGAAAATCAGTTTTGCCGTGTTCAAAGTCAACACCCGCACCAACAGGCTCACCATCGACTCGCTCTCGGCATCACATCCCAAAGCATACGGCACCGGCGCCTTCGATCTGGAGCTGCCTCATCTGGCCATCGAAAGCCACGATCTGAAATCTGATTTTATCAATCGTTGGCTTAGCCTCAAAGAAATCCTGCTGCAGCAGCCCGACCTAAAGATGGTGGCCGGCCCGGCAAAGGCCACTGCCGCCAACATCGACATCTACCATCTTTTTCCGGTAATAAAACCCTATTTCAATTTTATTGAAGCTGATGTTTTGAAAATTACCGATGCAACCATCGCTTACACCGACTGGACAGGACGCGTGGAGAAAATATCAGCTTCGCCGGCACAGCTCACCATGACGGGATTCAGGCTGGATGAAAAATCGCACCGCCGGCCACAGGTTTTTTATTCGGAGAGCATTCGTGTAGAACTCGAACAACTGCTGATAACCCTGCCGGGCATCAACCAGCGGCTGCAAGCCCAAAATGCAATCCTCGACACGCGCAAAAAACAAGCGCAACTCACCGGAATGGTCTTTGACACCCTCCACAAAGTACCGCCGTTAACCATTTCACCGCTGATGATTTTGCTCTCGGGCGAGGATATAAAATTGATGGGCACCGACTTTCTGGCGCTTTATCGCGGCGATGGTCTCTATGCCGATTCGCTGATCATCGAAGAGCCTTCGCTTGAAATCCTTGGTAAACCCATGGGCACCCCAAACCCCGACACCACCAAAATGGCCTACATCGATTTTTTGATTCATAAAATCCACATCAAAAAAGGTCGCTTTCAATACAAAGAAAGCACGGCTTCCGCCAATTCAGTTACCGCCAAATCTTTCGATCTTTACATCGATGACTTCCGCCCCGGCGATGGCGACACTTTGCAACCCTTCGACGCTGCCGCCATAGCCGTCGACGTAAGAAGCCTCACCGTGGTGCTTCCTGATAGCCTACATCTGTTCAGGCTTGGCACATTGCACCTCTCTTCGATCGACTCACTGCTGACAGCGCGCGACATTGCATTGCAGCCCAAAACGCTCTTGGATATCCGTTACGATAATATATTTCAGATTGATGTGAGCGCTGCCGAAATTGACGGGCTGGAGCTAATGAAACTTTACCACCGGCAACAGTTGGCTGCCGCTTCGGCCACTATCAGCAACACTGACATTCGCGTGATTACTACCGAAAAACAACAGCAGCAGAAAAATTTCAAAGAGTTCAAGTCGGAGATTATCAAAAAGCAAATACTGTCGGTTTTTAATGCGGTGCATCTCGAAAGCGTCCGGATTTTGCATGCCAACATGGAGATATTTGGCGGCAGGCGCATGAATAGCCGCGACGTGAAGATCAGCGACGCCCATGTGGCCATCAGGGATTTTATTATTACACCAAAAACACGGCTGAGAACCGACAACCTTTTTTATGCTGCCGATGTAAGGCTGGCAGTAGATAACGATTTTAGGATTTATATCGACAAAAACAAACGCCTGATCGGAAGCAAGCTGTTGATTTCAACCGCCGACCAGTCACTTGACATGGGTAGCTTTTTGTATTCGATTTACAACGATGCTGATCTCGATTTTGGAAGCCTGAAGGTTTCGGGTCTCAACTATTACGACCTAATCGTGATGAAGACTTTTAAGGCCAAAACTATCCGCATCGATAATCCTGATTTATACCTTGACTTGCCTGCGCCCGGCGATACCGCCATAAAACTGCACCGCGACTCATTGCAGCTTTACAGGCACATCCGCGACCATCTCAACAGCGTAGCTGTGGACGACATCCGCGTAAACGCTGCACGACTAAAAATCAGAAATCCGCGACGCGACGAAGGCGTAGCTTTTAGTTTCAAAAAAATTAATCTTGACCTTTCACAACTGCTCATCGATTCGGCGTCGCGTGCCTTCGATAACAAGTTTCTCTATTTCGACGACATAAAAATTACCTTACGGGATTTTCAGGAATTATCTACCGACAGCCTCTACAACTACGGTGCGGCAGTGGTGAGCTATTCCAGCCGGCAACAGCAACTTTTGGTGGATTCGGGTTATTTGCAGCCTACCCTGCCCGACACGATTTTTGCAACCAAAGTGGGTGTGCAAACCGACCGCCTGCAAATGGTTTTTGACAAACTGGAACTGACGGATTTCGACATCACCCCACTTATCTTCGACAACACGCTGCGCATTGGAAAAGCAGAACTTACTGCTCTGGACGGTGACGACTACCGCAGCAAAGCATTTCCGCTGCCCGAAAACCATTTCCCGAAATTGCCCGTCACAGCGCTGCACAATTTGAAAATAAAGCTGCTGATAGAGAATTTTATCGTTAACAACTCCAACTTTACCTACCGCGAATATATGCCGCCGGCTCGCCAGCCAGGGAAAGTATTTTTGAACGACATCAATGTGTCGGCCCACAACATCACCAACATGCCCGAAGTAATTGCACGCGACTCGCTAATGAGCGTTTACGCCAACGCACTGCTGATGAAAAAAGGCAAGGTAGCACTCAATCTCGACTTCGACCTCAGCAACAAGAACGACCTTTGGAGTGCAACCGGCGTAATCAATAGCTTCGACCTGACAGAACTCAACCCACTGCTCGAACACATCGCTTTCGTAAAAGTAAAAAGAGGCTATAACGAACTGGTAACCTTTCATTTTACAGCCAACGACGAACTGGCGAGAGGCGACATGAAGTTTAGATACAACAAACTTCAGATAAGCCTTATCAACAAAGAAACCCTTACTGACGACAGCTTTGAGGAATCGCTGATTTCGTTTATCGCCAATACTTTTGTGGTTCGCCGCAGCAACCCGCAAAAACTTTTTAGCTTCCGCGATGGCGAGATGTTTTTTCGCAGAGACGTCAACCGCTCGTTTTTTAATTATCTGGTGAAAACTACCCTAAGCGGTGTTACCAACACCATTCGTGGCGGCAGCGAAGAGCGAAAAGAGAAAAAACAAAAAGAGCGGCTCGAAAAACAACTGATAAGAGAAGGCAAACTCGACGAGAATGCAATGAAAGAGTTTCAGACATTTGATTAAAGCTTGTTTTAGAAATTAGCTGCCGCAAAATGGATAGAAGACAGCCCTCAGCAGGCTTGATAAGGAAAGTGTTGTAGAAACTCTTTTTCGACTTTTACAAAATCAAAAACCCATTCTGTTTCCTAAAATTTTAATATGGAATTTCCGAAAACAAATCTCCCTCCCGATAGTCGTCACTGCGGGCGATAAGCTCTTTGGAATTGTTGCGTGGTGAGTTGAGGCGGGTGGAAACGGGATATGCCTCCATTGCCCGGGCGTCGAAAGGTTGAAGTAACGAAAGAAGCTGCTTGATTTCTACATCAGAGAGCCACAACTGTTCGGCTTCAGGCGGCAAGATTACCGGCATGCGATCGTGCAGCTCTGCTACCAGCTTGTTGGCAGAGGTGGTGATAATGGCAAAAGATTGCAACAGCCCGCCCGCTGGATTTTCCCATTGCTCCCAGATGCCGGCCATCGAAAAAAGCGGCTGTTGCTTTATGCTGATACGATATGGAATTTTCATCTTTCCGCCCGCTGCATGTTTCCATTCATAAAAAGCATCGGCAGGAACCAGACACCGACGGCTTTTGAAAGCATTTCTAAAAGAGGGTTTTGTAGCCACTGATTCTGCCCGTGCATTGATGAGCTTGTTGCCGATAGAACTATCTTTAGCCCAAAACGGTACCAGTCCCCAACGGAACAACGACAGCTTCCGCGGCATTTGGCTAGTGATTACCGGCAGCAGCTGCGTGGGCGCCGCATTGTAGTTGGCCGCCACATCAGCAGGATTTGCTACAATATCATAATGCTCATTAACGATCTTCAGATCGGGCGCAAAGGAATATCTTCCGCACATGTGTTAATATTTGTAATTGGTGGCAATAATGAACAAGGATAAGGGGCGTTTGTTAAAACCCTGCTTTCTGATTACTTTTGCAGCCGCTTATTTACAAAGGTTTTAGAGGTTTTAAGATGTTGCTTTTCGATATTTTATCTATTAAAAAATTACAACATCATTACGAAATAATAAATCATACATTAAAAATTCAAGAAGATCACGAATGAACAATTTAGTTGTCGACCAAAGTTTAAAATACAAAGTAAAAGACATTTCACTGGCCGAATGGGGCAGGAAAGAGATAGAGATTGCTGAGAAAGAGATGCCCGGCCTGATGGCGATCCGCAGAAAGTTCTCGCAGGAGAAGCCACTGCGTGATGTTCGTATCACCGGATCGCTGCACATGACCATACAAACTGCGGTGCTCATCGAAACCCTCAAAGAGCTTGGCGCTGACGTGCGCTGGGCCAGTTGCAATATATTCTCTACCCAGGATCATGCTGCCGCAGCCATGGCTGCCAGTGGCGTTCCGGTATTTGCCTGGAAAGGCGAAACGCTGGACGAATATTGGTGGTGTACCAGCCAGGCACTTTCGTTTCCGGGCGGCCACGGGCCACACCTCGTGGTAGACGATGGTGGCGATGCCACACTGCTCATCCACAAAGGCAAAGCCATCGTAGACAACCCTGAGCTGCTCAAAAAACCAGGCACCAACAACGAAGAGCGCGCAATCATGAGTTTGCTGCAGCGCATCTACGTGGAAGACCCCAAGCGCTGGAACCGCGCTGCCAGCGACTGGAAAGGCGTATCGGAGGAGACCACCACCGGCGTCAACCGGCTCTATCAGATGAAAGACCGCGGCGAGTTGCTCGTTCCGGCTATAAACGTAAACGATTCGGTGACAAAATCGAAATTCGACAACCTTTATGGCTGTCGCGAATCGCTGGCCGATGGCATCAAGCGCGCCACCGACGTGATGATTGCAGGAAAAGTAGTAGTAGTGCTGGGCTATGGCGACGTGGGCAAAGGTTCGGCCAAGTCGATGCGCGCCTATGGTGCTCGCGTGCTCATTACAGAGATCGACCCCATCTGCGCTCTGCAGGCCGCCATGGAAGGGTTTGAAGTGACCACCATCGACGAGGCTTTGAAAGAAGGACAGATATTCGTTACTGCCAGCGGAAACAAAGACGTCCTCACCCTGGAGCATCTCAAGCATATGAAAGATGAAGCCATCGTTTGTAACATTGGCCATTTCGATAACGAAATACAGGTGGAGAAACTCGACAATGACCCCACCATTACCAAAGAAACCATCAAGCCACAGGTAGATCGTTACCGCATGCAAAACGGCAACTCCATCTATCTGCTTGCCGAAGGCCGCCTGGTAAATCTGGGCTGCGCCACAGGACATCCCTCCTTTGTGATGAGCAACTCATTCACTAACCAGACGCTGGCGCAGATTGATCTGTGGAAAAACAAAGACAACTACAAAATTGATGTCTATCGTTTGCCCAAGCACCTCGACGAAGAGGTGGCACGTTTGCACCTGGACCAACTTGGCGTAAAACTCACCAAACTCACCAAAGAGCAATCCGAATATCTGGGCGTACCGATAGAAGGCCCTTACAAGCCTGATCATTATAGATATTAATAGTTCTGATTGGAATATTTTATTCTGATTTTAAAACAAAAAACCCTGCCTCGTGGCGGGGTTTTTTTGTTTGCAGTTTTGGTTGTCCCATCCACGAAAGCCGGGGACGAATTCTACAAAACAAATAAGTAACCGCCAGTTGTCGGTGTAAACAGTTCCAAATAAATCTCAATGGTCAAAACTCAATAATCAAACTGCTCCGTGGTTAGAGTTTTGAAATGGTTTACACCGGCTACCGACGGTTGGGATTTGGATTTTATCTGTCATTTGGGATTTGGAACTTGATTTTTGGGCATGATTTCAATACAACGCCTTAACCAAAAGCGCGGCACCGATAGCGATAAGCAATGCATACACCCATCGGTAAAATCTGTTGGCATCAAAACGATGAAGGAGCTTTTCGCCTGCCACAAAGGCGATAATCACCGCTGGCAATCCAACCCAGAAGTAGTTGAGTACCTCTGTTGTAATATTTCCCCATAACGCGTGTCCCGCCACGATAGCCGCTCCGGTGCTAAAGAAAAAACTTTGCAGCGTGGAGCGAAAAGCCTGCGGCGACATCCCTTTGGCAGAAAGAAACATGATCACCGGCGGCCCGCTGGTGTTGTATGCGCCGCCCAACACGCCGCTCACAAAACCAACAGCTGCTGTCACCAGCCCGGGTGGATTTATCTGCCTGATAGTTTTTACCAGCCGTGCCGCCGAAAAAATAATGATAAATGCTGCCAACACCGCATTGACGATGCGTTCATCGATCAGGGTGAGATAATACAAACCTACCGGTATGCCGGCCAGTGCGGGAAAAATCAGCCGCAGCGAAAAATCCCATCGCACGGTTTTCAGGTTTTTAAGCAGAATCATAGCCGCCATCACCAGCGCAAGCATGGCCATGAGCGGCGCCGCCTGATGTACGCCGATGAGCAACACCAGCAAGGGCATACCCGCCAGCGCATCGCCAAAACCAAAAATGGCACGAATAAGAAAAACCAACAGCACAATAGCGGCAACAAGCGCAAGGGTCATCGAAGTGATTGTTTAAAAAAAGAAATGGACTTTAACAGGTGCCTGCAAACACCTTAAGTTTTATTGTTGATGTCGCTGCACTTCTGAAGTTCATTCAATTCACGCGCCCGCAACGTCTTTCACACGATTAATCATTTGATCGAGGGTGCAGGAGATTTGCTCACCGGAGCGCATATTTTTTAGCGTAAGCTTATTTTGCTCCATCTCTTCTTTACCTGCCAGCACCACCCATGCCACTTCTTTTTTGTCGGCCCAGGTCATCTGTTTTTTCATTTTAGCTGCTTCCGGATAAAGCTCTGCGCTGATGCCGGCTTTCCGAACTTGGGTCAGCAGCCTGAGGCAATATCTCTCTTCGGCTTTGCCAAAGTTGGCAAAAAGCACCTGTGTGGATTTGTGGCTGGATTCGCCAAACAGATTGCTCTCGAGCATAACGTCGTAGATGCGGTCGGCGCCAAAAGAGATGCCCACACCCGAAGTGCCCGGCATGCCAAAAATACCCGTGAGGTCGTCGTAGCGCCCGCCGCCGCAAACACTTCCTATCTGCACCTCGGTAGCTTTTACTTCTATGATGGCACCTGTGTAGTAGTTAAGCCCACGCGCCAGGGTAAGATCGAGCGACACCAGGTGCCGCAATTCCAGAAGATGCAGGATTTCAAAAATTTCCTGCATCTCAGCAATGCCGTCAATGCCTATGGCGCTTCCCGCCAGAGTTCGTTGCAACAAACCGAACTTCTCCTCGTCGGTGCCCTGCATGAGAAGAATGGGCTGCAGCTTGTCGATGGCTTCCGCCGAAAGCCCTTTTTGCGCAAGCTCTTCGTTTACTTTTTCCTGACCAATCTTATCCAGTTTGTCGATGGCGATGGTAATATCGGTAAGGCTGCCTTCGGCGCCAATGGCATGGGCAATGCCGGCCAGTATCTTCCGATTGTTGAGCTTCACCTGAACTTTTATACCCAGACGCCTGAAAACCTCATCCACAAGCTGGATAAGCTCCACCTCGTTTATCAGCGAATCGCTGCCGATGATGTCGGCATCGCACTGGTAAAATTCACGATAGCGTCCGCGCTGTGGGCGGTCGGCGCGCCATACCGGCTGAATCTGATAGCGCTTAAACGGAAAGCTGATCTCGTTGCGGTGCTGCACCACATAGCGGGCAAAAGGAACTGTGAGGTCGTAGCGCAAACCTTTGCTGCTAATTTTGAGCGAAAGCCCCGGCGCATTATCCAACTGCAAATCCTGGTGTGAAGCACCCGAAAGGAAGTCGCCCGAATTCAGAATTCTGAAAAGTAGCTTGTCGCCTTCATCGCCGTACTTGCCCAGCAGCACCGACAAGTTTTCCATGGCGGGCGTTTCGATGGGCTGGAAACCAAAATTTTGAAATACCTCGCGGATGGTATCGAAAATATAGTTGCGGCGCAGCATCTCTGCCGGCGTAAAGTCGCGTGTGCCTTTGGGTATAGATGGTTTTTGTGATGACATGGTGAAGTGTGTATGTGATAATCTATTTGTTTTCGGGCAAACTTAATCTATGCTTTGTCTTTCTTCCCGCTCGAGTGCAATATCAGGTAGCCGATGATACCCGCCACCAGCGACGAGATCAGGATGCCCAGCTTGGCGATCTCAATATTGTGAGGATGGGTGGCAAAGGCAAGGTTGCCAATAAAGATGGACATGGTAAAACCTATGCCCCCAATAAAGCCCACCCCGATGATGTGTTTCCAGTGTATGCCTATCGGAAGCTGAACAATTTTAAGTTGTGCGGCAAGATAGGTAAATAAAGTTATGCCCACCGGTTTGCCCAATACCAGTCCCGCAAAAATCCCAACGCTGACCGGGCTTCCGATTTCGGCCAGCAACGAATTGTTGAAGATGACGCCGGCATTAGCGAAAGCGAATAACGGGATGATGAAATAGGCTACCCAGGCATGCAGCGAATGTTCGATGCGCAGCAACGGCGACACGGCGTGGATGCAATTGTCGCCGATGGTGTAAATGGCCGCTATAAGTTTCTTGTCGCGTTTAGGATCGAGCACCGCATCCGCATCGCGGTTGTCTTTCAGGCGCATCAGCAAAGCCTCATTCGACGCCACACAATCCTCCACCGATCGTTTAGACCGTCCGGGAATGGCTATGGCCAGGAGTATGCCGGCCACGGTGGCGTGCACGCCGCTCTTGAGCATGGCTATCCACAACAGTGTACCGATGATCACATAAATGGGCACACGGTAAATTTTCATCGCGTTAAGCACCAGCAGGACAGCAAACAGCAACCCCGCCACCATAAGTGCATCAAGAGCAATTTGGGAGGTGTAAAAAAGCGCAATGACCACCACAGCGCCGATGTCGTCGACAATGGCAAGGGCGGTGAGAAATAATTTGAGCGCCAGCGGCACGCGTTTGCCAAGCAGGATAAGCACCCCCAAAGCAAAAGCAATATCCGTAGCCATTGGTATGCCCCATCCATGAAGACCGCCAGAATTGCGGTTGATCAAGGCATAAAACAGCGCCGGCACCAACATACCACCCAAGGCAGCAAAGGCCGGCAGCGCAGCAGTTTTAAAACTCGAAAGCTCCCCGATCTGGGTCTCGCGTTTTATCTCAAGCCCTACCAGAAAAAAGAATACCGCCATCAGCCCATCGTTGATCCATAAGATCAGCGGCTTGCTAATCTCAAAAGTAGCAAAACCTATGGTGAAATATTGTTGGAAAAAGGTAAAGTAGGCCGTTGATAAAGGAGAGTTGGCCAGCACCAACGCCAGCACGGTAACTGCCATCAGCAGAATGCCGCTAAAGGCAGCGGTCTTTACAAACTTGTTCAGCGGATTAACAATTTCGAAGAGCAAAGGCCGGTGCCGATAAAAGGTAGAAAATTTCATGTGTTATTATTTTTTAGAGACCGACAACCCAACAGTTGCAAGCAATTTTTCGAGATACCCGGGCACCGCTTCGTCACCTTCGGCGGGTGCCCAGGGAGCAAAGTTTTTAGAAGTTGTAGAAGTGTAAGGCCCTGCCTTCACCTCATAGGCCACCGAGGGCGGCTCCAACGACACGAGTGTGTGGTAGGTGCGTTCGGCAATCTCTACTCCGTAATTTCCCTCACGGGCATCGAGGATGATGTGATCGGTAATGTTCCCCAACTCGTCGAAGATAAAAACCACAAACCGCCCGCGCAGCGCCAGGAAGATTTCAAATTTATCCGGATTTTCGTGTTTATGCGGTTGCACATAGGTGCCCGGCTCCATAGCGTTGAGCAGCCGATGAAACGGGTCTTCATGGCTTGGATGAAAATTGTAGTTCATTCGCCGGCGCGGCGATTGCTTTGCCTGCCTCGAGGTGACATCAAGAAATTCATCCGTAATTTTTATCATGCCCATCTTGCATCCTGATTTTTAAAATAAAAATGCAAAATTATCAATAAAGCGGCAAAAATTCATAAGCGTTGCCGGTGGAGTTCAGATATTTTATGAAATCTTCCAGGGAGATTATCACCGAGGCGGTATTGATATTGGGATGAAAACTGATTTTCGCAGCCTTTTTTAATTGAATATCCAGAAACAGCTTAACGTGGTTTTGCTCATCGTTGATAAGGCCGAAAGGCGTAACCGATCCGGGGGTGAGTTGCAGCCATTTCATGAGGCGCTTGGGCGAGGCGAAAGAGAGCTTCCCCTGCCCCAGCCGCTTCTCCAGCTCGTGGATGTGGAGCGTGGCATCGTGGCGCAGCACCACCAGATAATGCCGGTTGCCTTTGTGGTTTCGGAAGAAGATGTTTTTGCAATGTGTGGCCTCAATATCTTTCCAATACAGCATGGCCTCTTCAACCGTTGGCACAGGCGGATGATGGTAAATCTCATACGGAATGTTTAGCGCCCGCAGGTAATCGAGGACTTTTTGTTCGTGATCTTGCATTGTTTTTTTTGTCAAAAATAGGATTTTTTAAAAGCAGTCGGTACTCCTCAGCCGGCAACCAGAAGGCGTGGGTAAAATAATCCGGCTTTTTTTTAAATAATAATGCCCAACCCAAAGCTCAGAAACTCCGCTTTGGCCCAGTGCGCCTGCAAAGTTACCGAAGCGTAAGTGTATCGCGTAAAGCGGAAACCAACGCCCAGCTTGTTGTAAACCAGCTCGTCGGTGTAATCAGTATTGTAAAGATACACGCCCAGGTTCATCAACAGCGAAAGCCTGTCGAAGGTCCACTCGTGCCCCAGGCTGATGCCCCCTTTCACCACATCTTCATAATTATCCACCGGCGCACCGGCAAGCTCCATGGCATATTTCGTCGATTCGTCGTACACAGCATCCACGTCGAGCAGCAGCCGGTTGGTGTTGTTGTAATAGCCACCCACACTCACCTGGCCGATGTACACCCGGAACTCTTCACCCCACGCATCATTGTTTTCTTTCAGCGCCATGGCGGCACCGATGCGCACATTCACTTTCCCTTTCATTTTATTAATTTGTTCGGGCTTCAAAAAAACAATAGTCCGACGCGTGATTTTGTATTCCAGCCCGGCAAAAAGCGCCGGCATGTTCAGGCCATAATTGGGCGTTTTGATGGTGCCATTAGAAACATGCGCCATCGAAATGCCAGCGCTGGCACGAAACTGCTCACTGAGCCGAATGTTCGTTTTAAGCTGGAAATGAACGGCTGCATTGTAATGCGATCCGATGGTGAGGTTTCGATAATTTTCTATCCGGTCGTATTTTTTGGTAAGATATGCAACGCCCACTCCTACGCCGAAGGTTATCTGGATTTTATCGCGGCGCAAGAGCGGCAGCCTTATGTTTGGAACCACCGCATGCATCACTCCCAAAGACTCAGAGCCGCCAAAATCGGAATAGAGCCAGGTGAGGCCGATTTGCGGATAATTACGCTGGTATTGATAATTGCTACGGCCATAGGTTTGCAGCAGCACGCTGGCCTCAACCACCGGAAAGAAACCATCGGTAAGCGCCCATATCACAGCGTGGTGCGGTATGATGAAGCTGTAGTGAATTTTGCTTTCGAGGCTAAGCCGGTCGACAAAGCGCGACGGAACCTCCTGTGCAGGCAAGATTGCCGGCAGCAAAAGCATCAGCATCAGCCCGATAAATGTCCGTGAAAAAATTGTTGAAATATGGGGTTTACGACTGCACATTTCCAAGTTTTAAGCGGACAAAAGTAAGTCATTTAGCCTGTATAAATCATCACTTGCTGCAATAGAACACGGATCCGTCAGCAGCCGGACAGGTGACGCAGATGCAACGGGGTTGCACTGCCTGACCCGCCTTATGCAGGGGGTTTTTGTCTTTATCTGTGTAAATCAGCAACATCAGTGTCATCAGTGTTCTATAAAATATTGTAAAAAATCAGGTTAGACAGCCGCCTCAATGCGCTTGTGCAGGGTGTCGCAGCCAAAATCGAACATCCGGTTAATATTATCATGCCTGGTAAATTGCAGGGTTGGTGGCATCGGCTGCGAGTGGTGCATGAACTGATTGGCTTCTTCCATGATTTTATGATGGCTGTCGGCGGCATCCACGCACAGCTTGTACAAAAGTGTGGAAAGCTGTTGTAATGAATTTTTTATCAAAACCGATTCCTTTTGCACTTCGATGGTTTGCCGTACTTTATGCGTATTGATGTAGGTGCCGCCAATTTCGAAGGGCAGCGAGGCCGGCAACACCAGATCAGCTCGCGCGGCGGTTTCGGTAATAAAATAATCCTGCTCCACCAAAAATTCAATCTGATCCAGCCAGCGATCGACGCTTGGTTTGTCGATGGCACAGTCCACCGGGTCTTCACCAAAAACAAAGATATTCTTCAGCAACCCCTGGTCGAGCAGCTTGTAGGGGCTTAGGATGTTGCGCGGCAGATTTTTTTCATTCCACACATGCTCCAGTTGTTCCACCACTCCGGGGGCATCATAAGGCCGGAAACCGGGCGCTACTTTATGGCAGCCTCCCATTTCGATAACGCCCTGCGCATTATTTTTTTCTTTGAGCGCCAGGTAGCGACGGGGTTGCAACGAATTATCGACAGCTCCGGCGTTGGTCAGCAACGTCAGATTAGCAATTTCCAGGCAACTGTTCGACGAAATTTCCTTCTCGGAACAAATCAGCAAAACCTCCGGCTGGTTACAAAAAGATTTAGCGAAAGCGGCCAACTGATCAATGCAGCAGTTGCCCGCTTTCGCGAAAAGCTCATCAAAATCCTGCTCCATCACAGCAGCTTTGTATTCGTCATAGTTTTCAATCTTTTGCCGCAACCGCTCCTCATCGAGCATATGTCCCGAAAGGAGAAAATAATTTGTTGCACGCAAAAACCAGTAGGAGCTTTTGATGGTAATAATATGGTCGGCAATTTTGCTGTGCGACAAATCAGGCGCGGTGGTAACGAACTGCACCGAGAGGTTTTTCTTGTTGCGCCTTTCGGCAATAAGTTGATCGATCAGCGGATGATCTTTAAGGAGCGTGCTGCCCACGATGAAGATGTGACTGGCGGTATCGATGGCGCTCAGCGGCGCGCTGTGGCTGGCGTTGTGACCATAGCCAATGCCCCGGCCCATGTAATGAAAACAGTTGACGTTGTTGGTACGCGCGCCGGCGCGCGCCAGTTTCTGTACCATGTAAATTTCTTCGCAGGTAAGACGGGCGCCGGCATAAAAAGCATTTTGGTCGGCATCGACAGTGCGGATGCGTTGGGTTATGATGCGAAAAGCCTCCTCCCACGACACTTCCTCCAGCTCGCCATGGCGCCGTTGCAATGGACGTACAAGGCGCGAACGATCGTTTAAGTAATCAAAACCCTGAGCAGCTTTCGGGGAGATCAGGCCGTGTGTGTTGAGCACACCCTTCCGTGCGCTGGCTGCCGTAAATTTTCCGGATTGGTGATGAAGGTTTATCTCAAAGCCTTCCGGGCCATAGTTGTCGATGCTTTGAATGATTTCTTCCGGTTGCACCGGCACATCCGGCTCAGTGTTTTTATCGTCGTTGGCAAGCATTGTTTTTTATTTTTAAAAATCATAATTTTCTCTACCCTCTAATCTCTGAAGCTACTTTGTCAGCGAGGCGGCTGGCACCAATGCGGAAATACTTTTTGTTGAGCCAGGCGTCGCCCAGTATCTCTTTTACCAACAGGTAATATTTGATGGCGTCGTCGGGTTCGGCAATGCCGCCCGAAGGTTTAATTCCAACCATTTTACCGGTTTTTTCATAAAACTCTTTGATGGTGTCGAGCATGATGAGCAAGGCCTGGGGTGTGGCCGCCGGTTTGGTTTTTCCGGTGGAAGTTTTCAGGAAGTCGGCGCCGGCGTTGAGGGCCATTTCGCTGGCGCGGCGAATTTTGTACACCGTCTCCAGCTCGCCTGTTTCCAGGATTACTTTGAGGGTGGTGTTGCCGGCTGCCGCACGCATGGCTTCGAGCTGCACCTGCATCTCATTGCACTTGTTGGCCAGCATGTAGCCGCGGGCTATCACCACGTCTATTTCGTGGGCGCCGGCTTTTACGGCATACTCCACCTCGGCTCGCTTTATTTCTGTGGGCGCCTGCCCGTGCGGAAAAGCCCCTGCTACTGTTGCCACTTTTACGCCTGTACCTTCGAGCTGTTTACGTGCCTGCGCCACAAAAGGCAGATAAAAACAAACCGCGGCAACATCAGGAAGCCCGGAATTTTGCTGTGAAAAGCTGTGTGCATGTTCGCACATCGAAAAAATTTTAACGCCGGTATCGGTGCCTTCCAGCGAGGTAAGATCGATGCAGCTAAGGATAGTGCGAAGCGCTTCTGTGCGCCCGGCGCCCGCAATTGTTTTGTTGGTAATGGCAGAAGCCCTTTCGGTAATGGATTCGTACGGGTGTTCGTAATTGTTAAAAGTTATCATGATGCTAATTTTTTGTTTTTACAATGTCCTACGAAGATCGTATTTTTTACTGACCCTTGCTGATGTCGAAATTGGTAAATTGCTCTGTGATACCAAAATCATATTTTGGGTATTCGTACACAGGGATGCGCTGTTCGGTGATGCCGAGGCTATACCCCCAGAGGTTTTCGTATTCGGTGAGGTCTTCGCCAAGCGCCTCGAGCTGCTGCAGATATTGCCACATCGATTTGCTCTCGATGATTACTACGCGCCCCATCTGATGGATGATGGGACTGTGGCGGCGGTTTTTGTCGTGGTCGAACTCCAGGATACGGCGTCCGTCGGGGGTAATGCCGATGGTGCGGAACCGCAGGCTTTTGCCTACTCCGGGCATGTTGAGCACGTTGCGGTCGGTGCTCAAAAAAGGCAGATCCTCCTGACGCCGCAGCTCATTTATTTTGCTCACCATCTGCTCTGCCTGCAACGGAAAATCGGCGATTACATCATAATATTCAAAAGGTATTTCGCCAAACCTCTTCTCCTCTATTTGTTCCTGCACGGCGCGGGCGTTGGTGGCGAAATTGTATTTGTTTTCCTGGAAACCTTTTACTGTAAAGGTGTAATAAGTAAGCACGCCAATGTCGTTGAGGGTTTTGCGCAGCTTGGAGGTATGTCCACGCACAGAGGCCGCTGTGGTAAACACCTGTTGGTTGGTAACAATCCAGCCTGCCGAGAGCAGACGGGAAATGGCTTGCCGTACTTCGGGCGTTATCTCCATGGCGCTTACAAAATGTGTTTGTATTACAAATTGCGTAAAGCCGATGCGTGAGGCTTTGGCTTTGAAATCGGCGAGGATGGCGGTAATCTCAGGGGTGATGCGTTGCGGTATGTATATCGGCAGGCGCGTGCCCAGGCGGATGCGCATCATCTCGGCGTACTTTTCGCCCTGCGGACGCTTTTTGTTTGCTTCTATTTTGCGACAAGCCATTTCATAAACGCTGTCGAGCAGCAGCCTGATACTTTTGTCGGCGCTCATCAGGGCATCGCCGCCGGTGATGAGGATGTCGCGCAGTTGTGCATCGTTTTCAAAATAATCGAGCAGACCACGCAGCTTCTCCGGCCATTTTTCTTTAGGCTTCAGCTTGTCGAGGTCGAAGTTGAGGTGGCCACTCTGGAAGTCGTACATGCGCTGGCACGAAACACACAATCCGCCACAGGCGCGCCCCACTGTGTCGGGGATAAGTATCGCCACTTCGGGATAGCGACGGTGGATATTGTGTCGCGATGGCAGCAACCAGCCGGCAGCATTATGCTCGCCGGGTTGCACAATGTCCTCTTTTTCCCAGGCCACGATATGTCCAAACTCATCTATCAAATCCCGGCTTACAAAAACGTAATCGCGAATCACCTGATCGGTGCCGGCGGCGAAACCCGATATATCCACATTGAGCAACGAGAGATAATAAGGATTGACAAAGATGGGAATCCCGCCCTGCTGTGCTTGTCGCAATGTCTTCATGGTGGCAGCGTCGAGGGAGTGGTCGAGCATCTCGTTGAGCAGTTCGGGCGTGCGGACAGCAAACTTTAGGTGGAAATGGCTGGTATCCCACCATTGCAACGCACGTTCCATCTTTTCGTCGGCACTCATGCCTTCGTCAAATTTGTAGCGCTCACTTTTCACCAACCCCTGCTCTATCCTGCTGATGATAACACGCAGAATACGTTCGCGGTTTTGGCGTCGCATCTGGATCATTTCTTTATCAAGCCCTGATGGATGGCGTTCCATCCACATTTCGAGGGTATCTTTTTCGGGAAGCTGCCGTTGGGCGGTTCCATTATATTGGCGAAAGAGCTGAAGCATATCTCTGAAATAGTCTTCGCTGCCGCCGCCACGGCCATTTTTAACGGCCTGCCACAGTGGGTCGAATGGTCGGTTGACAATAGCGTCGCCGTGGAGATTCAGATCCTCGAACCGGCGTCCGGTGTTGTCGATATAATCGAGGATACGTGTGGCGCCAAAGTCGCGCCAGGTAAGCTTTCGATATGCCTGTCGGGAAGTTTCCTCCCGATTGAAAAAAGCCAGTGCTATCTTGCGGTTGCTAAGAAACTCGTAAGCGTGCCGGCGCAGGGCCTGTGCTGCCTCGTCGGGCGATAATGCCTGGCTGAAGATGGCGCCAATTGCCGGGTGTTCACTAAGCAGGCGTTGCAACACTCGTTGGGCTTTCATCCCTATCGATTCGCGTGGATTGTTGGTATTGATCATCGAAGTTTGATTTTTGAAATAATACATGCGGAGGTATCTGGCATGGCAGGCACCCGGAGCGCCCGGTAAGAAATGAGCCATGGGTAGTATCGATTTCTATGCGCGCCACTGGCGGCTTTACACTTTCTTCTGCTGTACCCCCGGCAAAAAGTTCGGCGCGAAGATACACTTTTCTGAAAAAATATCCAAACTGCTCCCGCCACGAATTATGGCAACGCACACCTTACGAGCGTTTAAATACTTGATTTTTCGGATTTTGGGAATTTATTTTTTTGTTGTCTTTTAAAATGCGGATTCCAATCTTCCGTTTTGATGTAAAATCTCATCAATAGATAACCTGCTCTCTCCTGTTTTTTTTTAACAGTAAGAAAACAATCGGCAAGGTTTTCTAAATCACTCCCATCCCTACCACCCAAAAAAGTTGCTACTTTTGGCGATGTTTTTTTAATAGTTTTCTGATGATTAAATTAATGATAAACACCGAAAAGTCGGGCTTTATGGTGCTGGTTGTAGCAACAATAATGCTGCTGGCAAGCAGTTGCAACCAGCCTGCTGCCAATACCGATAAAATGGCCGAAGCGGTAAAAGTGCAGGCGAAGATTTTTACCGTCGATTCGCACACCGACACACCCTTGTGGCTTTTGCGCGGCGACTACGACCTGAGCCAACGCCACGATGCCAAAACCCACGGCAGCAAAGTAGATTTGCCGCGGATGACTGAAGGCGGCCTGGATGCCATTTTTTTTGCCGTCTTTCTGGGGCAGGAGGCACGCACCCCCGAAGCCAACCAAAAAGCCATCGACCAGGCCAACCGCATCTTCGACTCGATAGATGCCCAGCTGCAACGCATACCGGAGCTGGCCGCCATTACTACTTCGCCCGAGGAGGCGCTGCGACTGAAGGATGAAGGCAAAAAAGCAATCTTCCTCGGCATCGAGAACGGCTATGCCATCGGCAACGACCTGGCGCAGATCGGGCATTTTTACAACCGCGGCGCACGCTACATCACGCTGTGCCACACCCGCAACAACGACATCTGCGACTCCTCCACCGACACTACCGAACACCACGGCCTGAGCGAATTTGGCCGTCAGGTGGTGCAAGAGATGAACCGACGGGGTATGATGATAGACGTGTCGCACATCTCCGACAGCAGTTTCTGTGACGTCCTCAAAGTTTCGTCGCAGCCGGTGATCGCGTCGCACTCTTCGGCGCGCGCTATCTGCGATCATCCGCGCAACCTGTCGGACAGCTTGCTGCTGAAACTGGCACAAAATGGCGGCGTGGTGCAGGTTTGCATCCTGAGCGACTATGTGAAGACCATGCCTCCCAACGCACAACGCGATTCGGCACAAAACGCTTTACGCAAAAAATACAACCACTTCGACGGCCTTACCGACGAACTGATGAACGAAGCCCGCGGCGAATGGTACGCCGTCAACAAGAATTTCCCGCCCAATCTGGCCACACTCTCCGATTATGTCGATCATATCGATCATATTGTAAGGGTGGCCGGCATCGACCATGTGGGCATCGGCACCGACTTCGACGGCGGGGGCGGCGTTACGGGCTGCTACGACGCCTCAGAGATGCACAACATTACCGCCGAGCTGCTGCGACGGGGATACTCGGCAGAGGAAATCGAAAAAATCTGGG